>NZ_JBUPWE010000003.1:0-381640 GCF_055502615.1 Pseudoduganella sp. jia 9 | reverse complement strand
TGCATTTACTCTTTGATGAGAGTTACCCTCGCTTTACTTCTTCCGGATTGAGATCGATTGCTGCTCCATCGAGAGCAATCGATCGTACAAGTCATGCCTGATGACCATAGCAAGTCGGTCCCACCCCTTCCCATCCCGAACAGGACCGTGAAACGACTTTGCGCCGATGATAGTGCTGCAACCAGTGTGAAAGTAGGTTATCGTCAGGCTGTTATATAGAGAAACCCCCGTCCAGTGAGCTGGCGGGGGTTTTTCGCATTTGAACGCACGCTTTGCTGATGCCGCGGACTTGGCTCCAAGCCTGTGGTTTTAGTGCTCCGCCGGGCACTGCCCGGTGGTAAGCGTAAAGCCTGCACCGTCTGGACACTTAATAGCTTCAGTCGCCAAGATAGTCCCCACTAGAATTTGGTGGGGACTATCTTGGAGAGTGGAGTTCAACACGGCAGGCGCCGGCGCAGCACGAACTACCCGCTGGAGTTCAAGCGGAAGCTGGCGCAACAGGCATTTCCATCGCCCCTTGGCGGATTAGAACTCCAAATCAGGACCAGTCGCGACAGTTCCGTCGATTTTGCCAAGGTGTGCGGCGACCGCATTATTGCGGACGATGGCGCGGCATTGACGCCTTCCCTGTTCGCCAATCGGCACACGACCGGACGGAATGCATGGCGCTTCGTCTGGCTGCGCTTTCCCGGCGAGGAAGCCTGGGTTCGTGCCGATAACTGCAGGGACCGCTCCAGCGATTTGCCGCGAAAACAGTCCAACGCGAGAACGGAACTGTATAAAACGGTCCAGAAATACAGTGCCGGGCGGTCTAAAACAGTCCAGAGTTCCCGTGGTGGAGGCGATTTCGTTCTCATTCACCCAGCATTTCGCTGATTCGAGATCGTATTAGACCGTACGGGTTTGTTTTAGATCGTATTAGACTGCATATCCAGCAGGGGGCCTGTCCGGCCAGGGCTTGGCATGTCATTGACGCCGGCCGTGGCCGCGTCCGCACTCAAGCGTGCAAGAAAAGACAGCGCGATAGTTCACCGCTCTGCCGCGACATATCTTCATGGCCGGGCTGAGCTCCGCTTCCCAACAGTGCGGCAAGCATCGTCTCGCTTCTTGCCAACGGCCTCAAGACGGCGCAGGGACGACACTTACGCCGGAGGCGGGCCGGCACAGTGCGTGCGAAATAGCCGGAACACGGCGTGCGGCCTTATCGGTTTCGAATCACTGGCAGCGATGAATATGTAACAGTTTCAATGTCTGTTGACACTGGATTTTACGATGGCTAAAGTCGTTAGCATAAGAATAATTCCTACCTGGAGACAACCACCCACCATCGCTTGATCAACTTAAAGGCTCGACACATGAAGACTTCAGCGCGTTTTGCTTTGGCAGCAGCTGCTTTTGTTTGTAGCGTGACCGTTCCTGCCGCTCACGCAGCAGGGAAATTCTGGGATCTTGGTTATGGCATTACTGTTTCGGGTTCTTCTGCTGACGGCAGCGTGATTGGTGCGTATGTCGCAAATGACTCCTATTACATGTGGACCGCTGCCACCGGCGTTACGTCCATCGGTGGGGCGTGGCAGGGTGGGGTGGCCAGCGTGTCGGCTGACGGATCGCGCATATCGGGCTCGGCCTTCGGGAGCGACGGCCTGAACTACGCGGCTTACTACTCGGTCGGCACTGGCCAGTGGACGACACTGGGCGGCATTGGCGGCACCCTGGATACGTCGGCGAGCTCTGGGTGGAACATCTCCGGCGATGGCAAGACTGTGGTTGGCCTCGGGTGGGTTGGCGGTGCCACTGCTCATGCAATCGCGTCCACTCCCGCCGGCGTCATGACCGACCTCGGCTCGATCGGGGGATCGTCACGTGCGAACGCCGTGTCGCATGACGGCAGCATCATCGCTGGATGGGTCGAGCAATCCAACGGGCAGTGGACCGGCGCCTACTGGGATAACGGCACCTTGCATAACATGGTCGATGACCAGGGCAATGCGCTGCAGGAGGCGGGGGCGGTATCGGCTGACGGCAACTGGATAGTCGGGAATGGTTATTACGGTCAGAGCTGGCGATACAACACTCTCACTCAGCAGACAGAGTGGCTGGGCGATCTGGACGCATTGGGAGACTTTCAGGCGGCAACCGGCATCTCGGCGGATGGCCGGATCATTGTTGGCTACGACCGGGGCTTCGGCCCCGCCGGCTTTGGCCAGGGTACCATCTGGATCGAAGGTCAAGGCATGCTGAATTTGACCGATTACCTCACTAGTCAAGGGGTAGACCTTGACGGTCGTACGCTCGCGTTGCCGCTCGGTGTTTCGGCCGACGGCAGAACATTCTACGGCATGGATAGTACCGGCAGCGGTTTTGTCGTTTCGTTGTCACCGGTTCCCGAACCAGCCACGTATGCCATGATGGCCTTGGGACTGGTGGGAATGACCGCGCGCCGGCGCATGCGTCGCGGCAAGAAATGAATCAGCTAATGCGAGACTACGGTTTCGCTTGCCCAACGTAATCGTCATTCAGTGACAGAAAAAACCGCCAGCGCGTGCTGGCGGTTTTTTTGCTTTTGAACTGGCGGAAAATTGGCACCTGTCACCAGTTTTACCTTCAGGCCCGACCCCGCTGCCGGCAGGTCACCGCAGGGGCAGGGTGACGATCACGTCCAGGCCGTGCGGGTCGACGTCTTCCAGCCTGACGCTGCCGCCGTGCCGCGTAATGATCTCGTGCACGATCGCCAGGCCCAGGCCGCAGCCCAGTCCCTGGTCCGTGGCCCGCACGAACCGGTCGAACACGCGGGCATGATCGGCGCGGGCGATGCCCGGTCCGTTGTCGCTGACGCTGATGCGGGCAAGGCCGCCATCGCGCCGGACGGTCACGGTGATCTCGCTGCCGGACCCCGCGTACTCGATGGCGTTGTCCAGGATGTTGACGAGCGCCTCGGTCAGCAGCATCGGGTTGGCCTGCACCCATAATCCGGCAGGATCGCGCTGCGTGTCGACACCGAGATCGGCGCCGGCGCGCAGCGCCTTCGGCACCGCGTCCGCGACGACCTGCTCGACCAGCGCGCCCAGCTCGATCGGCGCGCTCTCCTGTGCCATGGCCGCTTCGGGCTCGGCGCGCGCCAGCATCAGCATGCGGGCGATCAGGTGGGCGCTGCGGGTGGCGCTCTGGTGCAGCATGGTCAGGCGCGCGACCAGCGCAGGGTCGCTGGTGGCGCCCAGCGCCAGTTCGGCGTGGCTGATCAGGCCAGCCAGCGGCGTGCGCAGCTGGTGCGCGGCATCGGCAATGAAGCGCTTCTGGGCGTCGACGTTCTGGCGTACCGCCGCCAGCAGGTTGTTCAGCGCGCGCACCAGCGAACGCAGCTCGCGCGGGGCCGCTTCGGCGCGCAATGGCGTCAGGTCGCTCGGCGAGCGGTCCTCGACCTCGCGGCGCAGGCGCAGCAGCGGCGCGAGCCCGGCGCCGGTGCCGGCCCAGACGATCACCGTCATCAGCATGATCAGCGCCGACAGCGGCAGCAGGGTGTCGAGCAGGATCCGCTTCCAGATGGATTCGCGCGCCGCCACGCCGCGCGCCACCTGCACCAGCATCCATTGCTGGCGTCCATCCACTTCGCCGTTCTTGAGGAACAGCGCCGCGACCCGCACCCGGGCGGGGCCCGGCGTGGCTTCCGACTGGTCCGGCACCATTTCGCCGTCATAGAAGTAGGGATCGTTCGGGCGCGGCCGCATGTGCGCGGGCGGCAGCGGAATCGCGTTGTTACCCAGGATGAACCTGCCGGGCGGCGTGCTGACGGTGTACAGGAAACGGTCGTTCGGATCGGCTTCCAGGATGTTCTGCGCGGCGCGCGGAAGATCGATCAGCAGGCCGTTGCCGATCGGCTTGACCTGGCGCGCCAGCGTGCGCGCGGCCTGCGACAGCGTGGCGTCAGCGGCTTCGTTGACGTAGTTGACCGCCAGGCGGTAGGTCGCGACGCCGCCGGCAACCCACAACACCAGCTGCGGCAGCAGCACCCAGGCCACCAGCTGTCCGCGCAGCGACCAGTCGGCCGCCAGCCTCCGGCGCTTTGGCCCCGGCATCAGCCGCGCGCGCCCGCGGGGTCGGTTTCCAGCAGATAGCCCAGGCCGCGTACGGTCCTGATCACGACGCCGGAACTGTCGAGCTTGCGGCGCAGCCGGTAGATATGCACTTCCGCCGAATTGCCGCTGCCGTCGTCGTTCCACAAGGCGGCAATCTGGTCCTTGCGGACCACCTTGCCGGTATTGGCCAGCAGCAGGTCGAGCAGGACCGCTTCGCGCGGGCTCAGTTCGACCAGCTCGGCATTGATCATGGCGCGGCGCGTCTCGCGGTCGAAGCGCAGCGCGCCCGCGCTCAGTTCGGCGAAGGTGCCGGCGCCGCTGCGGGCGTGGCGCGAGCGGCGCAGCACCGCGCGCAGGCGCGCCTCCAGTTCGGAAAAGATGAACGGCTTGGTGATGAAATCGTCCGCGCCGCCATTCAGGCTGGCCAGCCGCGTGTCGAGCTTGTCGAGCGCCGTCAGGATCACCACCGGCAATTCCGGGCGCACCGCGCGCACCTTCTTCAGCACGCTCAGGCCGTCGACCATCGGCAGGCCCAGGTCGATGATGGCGATGTCGTAGGGTTGATTGATCAGCAGGAATTCGGCGACGGGGCCGTTGGGCGCGTGCTGCACGACGAATCCCGCCTGTGCCAGCTGGGCGCTCAGGCCGGCTGCGAGAATCTGGTCGTCTTCCGCGAGTAGTAGTTGCATTGCGCGATATTAACGGGTTATGGCAGCCGCTTCAACGCCGGCCGATGCCCGCCCCGGCTTTCCCGGCAGACCGGTTGCGTGATAATGTCCGGCTCTCTCGATGCGAAGGAGCCGCGTTTGACGCCACCCCGGAATCCATTACGGCATTCACCCCGTTCCAGCACCCGTGCGGCGATTTTGCTGGCGATGCTGGCGTGCGGTGGCATCCGTACGGCGGCGGCCGGCGAGCTCGAAGTGCTGCATTACTGGAGCGGCGCCGAGTATGCCGGCGCCATGACGCTGCTGCGCGGCGGCATGGCGGCGCAGGGCCACGACTGGCGCGACTTCGGCGCGACCGACGATCAACCCGCCGTCTCGCTGCTGCGCAAGCGGGTGTCGGCCGGCGATGCTCCGGCGGCGGCGCAGATGATGCCGGTGGATGCGATCGGCCAGTGGGGCCGCCGGGGCGCGCTCGGCGGGATCGATCGGCTGGCCAGGACCGAGCGGTGGGACAGGCTGCTGCCGCCGGCGGTCGCCGCCACGCTCAAGTACCGCGGCAGCTATGTCGCCGTGCCCATCCACCTGCATCGCAATAACTGGCTGTGGATGAACGCCTCGGTGCTGGCGCGTGCCGGGGTCCGGGCACCCGGCACGTGGGATGAGTTCTTCGCCGTTGCCGAAGCGATCCGGCGCGCCGGCTTCGTGCCGCTGGCGCATGGCGGCCAGCGGTGGCAGAACCTGCACCTGCTGGAAACCGTGGTGGTCGGAAGCGCCGGCCCGGGTTTCTATCGGCAGGCACTGCTGGAGCTCGATCCGGCCGCGCTGGCCAGTCCCGACATGGAGCGCGCCCTGCTGACCTTCCGGCGCCTGAAGCAGTACACCGACACGCGCCGGCCGGAACGCGACTGGACCACTGCCTCGCAGGAGCTGATACGCGGCCTGGCCGGCATGCAGCTGATGGGCGAATGGGCCGGTCCGCTGTTCGCCGAGGCACAGGCAGCGGGGCGGCTGGACTACGCCTGCGCCGCGGCGCCGGTGAGCGCGGCGGGCGACACGCCGGGCTATATCTTCGCGCTGGATTCGGTCGTGATGTTCAAGGTTGCGCCGGCCAGGGCCGGCGCGCAGCGCGATTTCGCGGCGGCGCTGATGTCGCCACCGGTCCAGCGGCAGCTGAACCTGGCGAAGGGCGGGCTGCCGCCGCGCCTGGACGCCGACCTGGCGCCGTTCGGGCGCTGTGCCCGGGCTTCCGGCGCGGCGTACCGGCTCGCGGCCCGCGACGGCACGCTGGTGCCGAGCATGGGCGTCGGGGTGAGGCCGGCCGTAGTCGACGCGCTGCAGGACATCGTCACCGACTTCTGGCGCGACGAGCGGATCGCTCCACGCACGGTGGTGGAGCGCATGATCGCCGCGGGGCGCCAGCGACCATGATGACGGCATGCAGGCCATGACCATACGCGCACCGATGCTGCTGGCCCTGGCGCTGGCCCTGTCCGGCAGTGCCGCCGGCAGCGGCGCGGCGACCCTGGAAGTGCTCAATCATCTCGAGACCGGGCCCGACCAGCGGGCCGCCCAGGTGCTGCAGGCCGCGCTGCGCGCGCGCGGGCATGAGTGGATCGATTTCGCCGTTGCCAATGGCGCCGAGGGGATGGCCGCGACCCTGCTCGACTCCCGCATACGGCTGCGCAATCCACCCGCCGTGGCGCAGATGAAGGGCCCGGTCATCGCCGCCATGGCCCGCCGTGGCCTGCTGCTGCCGCTCGACGAGCTGGCGCGCGCCGAACGCTGGGATGCAACGCTGCCCCCGGTGGTGGCCGACGCCATGAAGCACCAGGGCCGCTATGTCGGCGTGCCGCTCAATATCCACCGCATCAACTGGCTGTGGATCAACCAGCGCATCCTGAAGCAGTCGGGCGCGCGCGCGCCGGCCAGCTGGGACGAGTTCTTCGCCACGGCCGAGGCCATGAAGCGCGCCGGCCATACGGCACTGGCCTATGGCGGCCATGCGTGGGAAGAACAGCTGCTGTTCGAAAGCGTGGCGCTGGGCGTGGGCGGGCCGGCGTTCTACCGCCAGGCCCTGGTCGCGCACGATCCCGCCCAGCTCACCGGGGCCACGATGGCGCGGGTGCTGCAGACGTTCCGGCGCATCCGGGCCTATACCGGCGCCGCGCAGGGGGCGCCCCGGCAGCAGGGCGCGGCCGTGGCGATGGCCAGCGGCGCCGCGGGCATGCTGCTGATGGGCGACTGGGCCAATCCGCACCTGTACCCGGCGGCCCGCAAGCGGGGCGACAGCTTCGCCTGCGTGCCGTCGCCCGGGACGGCCGGCAGCTTTTCCTATGTGGTCGATTCGTTCGCCATGTTCAAGGGCCCCGCCGGCCAGCAGCGCGGCCAGCACGATCTCGCGGCGCTGGTCATGTCGGTGGGCGTGCAGCAAGGCTTCAACCTGCACAAGGGCTCGATCCCGGCCCGCACGGGCGTGGCGCTGGATGGCTACGGTCCGTGCGCGCGCCAGGCCGCCGCCGCGTTCCAGGGCGCGACGCGCGACGGCACGCTGGTGCCGGCGCTGGCCATGGTGCTGGCGCCGGAGCTCGAGCAGGCCTTCCGGGATGTGCTGAGCGAATTCTGGAACGACGAGCGCATCGCGCCCGAGACGGCCATGCGCCGCCTGGTCGCGATCACGCGCAAACCGCCGGCGCCGGCTGCCGCACCGCGCCCGTCCGGCGCTCCGTGAGCGTCATCCAGGGTTCATTCAAGGTTCATCTACCTGAATGGCGGCGCCTCCGCCGCATGCCTGGCGCTCAATCGTTCCAGCATTTTTCCGCCTGCCTCGGGCCAGCGTTGCTTTCCGGGCACGCTTGTTTAGTAAGCACCGCGAAATAACTCCCTATCTGCACGGCGGCCTTGACGCTGCAGAGGCCATGATTCATCGTTCCACTTGAAATCTTTCGTATATCTTCCGTTCAGGTTGATGGCGAAAATAGGAACGGCATGCATGGGCGCGCCGTAAAAAAACAGACCAGGCTCGCCATCGCGCGGCCTGGCCCATCAGGAGGGGACAACATGAAACGAACCAGCAGGACCGTCATTGCGATGGCGGTAGCCCAGCTCGCATGGATGGCCGGCGCCGCGCATGCGCAGGAAGCCGACGCCAGTTCGGTGGTGGTGGTTACCGGCCAGCGCGCCGCACTCAATTCGGCGCAGAAGATCAAGCAGGATGCCGACGAGATCGTCGATTCGGTCGTCGCCGACGACATCGGCAAGCTGCCGGACCGCTCGGTCACCGAGGTGCTGCAGCGCGTGGTGGGCGTGAGCATCAACCGCCAGGCCGGCGACAACGAACGCTTCTCGGTCGAAGGCGCCGGCGTCAACATCCGCGGCCTGAACTACGTGCGCTCGGAACTGAACGGGCGCGAGGCCTTCGCGGCCAACGGCGGGCGCTCGCTCAGCTGGGGCGACATTCCGCCCGAACTGATGTCCGGCGTGGACGTCTACAAGAACCCGTCGGCCGAACAGACCGAAGGCGGCATTTCCGGCCTGGTCAACCTGCGCACCGCGCTGCCGTTCGACTTCAAGGGCCAGCGCGTCGGCGGTTCGCTGGAGGTGACCCACTCGACGCTGAGGAAAGGCAAGCCGGACCTGTCGGGCTCCCTGCTGTACTCGAACCGCTGGAAGAGCAGCCTGGGCGAGTGGGGCGTGCTGTTCGATATCGCCTCGTCGGACAGCTCGACCCGCACCGATACCTTCCAGTTCGAACCGTTCTACCCGCGCACGGACATCGAGCCGGGGCGCACCGTGTGGATCCCCAAGGGCGCGCAGTGGCGCACCTACGAGTACGACCGCAAGCGCCAGGGCGCATACGCCGCCCTGCAATGGCGCATGAAGGACGTGCGCAGCCATCTGACCCTGTTCCAGTCGCGCTACAAGGACAATGCGCTGGAGCAGTCGATCTTCTCGTCGGCCGCCCCGTACGACCTGCGGGTGTCCGACGCCACCTACGACGAGCAGGGCGCGCTGCTGACCGGTACCATCAGCGATGCGACCAACGGCGGCATCCCGTTCAGCAACGCGGGCGGCTTCAACAAGGGCAATTCAAAAACCACCGACATCGGCTGGAACCTGCAGTGGAAAGTGTCGGATGACTGGACCCTGTCCAGCGACCTGCAGCGCACCACCTCGAAGGCGGACGCCTTTTCGTCGGCGGTGGGCCTGGGCATGCTGATGCCGAGCCAGCGCCTCGACTACCGAGGCAAGCTGCCGAGCATCGAGTTTACCGACGCGCAGCGCACCTTCCTGGCCGACCCCGCGAACTACTACTGGGGCAGCACGATGGAGCACATGCACAGGAATACCGGCGAGATGAAGGCGTGGAAGGGCGATGCCCGCTACACCTTCGACCATCCGGTGCTGCGCGACCTGCGCTTCGGCGTGCGCCTGACCGAGCGCGATGCGCTGACGGTCAACTCCGATCCCAGCTACAACTGGAAGGGCGTGACGCAGCCGTGGATGGTGGACTGGGACATCGGCAAGCTGGCCTACCTCAGCGACCCGCGCTTCAACGCGCCGACCGTGACGAACAGCTTCCCGAACTTCTTCGGCGGCGACATCAGCGTGCCGGCGGTGGTATTCCCGGCGCCCAGCGTGGCGGCCGGCTATCCCGACTCGTACCAGCTGCTGCACTCCTACCACATGCTGCTGTGCCAGGAGCAGAGGGTGGTCCTCGGCGGCGGCAGCTGCGAGGCGTGGACGCCCGCGCGCTTCGGCGGCGACAACCCGGCCGGCACCAACGACCAGCGCGAGAAGACCCGTGCCTTCTATACCCAGCTGCGCTTCGGCTTCGACAACCTGGCCTACCCTGTCGACGGCAACATCGGCGTGCGCTACGTGCAGACCCGTTCCCGGTCGCGCGGCTACACCTCGTTCCGGCCCGGCGCGGCTCTGCCCGAGGGCGCCCAGGTCACCGGCCTGCCGGTGCCGGTCATCCCCGCGTTCGAAGAGCGGCGCGACGTGAAGAACGATTACAACAACGTGCTGCCCACCTTGAACCTGCGCCTGAAGGCCACCGACAAGCTGCAGTTCCGCGCGGCGTTCGGCACCTCGATGTCGCGCCCGGACTTCGCCGACCTGCAGGCCTACACCTTCATGTCGCAGGACGTCGACTCCGTGCTCAACGAAGCCACCGGCGTCACCACCGTGACCGCGGTGCGCCGCACCGGCACCGCGGAAGGCAATCCATCGCTCAAGGCGATCACCTCGCGCCAGCTCGACCTCACGGCCGAATGGTATTTCGCCAACTCCGGCTCGCTGACGCTGGCGCTGTTCGGCAAGCGCCTGAAGGATGTGATCATCGACCAGACGGTGTCGATCGCCCTGCCGGACGTGCAGGGCAATCTTCAGCAGTTCCTGGTGACGTCGCCGGTCAACGGCGCGCGCGGCACGGTGCGCGGCGCCGAGATCGCCTACCAGCAGTACTTTGACGGCCTGCCAGACTGGCTGAAAGGGCTCGGCCTGCAGGCCAACTACACCTACGTCGACAGCCACCGAAAGCTGTACAACCCGGTGCGCAGCGAGTTCTGCTCGGGCAGCGAAGGCGGCGCCGCCAACATCAACCTGAACATGAACGGCTGCGACATCGACGGGCGTACCTTCGGCGACCTGCCGCTGCCGCAGATGTCGAAGAACGCCTACAACGTGGCGATCCTGTTCGACCGCGGCCCATGGTCGGCGCGCCTGGCCTACAACTGGCGCTCGCGCTACTTCCTCAGCACCAACACCAACGGCACGCGCGGCTCGGACGGCACCGACACCAACCCGGCCAGCCCGGACTTTGGCGAGCGCAACGTGGCCTGGGGCCTGCCGCTGTGGGCGGACGATTACGGCCAGCTCGATGGCGGCGTGTCGTACAAGTTCAGCGAGAACTTCAAGATCGACTTCCAGGCGCAGAACCTGAGCGATGCGCGCTATGGCCAGACCATGCACCAGCGGATCGGCGACAAGCGCCGCGCCCACTTCGTCTCCGGCCCGCGCTACAGCCTGCGCGCGGGATATTCGTTCTGAACCATCTTACCAACTGATGCGGCCAGCGGCGCTTCCGGCGCCGCCCGCATCGCTTTAACCAGAAGAGCCATGATGAAAGTACGACTGCCACGACTGATGCTCGGCGCCCTGTTCGCCGCGCCCCTTGCCGTTTCCCTTGCAGCATCCGAAGCGCATGCCCAGGCCAGCGTCAAGCCCGCCGCCGCCACCGCCCCGGCCAAGTTCACCGAACTGGCGAAGACCCCGCAGATGGGCTGGAACACCTGGAACACCTTCGCCTGCGATATCAATGAACAGCTGATCCGCGAATCGGCCGATGCGATGGTCTCGAGCGGCATGCGCGAGGCCGGCTATGTGTACGTCAACATCGACGACTGCTGGCACGGCAAGCGCGACGAGAACGGCTTCATCCAGCCCGATCCGGAGCGCTTCCCGTCCGGCATGAAGGCGCTGGCCGACTACGTCCATGCCCGCGGGCTCAAGCTGGGCATCTACTCGGATGCCGGCGCGCACACCTGCGCCGGCAAGCCGGGCAGCCGCGGCCATGAGTACCAGGATGCGCTGACCTATGCGCGCTGGGGCATCGACTACCTGAAGTACGACTGGTGCGATACCGAGGGATTGAACTCGAAGGGGGCCTACACCACCATGCGCGACGCGCTGCGCGCCGCTGGCCGGCCAATCCTGTTCGCCATCTGCGAGTGGGGCGACACCAAGCCGTGGGACTGGGCGGCGGACGTGGGCCATTCGTGGCGCACCACGGGCGACATCTACCCGTGCTGGGACTGCGACTTCAACCGCGGCACCTGGTCGTCGTGGGGCGTGCTGCCGATCCTCGACAAGCAGGCCGGCCTGCGCAAGCACTCCGGGCCGGGGCGCTGGAACGACATGGACATGATGGAAGTCGGCAAGGGCATGACCGAGGACGAGGACAAGGCGCACTTCTCGATCTGGGCCATGATGAATTCCCCGCTGATCGCCGGGAACGATATCCGCAAGATGTCTGCCACCACCCGCAAGATCCTGACCAACCGCGCCATCATCGCCCTCAACCAGGACGAGCGCGGCATCCAGGCGTGGCGCTTCATGAACGACGGCCAGCTCGACATGTATGCCAAGCCGCTGGCCAACGGCGAGTGGGCGCTGATGTTCCTGAACCGGGCCGACAAGGCGCGCAGCTACCGGTTCGACTGGAACGAGCATGAACTGAAGGATGAATTCACTCACAACCAGGTCCACTTCGGCAAGGTGCGCCACAGCTTCACCGAACTGTGGAGCGGCGCCACCGGCGACACCGCCAGGCCGTATGCCATGAATGTGCCGGCGCACGGCGTGGTGGTGCTGCACCTGCGCCCCCGATAAGATCCAGTTCGCACCGTGTCTCCTCTTCGGCGCCCCTCGGGGCGCTATTTTTCCCGAAGCCGGCCCTGCATTGCCGAACCATTTACTCATTCACGGAGACCGCATGTGGTATTCGTTCAAGCGCGCCTTGCTGGCGCTGTCGTTGTTTGCATGGCTGATGCCGGCCGGCGCGCAGGCACCGCGCGAGCGCATCAATATCGACCAGGATTGGCGCTTCGCCCACGGCCACGCCCATGACGCCCGCCAGGATTTCGGCCATGGCCTGCGGGCGTTCTTCTTTGCCAAGGCCGGCTACGGCGACGGCCCGGCCGCGCCGGGCTTCAAGGATGCCGGCTGGCGCCGGGTCGACCTGCCACACGACTGGGCGGTGGAACTGCCGTTCGATGCGCGCGGCAATACCAACCATGGCTCGAAGGCGATCGGCCGGGCCTTCCCGGAAAACAGCGTGGGCTGGTACCGCAAGACCATCGAGATCCCGGCCAGCGACCGGGGACGACGCATCGCGCTGGAATTCGACGGCGCCTACCGCGACAGCGTGGTCTGGGTCAACGGCCACTATATCGGCCGTGAGCCCAGCGGCTATTCGGGCTTCCGCCACGACATTACCGATTATCTCGACTATGGCGGCACCAACCTGATCGCCGTGCGTGTCGACGCCACGATGGAGGAGGGCTGGTTCTATGAAGGTGCCGGCATCTACCGGCACGTCTGGCTGACCAAGACCGCGCCGCTGCACGTGGCACAGTGGGGCACGTTCGTGAAAACCACCGTGGCCGACGGACGCGCCGCCATCGAAGTTGACCTGACCGTGCGCAACGACGCCGGCCAGGCCGCGCGCTTCGCGGTCGAGCACCGCATCCTCGATGCGGACGGGCGCACGCTGGCGCATATCCGCGCCGCCGGCCTGTCGGTCGGCGCCGCCGCCACGGGCGATTCCCGCCAGCGCCTGGCGCTGGCGAAACCGCGCCTGTGGTCGCTCGACGACCCGCACCTGTACCTGCTGCGCACCACGCTGCTGCTGGACGGCCGGATCGTCGACAGCTACGACACCCGCTTCGGCATCCGCACCGTGTCGTTCGACCCGGACAAGGGCTTTTCCCTGAACGGCAAGCCGATCAAGCTGCAGGGCACCAACAACCACCAGGACCACGCCGGCGTCGGCGTGGCGCTGCCGGATGGCCTGCAGGACTGGCGCCTGAAACAGCTGAAATCGTTCGGCGTCAATGCCTACCGGACTGCCCACCATCCGCCGACCCCGGAGCTGCTGGATGCCGCCGACCGCCTCGGCATGCTGGTCATCGATGAACATCGCATGATGGGTACCTCGCCCGAGATCGTCTCTCAGCTGGAGCGCCTGGTGCGGCGCGACCGCAACCATCCCAGCGTGATCCTGTGGTCGGTGGGGAACGAGGAATGGGCGCTGGAAGGCAATCCGCTGGGCACCCACCTGGCGCAGCAGATGCACGCCATCGTCAAGCGGCTGGATCCGACGCGCCGCACCTCGGTGGCCACCAGTTCGTCCGGCCGCGGCACGTCGGTCGGCGCCGACGTGATCGGCTTTAACTACGGTGCCCAGCACGACGTCGACGCCTTCCACCGCGCCCATCCCGGCAAGCCGGCCGTCATGAGCGAGGAGGGTTCGACGCTCACCACGCGCGGCATCTATGTCGACGAGCGCGCCAGGGTGCACCTGAACGCCTACGACCGCCAGGGCCGGCCGGGCAACAGCCTGAGTATCGAGGAAGGCTGGCGCCGCGTGCGGGAGCGCGACTGGATGTCCGGCATGTTCATCTGGACCGGCTTCGACTACCGCGGCGAGACCACGCCGTTCGGCTGGCCCGCGGTATCGTCGCAGTTCGGCATGACCGACACCACCGGGGTGTTGAAGGACACCGCCTACTACCTGAAGGCCTGGTGGCGGCCGGAGCCGGTGGTGCACATCCTGCCGCACTGGAACTGGCCGGGCAGGGATGGACAGGCCATCGACGTGCGCGTCTACAGCAATGGCGACGAGGTCGAACTGTTGCAGGACGGCCGTTCGCTGGGCCGCAAGCCGATGGTACGCGATTCGCACCTGCGCTGGAGCGTACCCTACGCGCCCGGCAGGCTGGAAGCCGTGGCGTACCGGCGCGGCGCGAGAGTGGCCGACACCGCGGTGGCGACCACCGGCGCACCCGCGACCGTCCATCTGTCGGGCGATACCGGCCGGCTTGCCGCCGATGGCCGCGCCATCGCCGTCGTGTGGGTCAACGTCCGCGACCGCGAAGGGCGCCAGGTGCCGACCGCGTCGGACCGTGTCGATTTCGCGGTCAGCGGGCCGCTGCGCATCATTGGCGTGGGCAATGGCGATCCGGGATCGCACGAAGCCGACCGGCCGGCCGAGCGCCACGCGTTCGTTCCGCTGTCGGGCTGGCGCACGCTGGCGCTGGACGGGCCGGATGCCTCCGCCGGCCTGGCGCCCGACGCCGACATGGCAAGCTGGCGCGATCCGGCGCAATGGCTGCCGCCCGAGCGGCAGCCGGCGCGCACGCCCTACATGGTGCTGCGCGGGGAGTTTGCCCGTCCGCTACTCACTGCCGGCCAGAGCGCCATGTTGTTCCTCGACAGGCTCGATCCGGCCCAGCAGGTGCATGTCAATGGCCGGCTGGCGACGCCGCACGTGGTCGACGGCAGCCCGGCCGTGCTGCTCGACGCGGCACAGCTGCGCGACCGGAACAGCCTGGCCTACGTGCTGCCCACGCCGCCCGACGGCGTGGCCGGGCTGTACGACCGCTCGGCCGGCACAAGCCGCTGGGGCAGCGTGCGCGTCACCACGGCCGCCGCGCCATGGCGGCGCAGCCTGTTCAATGGCTGGGCCCAGGTGATCGTGCAGTCGACCGGCGAACCGGGCACCGGCACGCTGACGGCGACGGCGCCCGGCCTCCCTGCGGCAACCCTGCAGTTCGACATGCGCTGACGGGAAAGGGCGGTGCACGCAGTTTCCGGTCTTCAAGCGTGCACCGCATCTTTGCCAGCTCCTTATAGTGATGCCCTTCTTTTGATGTCATCACAGGAGAAGACCATGTCACAGCCATCGCAACAAGCAACGCAACAGCCAGCACAACAGCAGCAGCCACCCGGCACCGAACAGCAGATGCGCCCGGCCGCCGACCACGGCGAAACCAGCTACCGCGGCGCGGGCAAGCTGCAGGACAAGGCCACCGTGATCACAGGTGCCGACAGCGGCATCGGCCGCGCGGTGGCGATCGCCTTTGCGCGCGAAGGCGCGGACGTGCTGATTTCGTACCTGAACGAAGACGACGATGCCCGCGAAACGGCCCGGTGGGTCGAGGAGGCGGGCAGGAAGGCGGTACTGGTGCGCGGCGACCTGGCCGATCCGGCGCACTGCCGCGCCGTCATCGCCAGGGCGGTGGAGGCATTCGGACGCATCGACGTGCTGGTCAACAATGCCGCCTTCCAGATGACCCGCGAGTCGCTGGACGAGATTCCCGACGAGGAATGGGATTACACGTTCCAGACCAACATCACCGCGATGTTCCACCTGTGCAAAGCGGCCGTGCCGCACATGCAGCCGGGTTCGTCGATCATCAATACCGCCTCCGTCAACGCCGATACGCCCAAGCCCAAGCTGCTGGCGTATTCGGCGACCAAGGGCGCCATCGTCAACTTCAGCGGCGGCCTGGCGCAGCTGCTGGCGGAACAGGGCATCCGCGTGAATTCGGTGGCCCCGGGCCCCATCTGGACGCCGCTGATCCCGTCCACCATGCCGCCCGAACAGGTGGAGAGCTTCGGCCAGCAGGTGCCGATGAAGCGGCCCGGCCAGCCGGCCGAACTGGCGCCCACCTACGTGCTGCTGGCATCGAACGACGGCAGCTATATATCCGGCGCGCGGATCGCCGTCACCGGCGGCGTGCCGGTCATCTAGCGACAGTTCGACCCGGCATCGGCCGCGGACGGCGTGGCCGTGGATGCGAGGGGATGCGGGGCGCAGGTTGGCGGTCAGCTTCTGCAATATATTAAGGATTTGATAAGAGGTGTGTGATAAGTTCGAGATCCCGCGGCGCCGCTGCGGTACCAACCCCGAGCTCACTCACTGCGATGCAGACCTTCCGTCCGGCGAACCTTTCCACGACCAGCGCGGCAGCGCCGACCGATGGCCTCGATCCTGCTGCGTAGCCGCCTGCGCTGGTATGCCGTCTCCACCGGGCGGCTGCTGCTCCGCCGGTGGCAGGCACTGCTGCTTGCATTGGCCGTGCTCGCGCCGGCCGGCGCATCGGCGCTGACGCAGGTCGAATCGCTGGGATGGCCGGTGATCGCGTTGCTGTCGCCCGGGCTCGGAACCGGGTGGCGGCTTTCCTGCCTGTGCCTGTATCAGGCGCTTGCCGCGATCTGGGTGCTGATGCAGCGCCGCCAGATCGGCGGCGGGGAATTCATGGCCTATGCACGATCGCTGCCCATGCCCGCGCGGCAGGCCCGGCTGGCCGACATGCTCGTCCTGCTTGCCGCGAACAGTCCGCTGCTTCTGCTGCCGGCGGCAGCCCTGGTCTGGTTTTTCGCCCGGGATGGCGCTCTGGCGTTCGCGCTTCACGGCCTGTTCGTCGCGCATCTGGTGATCCTGGCGGCGGCCGCACAACTGGCCTGCCTCGATCGCCGCTATGCCCGGCTGGGTGCGATCGCGCTGTCCGACGTCCCGCTGGCCGCCGCGCCAGGCGCCAGCCCGTCGATGCAGGCCATCCTGCTGGCGGCCACGCTGCCGTGCGCGTGGCTGGCCGGACGGCACCTTTCCGGTCCATTGTTCCAGCCATTCCTGGATGCCGTCCGGCGCTGGGCATTTCACGTCGCGCGGAAAGCTGCGCCGGCGCGCCTGCATCCTGCCGCATTCATCCCGCTGAACTACCTGATCCGGCAGGCGCCGGCGCAAACGCTGGGCAAGCTGGCCGCCGCGTGCGCCGTCACCGCGGCGGCGCTCGGTCTCATGGCGGTGTGGGAATACGACGGCCGCATCGGCGGCCTTGCCGTGATCACGCTGGCCATCGTCGCACTGGTGATCAGCGGCCTGTACCGCGACCTGCAGATGGCACACCGTGCGGCATCGCCCCTGGTGGCCGGGTTGCCGCTGCCACTGAACTGGGCGCGCAGGTTCGATCACCTGGTCCTGATGCTGGCCGGCGCGCCGTTTGCCCTGGCCATTGGCGGTGTCGTGGCGTTCCATCAGCCGCAGCGGCTCCTGCCGGTACTGGTGCTGGGGGCGGCATTCATTGGCCTGATCGGGGTGTTGCGCCTGCCGCAGGTGCATGCCGAACGGCAGGCGGTGGTCCTCGGTTCGGTCATCGCCGCGCTGTGGGGCACGGCCTGTGCATTGACGCTACTCCAGGAGCAAACGTGCTGACTTTCAGTGATCTCGATAAATCGTTCGGCAACAAGACCGTCCTGCAAGGGGCCAGCGGGCGCTTCGCGCCAGGCGTCCACGCCTTGCGCGGCCCCAACGGCATCGGCAAATCGACGTTGCTGCGCCTGCTGGCAGGCATCGTCGAGCCCGACGGCGGCACTATCCATATCGGGCCGCATTCGCTGGCCGATGCACCGCTGGCCGCGAAGTCCTGCCTGTCCTATGTACCGGATGAATGCCCGGTATATCCGTTCATGCGCGGCCACGAGTTCCTGCAGTTCGTCGCCTGGGCCAAGGGCTGCAAACTGGAGGCCGATGTGCTGGACATCGCGCAGCGGCTGGGACTGGCGGCGCACCTCGACACCCGCTTCGCTGACATGTCGCTGGGCACGCAGAAGAAAACCATGCTTGCCGCCGCGTGGATCGGCGCGCCGCTGGTCATGCTGTTCGACGAGCCCAGCAATGGCCTGGACGTGGCGGCGCGCGACGTGCTGGCCGGCCTGATCAAGGCCGCATGCCAGCGCGGCACCATCCTCGTGTCGACCCATGACGCCGATTTCATCGCCGCGCTCGGCGCGCAGGTGATCCACTTCGATACCCTGTCCGGCATGGCGCCGGCACATAGTGTCAGCCGGCTCCTTACAGCCGGCTGACACTGTGTGCCGGCACCGGTGAAAGATTTTCACTTCTGGCGTCAATTCATTTCACCGGCCGGCGGCGGTTTTGGCGCCGTGGCCCGCCGTACACTTTCCTCCGACATAACATAAAACCAATCGTCTGGAGGAGCACACCATGCAGGTCTGGAACCAAGTCTATGCACCGCTCGGCAGCCTGGGGCTCTCCGCCCTGGCCGCCGCCGTTCCCATCATCTTCTTCTTCCTGGCCCTCGCGGTGCTGCGGATGAAAGGCCACGTGGCGGGCGCCGTCACGCTGGGGCTTGCGCTGGTCGTGGCGGTATTCGCCTATGGCATGCCGGTGCCGCAGGCGCTGGCGTCGGCCGGCTATGGATTCGCCTACGGCCTGTGGCCCATCGCGTGGATCATCATCACCGCCGTGTTCCTGTACAAGGTTGTCGACCGTACCGGCCAGCTGGCGGTGATCCGCGCGTCGATCCTGTCGATCACCGACGACCAGCGCCTGCAGATGCTGCTGATCGGCTTTTCGTTCGGGGCATTCCTGGAAGGCGCCGCCGGTTTCGGCGCGCCGGTGGCGATCACCGCCGCGCTGCTGGTTGGCCTGGGCTTCAACCCGCTGTACGCGGCCGGCATGTGCCTGATCGCCAATACCGCGCCGGTGGCCTTCGGCGCGATGGGCATTCCGATCATCGTGGCAGGGCAGGTGACCGGCATCGACGCGATGCACATCGGCGCGATGGCGGGACGCCAGCTGCCGCTGCTGTCGCTGTTCGTGCCGTTCTGGCTGGTCTTCATGATGGACGGCCTGCGCGGCGTGAAGGAAGTGTGGCCGGGCGCGCTGGTGGCCGGCGGCAGCTTCGCCGTCACGCAGTACTTCACCTCCAACTTCATCGGCCCGGAACTGCCGGACATCACGTCCGCGCTGGTCAGCCTGGTGTCGCTGACCCTGCTGCTGAAGGTCTGGCAGCCGGCCACCGCCAAGAATGCCGCCTGCGGCGTGGTGGCGGCGGGCGGCGCGGCTGCGCTGTCCGGCAAGACCTCCGGCAACGGCTTCGGCTTCGGCGGCGGCCAGCTGGCCGGCCGCACCCGCTCGCCGTACACGCTGGCGCAGACGGTGCGCGCCTGGGCGCCGTTCGGCATCCTGACGGCCATCGTCACCGTATGGAGCCTGCCGTTCTTCAAGGCGCTGTTCACCAGCGGCCCGCTGGCCTGGACGGTGCTGAAGGTGCACGTGCCCTACCTCGACGGCATGGTCATCAAGACCGCGCCGATCGTCACCGTGCCCAAGGCGTATGAGGCCGTCTACAAGCTCGACATCCTGTCCGCGGTCGGCACGCCGATTCTGATCACCGGCATCGTCTCGATGATCCTGCTCGGCATGAAGCCGGCCGACGGCCTGCGCGCCTTCCGGGACACGCTGGTGGAACTGCGCCGGCCCGTGCTGTCGATCGGCCTGGTGCTGGCGTTCGCCTTCGTCGCCAATTACTCGGGCATGTCATCAACGCTGGCCCTGGTACTGGCCGGTACCGGCGTGGCCTTCCCGTTCTTCTCGCCGTTCCTGGGCTGGCTGGGCGTGTTCCTCACCGGGTCCGATACATCGTCGAACGCGCTGTTCTGCTCACTGCAGAGCACCACGGCGCACCAGATCGGCGTGTCCGACACGCTGATGGTGGCGGCCAATACCACCGGCGGCGTCACCGGCAAGATGATCTCGCCGCAGTCCATCGCCGTGGCCTGCGCGGCTACCGGCCTGGTGGGCCGTGAATCGGAACTGTTCCGCTTCACGCTCAAGCACAGCCTGTTCTTCGCCGTCATCGTCGGCATCATGACGGTGTTGCAGGCCTATGTGTTCACGGGGATGATTCCCCATTAAAATGGCTGGCCGGACGCCCAACGCCCGTGCCGGCAGGGACGGGCGTTTCGGCGTTCCCGAAGAACGAATCACTCCCGGACCGCCATGGCAAAACGCTTCCCCCCCGTTCACGCGCTGGTCGCCTTCGAAGCCGCGGCGCAAGCCGGCTCGTTCGCCGTGGCCGCCAACCAGCTGTGCATCACGCCCTCCGCGCTGTCGCACCGCATCCGCCTGCTGGAAGAGTTCGTCGGCGACCGCCTGTTCATCCGCGACGGCCGGGCGCCGGCGCTCACACCGTTCGGCCGCAGCTACCTGGAAGTGGTCTGCACCGCGCTGCAGACGCTGACGGATTTCCCGATGCCGGGCCGCGCGCCGCCGGCACAGCCGCGCATCAAGATCACCGTGCCGCCCACCTTTGCCCGCTACCTGCTGCTGCCGCGCCTGGCCGAGTTCACGGCTGCACACCCGGACATCGCTGTCGACGTGTTCCTGTCCGTGCCGCTCTACGACCTGGCACTGTCCGAATCGGACCTGGAAGTGCGCTTCGGCGCCGGCAGGTATCCCGACCTGGAAACGGTCAAACTGATGGAAGAGCCTGCCTTCGTGGTGGCCAGCCCGGCCTACCTGGAGCGTATCGGCGGCATCGCCAGCCCGGCCGAGCTGGCGAAGGCCACCTTGCTGCGCTCCGCGCTGGAACCTTGGAAGTCGTGGTTCGACGTGGCCGGGCTGGACTGGCCTGAACCCGCCACCGGCGTGCGCATCGACGATCTCGGCCTGCTGCTGGAAGCGGTGCGGCTGGGGCAGGGCGTCGGCCTCACGCGGCAGCATTTCGCGCAGGAGATGATCGACAGGGGCGAGGTGGTCGAGCTGTTCGACATCCGGCTGGCCTCGCCCCCGCACGCCTACTACGTGGTGTACGACCAGGGCACCCGGCTGCGGCCGGAAGTGCAGCTGTTCGTCGACTGGCTGCTGGCGGCCTACGCCGGGGGGTGAAAAATATCGGATGCAGCGGTTAATACTTTTCACCGCTTGCACCGGCGTCCTGCCGCTACACTGGCTCCAGTGAAAAAAAGCCAGCAGGAGACGCCTGATGAATGCCCCCGATCACGATAGTGCAATGAGTGCAATGAGCGGCTCGATGGCCGGCCGCCGCGGCGCCACGGTTGCCGCCCTGCGCGCCGCCCTGCATGCCGTACTGCCGCCGCACTGCCTGCTGTTCGACGAAGAGGATACCCGTCCCTACGAGTGCGACGGCCTCACCGCTTACCGCCAGTTGCCGCTGGCGGTGGCCCTGCCGGAAAACGAGGCCCAGGTCGTGGCCGTGCTGCGCGCCTGCTGCGGCCTGGGCGTGCCGATCGTGCCGCGCGGCGCGGGCACCGGGCTGTCCGGCGGCGCGATGCCGGTTGCCGAAGGCATCGTGCTGTCGACCGCGAAGATGAGCCGCATCGTCGCCATCGACGCGCAGGCCCGCACGGCCACCGTGCAGCCGGGCGTGCGCAACCTGGCGATTTCCGAAGCGGCCGCCGGCCATGCGCTGTATTACGCGCCCGATCCGTCATCGCAGATCGCCTGCACGATCGGCGGCAACATCGCCGAGAATTCCGGCGGCGTGCATTGCCTGAAGTACGGCCTTACCCTGCACAACGTGCTGCGCGTGCGCATGGTGAATGCCGACGGCGACATCGTCGAACTGGGCGGTTGCGCGCCCGATGCGCCCGGGCTGGACCTGCTGGCCGTGTTCATCGGTTCCGAAGGGATGCTCGGCGTGGTCACCGAAGCCACCGTGAAGCTGGTGCCGAAGCCGCCGCAGGCGCGCGTCATCATGGCCTCGTTCGACAGCGTGGTGCAGGGCGCCGACGCGGTGGCCGACGTGATCTCGGCGGGCATCATCCCGGCCGGGCTGGAAATGATGGACCGCACCAGCGCGCGCATGGTCGAGCCGTTCGTGCGTGCCGGCTACGATACCGAGGCGGCGGCCATCCTGCTGTGCGAATCGGATGGCCTGCCGGAAGAGGTGGAAGAGGAAATCGGCCGCATGAGCGCCGTGCTGGCACGCTCCGGCGCCACCGCCATCGCCGTCTCGCGCGACGAAGCCGAGCGGCTGCGGTTCTGGTCGGGCCGCAAGAACGCGTTTCCCGCCGCCGGCCGCATTTCGCCCGACTACTACTGCATGGACGGCACCATCCCGCGCCGCAAGCTGGCCGAAGTGCTGACAGGGATCGATGCGCTCGCCGTCGAGTACGGGCTGCGCTGCGCCAACGTGTTCCACGCCGGCGACGGCAACCTGCATCCGCTGATCCTGTTCGACGCCAACGCGCCCGGCGAATTCGCCCGCGCCGAGGCCTTCGGCGAAGCGATCCTGGCGCTGTGCGTGGCGGCCGGCGGCACCATCACCGGCGAACACGGCGTGGGAATCGAGAAGCTCGATTCGATGTGCGAGCAATTCACCGTCGAAGAGATCGCCGCGTTCATCGCCGTCAAGGGGGCCTTCGACCCGGCGCGGCAACTCAATCCGGACAAGGCGATCCCCACGCTGGACCGCTGCGCGCAGTATGGCCGGCGCAAGGTGGAAGCCGGCCTGTTCAGGTTCGCGCAATCGCCGCTGACCCGCCATGCGAAAGGAACGCAAGATGCATGACATGCTCGATACCTTCCGCGCCCGCGTGCTGGAGGCCGCCGGCAACCGGTCGCCGCTGCGCATCCGTGGCGGCGGCAGCAAGGACTGGTACGGCAGGACGCCGCACGGCGCGCTGCTGGACACGGCGCTGCACCGCGGCATCGCCAGCTACGAGCCCACCGAACTGGTCATCACCGCGCGCTGCGGCACGCCGCTGCGCGAGATCGAGGCGGCCCTGGCCGCGCAAGGGCAGATGCTGGCCTTCGAACCGCCGCATTTCGGCGCTGCCGCCACCATCGGCGGCGTCGTCGCGAGCGGCCTGGCGGGTCCGCGCCGCCAGGCTGCCGGCGCGGTGCGCGACTTCGTGCTGGGCGCCACCCTGATGAACGGGCAGGGCGAAGTGCTGCGCTTCGGCGGCCAGGTGATGAAGAACGTCGCCGGCTACGACGTGTCGCGCCTGCTGGCGGGCTCGCTCGGCATGCTGGGGCTGATCCTGGACGTTTCGCTGAAGGTGCTGCCGCGGCCGGCCATGGAAACCACCCTGCGCCTGGAATGCGACGAGGAAGCGGCGCTGCGGCACCTGAATGCGTGGGCAGGCCAGCCGATGCCGGTGTCAGCCAGCGCCTGGCACGCCGGCGAACTGACGGTGCGCCTGTCCGGCGCCGCGGCGGCGGTGGCGGCCGCCGCGCGCCGCATCGGCGGCGACGCCTTGCCTGACGCGGCCGCCGGCGCGTTCTGGCACGATGTGCGCGAGCAGCGCCACGGCTTCTTCACCGGCGACCCCGCCACGCCGCTGTGGCGCCTGTCGGTCCCCACGATGGCGCCCCCGCTGGCCCCCGGCACGGCACAACTGATCGAATGGGGCGGCGGCCAGCGCTGGCTGCGCTCAGACGATGCGCAGGAGTCCATCCGTGCGCTGGCGGCACGGCACGGCGGCCACGCCACGCTGTACCGCGGTACGGCCCGGCACGAGGTATTCCATCCGCTGGCGCCGGCCGTCCATGCCATCCACCGCAACCTCAAGAACGCGTTCGACCCGGCCGGCATCTTCAATCCGGGCCGCATGTACGGAGACCTCTGACCATGCAAACCAATCTCGCCACCGAGTACCAGGGCACGCCGGAAGGGCAGGAGGCGGAAGCGATCCTGCGCAGCTGCGTGCATTGCGGCTTCTGCACCGCGACCTGCCCGACCTACCAGCTGCTGGGCGACGAGCTCGACGGCCCGCGCGGGCGCATCTACCTGATCAAGCAGGTACTGGAGGGAGCCGCCGCCGGGCCGGGCACGCAACTGCACCTGGACCGCTGCCTGACGTGCCGCAACTGCGAAACCACGTGCCCGTCCGGCGTGCAGTATGGCCGGCTGCTCGATATCGGGCGCGCCATCGTCGAGCGGCAGGTGCCGCGGCCCGCCGCGCAGCGCGCCGCCCGGACGCTGCTGCGCGAGGTGCTGCCGCGCGGCTGGATCTTCAGGCCGGCAATGAAGGCCGGCCAGTGGCTGCGGCCTGTGCTGCCTGCCGCGCTGCGCGGCAAGGTGGCGCGGCCGGCACCCGCGGGCCGGTGGCCAACGGCCCGGCACGCCCGCACCATGCTGCTGCTCGATGGCTGCGTGCAGCCGGCGATGGCGCCGAACATCAATGCCGCCACGGCGCGCGTATTCGATGCGCTGGGGATCGGCCTGGCCATTGCGCCGAAGGCCGGCTGCTGCGGCGCGATCCGCTACCACCTGAACGACCAGGCCGGTGGGCTCGACGACATGCGCCGCAATATCGATGCGTGGTGGCCGCTGGTGGAGGGGGGCGCCGAGGCGATCGTGATGACGTCGTCCGGCTGCGGCGTCACCGTCAAGGAATACGGGCACCTGCTGCGCCACGACGCCGCCTACGCGGACAAGGCCGCGCGCATCTCGGCGCTGACCCGCGATGTCAGCGAGATCCTGTGCGAACTGCAGGCCGAGCTGGTGGAGAAGGTCGGCGGGCGCAATGCCGCGGGCCGGGCACACCCGGTGGCGTTCCACCCGCCATGCACGCTGCAGCACGGCCAGCAGGTCCGCGGCAAGGTGGAAGGCCTGCTGCGCGCGGTGGGCGTCGATGTGCGGCTGTGCGCCGACAGCCACCTGTGCTGCGGCTCATCCGGCACCTATTCGCTGCTGCAGCCGGAACTGTCCACCCAGCTGCGCGAGCGCAAGCTGGCGGCGCTGCACGCCACGGGGGCCGGTGAGATCGTGTCCGCCAATATCGGCTGCCAGGGCCACCTGCAGGGCGGCACCGCGGTGCCGGTCGGGCACTGGATCGAACTGCTGGACCGGATGCTGCGGCAGCCCGGCGACCAGGCGGCGCGGGTGGCGGCGTGACCGGTGCGGGCTTCAGCGCAAGTACGTCTCGATCCAGTCCCGCGCCGCCTTGATCACCGGGAAATCGTTGTGGTGCGTCGCCACGCGCTCCAGCTGCGCGATGGGAACCAGGTGCACGGCTTGCGTCTCCCAGCCCATCGCGGCCGGCGTGCCGCCGATGCGGCGGGCGATGTAGTAGCGCGTGTAGGTCAGCGTGCGGCGGCAGTCCGCAAGGAAGGCCACCAGCTGCACCTGCAGTCCCGCCTCTTCGAATGTCTCGCGGATCGCGGTGCAATGCAGGCTGGCGCCGGAATCGGCACGCCCTTTCGGGAACGTGGCGCTGTAGCCGCCGAAGCGGTTCGACGGGGCGACCAGCCACACGCGCCCGTCATCCTCGACGATCACCGCGCCCGCCGCGGCGCGCATGCCGTCCGGCAGCACGAACGGCGGCTCTTCCAGCAGCGCATGGCCGGCCAGCGCCGCCCATCCCGCCGCGCTGTCCGGTGCAGCGGCCCATGGCGCCAGCGCAATGCCGTTGACCGCATCGGGCAGGGCGCCGCCGGGAAGCACCGTGGCAAGCCGCGCCGGTTCCTGCCATGCGGCGAGCGCGGTCGGCGTGGAAGGCATGCGGATGACGACGGGATTGCCGTCGTCGTCGGGGCAGGGGTGCAGTTGTGGCATCGGATCGCGCGCTCGGGTAAAAAGTTTGTCCAAGCGTGAGATAGTAGCAAAAACGCTTAACTAGCGGAAAATTATGCTGCCGTTGAAGAAAGTTGCCCGAAAAATGGGGACGGACCCTGTTTTTAGGGAAAGTTGCTTTTAAATGGGGACGTACCCCACTTGGGTACGAACCCCATTTAAAGAGCAAGGTTTTCCCCGCCAGCTACCGCGTCTTCGCCGGTTGCGCAGCTTGCGCGGGCACCTGCCCCTTGCCCGTGACCGCCCAGTAGATGCCGCCCATCAGGTGCCCGAGGTATTGCGGGTCGCGGTACATCTCGCCGTTGTGCCCCAGCGTGGTGACGAACACGCGGCCCTTTTCGACGTGGTGGTACCACGCGATCGGATGGTCCGGGCCCATCCCCTGCACCGACTGGCCCGGCCAGATCTTCGTCGGGTCGTAGCTGCTTTCGTCCACGCCCAGCACCGTGCTGATTTTCACGTTGTACGGATTGGTGGTGACATAGAACTCGTCGCTCCAGATCCACCGGTCCGGCAACCCGAAGGTGGCGGGGAAGCCCTTGTCGACGACGGTGACGACGCCGGTCTGCAGCATCGGATGGGGGCCGACGCTGCGGCCCACCAGCTTTTCATACCAAACCCACCCGTTCGGCGGGGTGATCGCCGCGCGGTGCACGACGATCGCATTGCCGCCGCCGCGCATGTAGGCCTCGAACTTCGCGCGCTGCGCCGGGTTCAGTTCCTCTCCCGGCGTGTTCAGGAACATCACCGCGCCGTACTGTTGCAGGTCGCCGTCGAACACGGCGGGCTTGTTGGTGTACGTGAATTCGAACGAGTGCAGCTTCGCCAGCCGTTCCAGGCTGTCGCGTGCAATCGGGATGTATTCATAGTGGTACTTGCCGGGCATCGCCAGCACCAGCAGCTTGAACTGGCTGTCGGCGTGGCTGGCGCCGGCGGCCAGCAGCGTGCATGCCGCGGCCAGGGTCGTCAGTGCGTGCTTCATCGGTCTCCTCGAAGTTGGCATGCGCCGGCTCACGGAGCCGGCACGCCTTCCGGTGCCCGGCCGCCGCGCGGCACCAGCCAGCCGCCATCGGCCAGCCAGTCGGACAGCCGGTCGGGCCAGTGCTGCAGCGAGATGCGCTCGCCGCGCTGGCCCACGTTGAACGCGTGGTCGGTATCGGCATACAGGTGCAGCTCGGCGGAGACGCCGGCCGCCACCAGTTGCTGGTACAGCGCGATGGTCGGCGGCATGCAGCAGGTGTCGCGCGAGCCGGCAACGAGAAACGCCGGCGGCGCGCCCTTGACGGCACTGGCCGGCACGCCCAGCGGGCCGGGGTAGACCAGCACCTGGAAGTCCGGCCTGGCGCTGGCGCGATCCACGGCATCGCGCGCCACGAAGCCGGCCGGTTCCGGACTGTCGGCGACCAGCGAGACCAGCTCGCCGCCCGCCGAGAAGCCCATCACGCCGATCCGCGCCGGATCGACGCCGTAGTCGGCCGCATGGGTGCGCACCCAGCGCACCGCGCGCCGCAGGTCGGCCGCGCCGTCGCCTTCGATCGTGTAGCCGGAATCGCCATCGCGCGCCAGCCGGTACTTCAGCACGAAGGCGGTGACGCCGGCGCGGTTCAGGTTCTTCGCCGCGGCCACGCCTTCGTTCTGGAACACCAGCATGCGGTGCCCGCCGCCGGGCACGACGATCATCGCCGCGCCGTTCGCGTGCCGCGGATCGGCGCGCAGCACGGTCAGCGACGGATCGTGCACGTTGCTGAAGTAGACGCCATCCTTCACGGTTTCAGGCTCGCCGCGGCGTTTTTCGGAGCCGGGCGCGCCGTCCGGCCAGAGGGGGAAAGAGCCCTGCTGGGCCAGCGCGCCGGTGCACGCGAAGGCCAGCAGCAGGGCAGGGAAGAACCTCGTCGGGAGCTTCATGGGCATGGCTCAGATCCGCGTCGAGTACAGGCTGTGGTGCGTGAGGATGTACAGCGTGCGCTTGTCCGGCCCGCCGAAGATCAGCTGCAGCGGGCGTTCCGGCACGTCGATGCGGCCGCTCTGCTTGCCGTCCTTGCCGTAGACGAATACCTGGCCGTTCGCCACGTACACGTTGCCGTCGCCATCCACCGCCGCGCTCTCGCCGCCGCGGTCGGCCACCTGTTTCAGGTCCGTCAGCGCGCCGCCGGCCCCGACCACGCCGCTGAACGTGCGGTTCTCGGAACCGTTGGTGAACACCACCCGTTCGCCGATCCGCCCGCTGACGAAGCCGTGCGTGTTCAGGGCATCCGACCAGCGCCAGCCCAGGTGATCGGGCGGGCCCTGGCGCAGCACGCGGTAGGCCGGCAAGACTAGCGAACCGTCCGGCGACACGTATTCCTGCGCCTTCGGGATGGCCGCGTCGCGGGCGAACATCTCGGCCAGCGTGGTGAATTCGTAGGTATCCGGATTCAGCTGGTCGCGGAACTCGCCGTTCTGCCAGAAGTTGACGGGGATGGCCACGCGCGCCCTGGAACCTGCCCCGGCGCCGGCCTTCACCGGTGTCGGCTTGATCATCGTGACGTCGGTACCCGGTGTTCCCGGCTTGAACGCATACACCGAGGCCTGCGGGCCGAACGAGGATTGCACGATCACGTTGCCGCTATTGTCGATCGCCAGGTTGACCGGGTCGAGCGGGGCGTCGCGCACGACTTCCAGCCCCCGTTCCGGGCTGTACGCATGGATGCGGCGCCAGTGGCGGTCGACGAAATACAGCTTGCCCGCCGCATCCACGGCCGCGCCGGCGATCGACCAGAAGCCCGTTTCCAGCTTCTCGACCTTGCCCTGTGCGGGCGGCGCCTCCTTCTGGCGGCCGGTGTAGTCGAACACCGCGAATTCGCGCTCGCGCACTTCGAGCCGGTTCGTCACGTCGCGGATGGCATTCTCGTACGGATACTTCGACGCGCGCAGGTACGTGGTGCAGCCGTTGTCGTCGCAGGTGGAGAAGCCGCTCTCGCCGTTCACGTGCACGTTGCGGAAGCGGATGTCCGACGAATTGCTGATCAGCACCGCGGCCGGCATCGGTTTCAGCGAACGGGTCACGCGGTAGCCATGGTAGTTGGCGAACAGGATGTTCCTTGAATTGCGGATCTCCAGCGATACCGCATCCATGCCGTCGCGAACTTCCTCCTCGGTCTGCGGCGCGAGGAATTCCCAGTTTTCCACGCCATCGAGCACGATCTCGGCGCGCACATGATGCTCGGCCGACAGTTCATACACGTGGCCCGGCGTCTTCGTGTTGGAAACGTGGAAGCCGGACTGCGCGTAGCCGCTGGGCGACCAGATGCCGGAGAACGTGCCGCCCCCGCCGTCGGTCACCCACACGCTGGGGTACTGGCGGTCCCAGTGGGCGGTGGTGTCGAACTTGGCGTCCTTCTTGTACGGGTCGGCGCGGCTGCCGTCGTACAGGCGGGTGCCGTGGCCGCCCTGGATGCGCACGTCGTCGACCAGCGACTGCTCGCCGGCGCGCCACAGCAGCGCCACGGCGCGCGGGTTGACTTCACCGGTCGCCAGGCCGATGCCGGAGACGATGGCATCGCCGCCGCGCGCGCTTTCCAGCAGCGCCCTCGGCGCATCCACGCCCTGGTACTTCGGCGAGCCGTTCGGGATCAGCAGCTGCGTCAGACCCGGGTGCAGGCCCACCAGCACGGTGTCCGGCTTCAGGCGGAGCGTGTCGTTGACCACGTAGAAGCCCAGCGGCAGGTACACCACGCGGTGGCTGTCGATGGCTTTCTGGAGCGCGGCGGTATCGTCGGTGGTGCCGTTGCCGGCGGCGCCCAGGGTTTTCACGTTGACCCATTCCTTCGACTGTGGCAGGAGGCGCAGGGCGCGGGTACGCGCCGGCGCGGCGGCGGAAAGCGCCGAGGTCTTGTAGTTGGTCGCGAACTTGCCCGGTTCGCCGAGCTTGTCCAGCGTGAGCCCGTAGTTGAACGCGTCGACGCGGTAGTCGCGGCCCTTGCCCTCGAGCGCCTTGCCGCTGTCGCGGAAGCGGGCGAACACGGGCACGTTGCTGGCGATGGCGTTCTCGAAGCCGACCTGTGTGTAGACATTGTTCTCGTTGCTGACAATGAGTGCCGCCTTCGAGACGTTCTCGAAGCGCACGTCCTTGCCCCACAGCCAGTCGCCGTAGCCGCGGTCGATCTCCACGCCGACCGGCGTGTTGCGGATGTCGACATTGACCATCGTCAGGCCGGCTTCGTGCTCGCGGATCGCCGCGTCGCGCTGGCCGTCGAAGGTGGAGTCCATCAGCGTGAACTGCCACGCAGGCGACGTCTTCTCGGCCAGGATGCCGTAGCGGCCGCCGTAGAAGCGCAGGTTGTAGGCGACGTTGCCGACGTGGTAGACGCCGGCCAGTCCCGAGCCGATGTGGAAGTCGATGTGCGACAGGTTCGAGTGCTGCGCGGTGTGCATGCGCACCGCCGCGGCGGCCGGGTTGCCCTCGCCGATCTCGAAGTCGACATTCGACAGCGCCGAATAGAAGGTCGACGAATTGGCGTCGCGCACCGGCTTGTTTTCCGGGTCGAACGGCACCGCGCTCGGCACCGGCATCGGCACCTTGCCGACCCGGTACTGGTCGCCGCCGGTGAAGATCACCATGTTCGCCACGCCTTTCTGGAAGCCGGGCGTCTTCGGCGCCAGCACGAACACGGGGCGGGTGGCGCCCACGCCATACAGGCGCACCGCCAGCGGGATGCGCAGCGTGCGGGTCAGGCGATAGCGGCCGGACCGCAGGAAGACGATGCCGCCCTGTTCATCGTTGGATGCCTTGTCGAGGGCCGCCTGCAGCGCCGCCGTATCGTCGGTCGTGCCGTCGCCTTTGGCCTGGGCGATGACGGCGCGGCCGTCTTCCGGCATCGTCTGGTAAGCGGAAACGGAAGCTGCCTGCGCGGCGGATGGCGCCACGCTGGCCGCCAGGGTGGCTGCCAGCGTGGCGGCCTGTAAGAGCTGGGTATTCAATGCCTGTCTCCTGTTGTTGTATTCGTCCATCAACCAAGCGCCGCCGACAGCAGCAACACGAACAGCAGCCCGAAGGTGCCGACCAGTGTTTCCATCAGCGTCCACGAGCGGAAGGTGTCGCGCAGCGACAGCCCGAAATATTCCTTGAACATCCAGAAGCCGGAATCGTTGACGTGGCTGCACATCAGGCTGCCGGCGCCGACCGCCAGCACCATCAGGTTCGGGTCCACGCCGGTGCTGCGCACCAGCGGTTCGACGATGCCGGCGGCGGTGACGCCGGCCACCGTGGCCGAACCGAGGCAGATGCGGATCAGCGTGGCCACCAGCCAGCCGAGCACCAGCGGCGGCACCGGCGTATCGGCCAGCAGGGCGCCCAGCTGCGCGCCGACGCCGGTTTCCACCAGCACCTGCTTGAGCGCGCCGGCGCCGGCGATGATCAGCAGGATCGGCGCGATTTCCCGCATCGCCTCGCCCGGGCCCTGCATCACGCGCGCCAGGTTCCAGCCGCGCGCCAGCCCGAGCGTGACGATGGCGACGCCGTACGACAGCAGCATCACGATCAGCGGGTTGGACAGCACCGCCAGCGATGGCCCCAGCGCCGGCCGCGCCATCGTCAGCAGCGTCGTCGCGCCCAGCAGCACCACCGGCAGCAGCGCGGTGGCGAAACTGTTGAAGACGCCCGGCAGCTCGCTGTCCGGCACCTCGGCACTGCGGAAGATCTGCGCCGGTTCGCCGCGGATGCGCCTGAGCGTCGTGGCGAACACGGGGCCGGACAGGATCAGCGTGGGAATCGCCACGATCAGTCCATACAGCAGCGTGGTGCCCATGTCGGCATGCACGGCCGCCACCAGCGCCACCGGCGATGGATGCGGCGGCAGGAAACCATGCGCGATCGACAGCCCGGCCAGCACGGGAATCGCCAGCGCCACCGCCGGCCGCCCCGACTGGTAGACCAGCGAGAAGATCAGCGGCACCAGCAGCACGAAGCCGACGTTGTAGTACAGCGGGATGCCGACCACGAAGCCGGTGATCGTCAGCGCCGCCGGCAGCCGGCGCGGCCCCAGCGACGCGATCAGGCAGGTGGCGATGCGCCGCGCGGCACCGCTGTCGGCGATCAGCTTGCCGAACACGGCGCCCAGGCAGATGGTCACCACCAGTGAGCCGAGCAGGTCGCCGATGCCTTTCTCGATCATCGCCGGAATGCGAGCCGGCGGTACGCCGAGCAGCAGGGCGGCCACCAGCGCCGCCACCACGAAGGCCAGCAGCGGCTGCACCTTGCCCCAGGCGATCAGCAGCGTCAGCAGGCCGACCGCCAGCAGGACGGAAAGCAGGTTCCACACGTGCGCGGCCCGTCAGTAGGTGCCGCGCAGGCCGATGCGGTAGGTACGGCCCACCACGTCGTACAGCGTGGGGTTGATCGCGAAGCTGGCGTTGGTCTGCGGTGCCGGTTCCGGATCGCGGTCGGCCAGGTTGTCGATCTTGAAGTAGACCTGCAAGGCCTTCGAGAAGTTGTAGCTGCCGCCGAAGTCGACGTAGGTGGCGCCCTTCATCTTGTTGTCGGCGATCGTCGGATGGATGATCGTCGACGCCGGACAGCCGGTCTGGCACTCGATGTACTCGTTGCTGTACACGCCGTCGGAGAACCAGCGCTGGCTCAGCGTAAAGCTCATGCGGTCGTTTTCCCAGGTCTGCTGGGCCAGCAGCTTCCACTTCGGCGTGCCGCCCAGGTTGACCCCTGCGCCCTCGCTGGGGATCGTGCCGACCACGCCGGAATTGGTGATGAAGTTCAGCGTGCGGGTGGCCAGCGCGCGCACCGTGAAGCGGCCCGGCAGGTTCCAGTCCGCCAGGTTGGCGCGGTAGGCGCCTTCGATGTCCACGCCCTTGGTTTCAAGTGACGCGAGGTTGAAGTTCTGCAGCGTGACCGAGTTGTTGCCAGGGGTGTCGAGTACCACCGCGCCGCAGATCTCCTGGTTGCCGGCCACGCACAGGTCGACTTCCTGCTGCGCCGTCAGTGCCGAGATCACGTCGGTCACCTTGATGTCGAAGTAGTCGACCGAGGCCGAGAAGCCGCGTGCCCACGAAGGCTGCGACAGCACGACGCCGAACGAGTTGTTGCGCGCGACTTCCGGCCGCAGGTTGGTGTTGCCCACCGTGCGCTGCTGAACGGTGATCGTGTTGCCCTGGTATTGCACGATATTGTTGATGACCACCGGCGCGGCATACAGCTCGGAGAGGTTGGGCGCCCGCACGTCCTTCGAGGTGACGGCGCGCAGCCGCAGTCCGTCGATCGGGGTCTGCCAGGTCGCGCCGGCCTTCCAGGTATTGACGCTGCCCGCCGTGCTGTACTTCATCGGCCGGTCGGCCAGGTTCAGGTTGATCTCGCCCCAGCGATCCGACTTGAGCAGCGGCAGGTTCAGTTCCAGGTAGGCTTCGCGCACGCTGTAGCTGCCGTCGCCGTTGTGGTAATTCCCCGCGTACCAGTTGTTGCCGACGGTACTGTTCAGGATCGGATCGGCCGGATGCAGCGCGGTGCTGGGCGACAGGTCGTCGACGCCGGCGCCATACGAATCGCCGCGCACCTGGTATTTCTCGCGGCGGTATTCGGCGCCGAAGGCCATCAGCACGGGACCGGCCCAGCCTTCGAACGCTTCGCCGTTCATGTTGAAGCTGGCCACGTCCTGGCTTTGCGTGGTGTGCTGGCGCGGGCCGTTCGGCGGGGCGATATAGGCCCATGCAGCCGGGTCGGCCGGATTGTCGCCGATGATGTTGAACGGTACGCAGCCGGACGCCGCCGCCACGGGGTTGCGGCAGACGATGCGGCCGTCCGGCGCGCGCACCGCGTCGATCGCGGCGTTATAGCGCGCGTTGAGCGTGATGTCGTGGACGTTGATGGTGGTGGTGTTCTCGCCGCGCGTCACATAGGCGTCGTACGACCATTCCTTGCCGAACAGCGGCACCTTGCCGTCCGCGCCCAGCACGAAGCGGCGCTGCGTGCGGGTGGGGTGCACGTTGATGTTGGCCGGGAAGTTGGCGTTCGCGGTACCGTACTGGAAGCTGGTGATGTTGTTCGCCGCGCAGGCGGCCTGGATCGAGGCCGGCACGAACGGGTTGTCGCACTGGATCGTCAGGTTGGCGTTCTTGGCCGCGCCCGGATTCGGCGAGAAGTGCGATTTCACCTGGCCCCAGTTGGCGGTGAAATAGATCTCGTTGTCCGGGTTCAGGTCCCACGACACGCGGGCATAGCCGACCTGCCGCTTCAGGTTCATCGCCAGGTTGGTACCGGCGCCCACGCTGCCGGACAGGTCGCCGCCGACGCAGAACGGATTCACGCAGTTTGTCACCGCGCCGGTGCCGGTAGGCACGCCGCCCGAACCGTACTGGAACTGGTACGGCACGCCGCCCGCGCCGAACGCGGTGCCCTGCAGCGGGCCATTCGTGATCAGGCCGTATTTCGCATATTGGTATTGCTGCGCGTGGTGGATCACCGTGTACTGGGGCCGGCCATCGGTGGTCTGCGCCAGCGGACGGACCTGGTAGGCCGAGTTCTTGAACCAGGTGCGGCCGTTTGGACCCACTTCGCCGAAGCCGGGCGAATCGATGCCGTTCTCCTTCATGACCTCGGCGGACAGCGTGACGTGCAGGCGGTCGTCCAGGAAGGCGCGGCCCCAGGCAGCCTGCAGGGTGCCGTGTTCGTCGTCGTGGTATTTCGTCTGGCCGCCTTCGGCGTTGAACTTGAAGCCCTTGAATTTCTTGTCGGTGATGAAATTGACGGCGCCGCCGATGGCATCCGAACCATACGAGGCGGACGCGCCGCCCGTCACGACGTCGACCCGCTTGACCAGCAACTGCGGGAACTGGGAGACGTCCGTCACGCCGGTGACGTTGGCGCCGACCACGCGCTGGCCGTCGAGCAGGGTCAGCGTACGGATCGTGCCAAGGCCGCGCAGGCTCAGCGAAGACAGGCCCTGGATGCCGCTGCTGGTGCTGTTGGTGCTGGTGGTGCGGCCCGTGCTGCCCTGCAGCGCGGGCAGTTCGGCCAGCGTGTTGAACAGGTTCGGCTTGGCCGCCCGTTCCAGGTCGGCAGTCGACAGGCTGGTGGTCGGCGTGGGTTGCGTGAAGCCGCGGGCGGCGATGCGGGTGCCGGAGATCTGCACCACGGTGGTGGGCGTGGAGGCGGGGGCGCCGCCTTGCGTCGAGCCTTGCGTGGCGCTCTGGCCGGAAGTCTGCACGGGATCGGCTGCAGGGGCGGCCGCAGGGTCGGCCTGCACGGCGGCGGGCTGCACTGCATCTGTCGTTGCGGCGGCGGGCTGTGCTGCATCGGTCTGTGCTGCCGGCGTGCCGTCCTGGACCGGCGCGGCCGGCGCCGCTTCGCCGGCGGGGCTGGCGGCGCCGGTCTGCTGGGCATGGCCCGGCAGCGCCAGCAGCGCGCAGGCACTGGCGACGGCGAGATTGATCAGGGTCCTCTGGGTGGGTGTACGCATGTCTGTCTCCATTCTTTTGATGAGCGGCGCGCTGCCCCCGACAAAGGGCGCGTCAACCTTGGCGTGTCATGACTGCTTGCGAATTCTGCTTGGGAATCCTGCTTGGGAATGCTGCTTGCTTCCGTCCGTTCAGCCCTGTTCGATGATGCGTTCCACCAGCCCGGATGGCGGCTGTGCGATATCGAGGCGGATGCCGCCCTCATCGTCCTGCAGTGCTTCGAGGTCGCGCAGCTGGCTGTCCAGCAGCGCCGGCGGCATGTAGTGGTCGGTACGCCGGCCGAGGCGGTCGGCGATCAGCTCGCGCGGGCCCTGCAGGTGGGCAAAGCGCAGCTCCGGGTCGGCCTGGCGCAGCAGGTCGCGGTAGCGCCGCTTCAGCGCCGAGCACGAGACCACGAGCCCTTCACCGCGTTCGCGCGCGTTGCCGATCTGGTCCGCCAGCGCCCGCAGCCAGCCCGCCCGGTCGGCGTCGTCCAGCGGGATGCCGGCGGACATCTTGGCCACGTTCTCGGCCGGGTGAAACTTGTCGCCTTCGATGAAGGGGGTGCCGAGCCGCTCGGCCAGGGCCGTGCCGATGGTGCTCTTGCCGCAGCCGCAGACGCCCATGACGACCCAGCGGGCAGCGTGGGGGGAACGTGTCGGCGGTGTGGTACTTGCTGGGGTCATTAATGTCTCCGGGTTAATTAGTTGGCTAGTTAGCGCTATCATCACGCCGCTTCCCGGTTCCGGTAAAGAGCTTATTTATGCTGCAATGCAGCATGGTTTGCCGATGTCGCCCGGCGACTAGCAGGCCAGAATGCCTGATTTCCCTCTGTGGACGCGGCGACAACTGATAGCGCTATCAGTTGTGCGTAGCAGAAACGCGAAGCGCGAATGTGGTTTTTACAACACGACGGATGGGCCGGTGCGATCCGGATGTTGCCCGAGAAATGGACGAAAAAGGGGGGCGATACGGCGCACCGGCTAACCCTTGTTCCGGGCAAGCAATCAGCGGCATATCCGGCTGCGCGGTGCAGTGCTACCATGGCTGTTTCGTCCCTTCGCCCCTCGGAGCCCGCCATGAAAAGCACGATCGACAGCCCGCCCGTCAAACCGTTCTCGACCCGCAACGTGCTGCGTGTGCTGTATGTCACGGGTGCGTTGCTGCTCATTCCGCTGGTATCGATGCTGCTCGGCGGTGCGTTCAATTGGGGCGTTTTCGATTTCGTGGCGGCCGCGGTGCTGCTGGCCGGTACCGGGCTGGCGCTGGAGTTCGCGCGGTCCAGGCTGCGTACCCGCACGTCGCGCATGGCCGCTGGCGCCGTCATCGTGCTGGCCCTGCTGGTGGCCTGGGCGGAACTGGCGGTCGGCATCTTCCACTAGGCGCAGTGCTGGCCGGGAGCGGCTTGCGGCCCGCAAGCCGCTCCCGGTGCGAGCAGTAAATCGCGCAATTCGTTAGCATGGCGGCATGCAAACCCGACAATAGCCGACCATGTCCTTCCTGATCGTCCTGGCCGCCCTGGCATTCCTGATGTTCGCCGCCTATCGCGGCTACAGCGTCATCCTGTTCGCTCCCGTGGCCGCGCTGGGCGCGGTGCTGCTGACGGAGCCCGCCGCCGTCGCTCCCGTCTTCTCCGGCATCTTCATGGACAAGATGGTCGGCTTCGTCAAGTTGTACTTCCCCGTGTTCCTGCTCGGCGCCGTGTTCGGCAAGCTGGTCGAGATGGCCGGCTTTTCGCAGTCGATCGTGCATGCGGCGATCCGCTACATCGGCAGCACGAGGGCCAACGCGGTGATCGTGGCCGTGTGCGCGCTGCTCACGTATGGCGGGGTGTCGCTGTTCGTGGTGGTGTTCGCCGTGTATCCGTTCGCGGCGGAGCTGTACCGCCAGAGCGGTATCCCGAAACGGCTGATGCCGGGCGCGATCGCGCTGGGTGCCTTCTCGTTCACGATGGACACGCTGCCCGGCACGCCGCAGATCCAGAACATCATCCCCACGACGTTCTTCCAGACCACCGGGTGGGCCGCGCCGTCGCTCAGCATCGTCGGCGCGATCGCCACCGTGATCGCCGGCCTGGCGTACCTGGAGTGGCGGCGCCGCACCGTGATGGCGACCGGCGAAGGCTATGGCGCGGACGACGGGAAGCAGGGCAGGGACGCTTCGCCCGCCGCGGCCGACCTGCCACATCCGCTGTTGTCGGTGGCACCGCTGGTGCTGGTGGGCGTGGCCAACTTCGTGCTGACCGCCGCCATCGCGAAGTGGTACGGCACCAGCTACACGCTGACGTCCGACCTGCTGCCGGGCCTGAAGACGCCGGTCGAAACGCCGATCAAGACCGTGGTCGGCATCTGGGCGGTCGAGGGCGCGCTGCTGCTGGGCATCCTGCTGGTGTGCGCAACGGCGTTCCGGCGCATCCGCGCCTCGTTCGCCGAGGGCACCAAGGCCGCCGTCGGCGGCGCGCTGCTGGCGGCAATGAATACCGCGTCCGAATACGGTTTCGGCGGCGTGATCGCCGCGCTGCCGGGCTTCATCGCCGTCAGCGAGGCGCTGCGCAAGATTCCCGATCCGCTGGTCAATGCGGCGATTTCGGTCACCACGCTGTCCGGCATCACCGGGTCGGCGTCCGGCGGCATGAGCATCGCGCTGGCCGCGATGGCGGACAGCTTCATCGCCGCCTGCAACGCCGCCGGCATCCCGCTCGAGGTGCTGCACCGCGTGGTGGCGATGGCCAGCGGCGGCATGGACACGCTGCCGCACAACGGCGCGGTGATCACGCTGCTGGCGGTCACCGGGCTGACGCACAGGCAGTCGTACCGGGACATCTTCGGCATCACGATCATCAAGACGCTGGCCGTGTTCTTCGTGATCGCGGTGTATTACATGACCGGTCTGGTGTAGGGCTGCCGCGGGCCTCCCGGCAGCGGCTGAAAGCCGCGCGCATTTGCTTATGCAAATCCCTTCGTGGCCCGATGGCCGCGTGTCCGGCATAATCGGGCGCCCATCTCCAACCCCGATACGCATGGAACGCCCCTCCGACACCGACCGCCTCGTACACTGGCTGATCGACAGCATCGAGCTGGAGGCGGCCGCTTTCCATGTCGGCCAGTACTGCGGCCGCTGGCGCGCCTCGACCGCGGGCCGTGGCCTCGGCAGCTTCCACCTGGTCCTGCACGGCACCTGCTGGCTGCATGTCGACGGGCGCGCGCCGCTGCGCCTGGGCCCCCGCGACGGCGTCTTCCTGCTGCGCGACATTCCGCATTTCCTCAGCCCCGATCCCGATCCGGACGCGCCATTGCCGGCCGGCGGCATGCAGCCGCTGGCGGCGCAGGTGCCGGACAGCACCGGCCTGGCGTGCGGCTTCTTCCAGTTCCATGGCGCGCTCAGCGCGCTGATCGTCGATTCGTTCCCGGCCGTGGTGGAGCTGCGCGCCGAGGACGAATCGATCCGTGCCGCCGGCACCGTGTTCGACCTGATGCTGGCCGAGGCGGGAAGCGATCCGGACCTGCCGTCGCCGCTGATCTCGCGGCTGGCCGCGCTGCTGTTCTTCTATGTGACGCGCCATGTCGCGCGGCAGCATGAAGTGCTGTCCGGCTTGCTGGCGCTGGCGCGCCGGCCGGAATTCGCGGTGCTGCTGGAGCGCATGATGGCCGAGCCCGGTCACGACTGGTCGACGGACGCGATGGCGCGCGCCGTGCACATGTCGCGTTCGAGCTTCTACAAGCATTTCGTCGATGCCAGCGGCCAGCCGCCCGCGCAGTTCCTGCTGCTGTTGCGGATGAAGATCGCGGCCCAGCGGCTGAATGGCGGCGAGACGATCGAGCGCGCCGCCGAGCACGTGGGCTACCGTTCCAACGCCGCGTTTTCGCGGGCCTTCCACAAGGTGATCGGCGAACCGCCGGGCGCATTCCGGCGGCAGCGGCGCGCGCGCGACACGGCGCCGCTGCTCAACTGAGCGGCGCCCCGCGCGCGGATCCGGGCAATCGAGCCGGATCTGGACGATAGAGCATATCTGGACGATAGAGCACGTAATAGCGACGGATGCGTCTGTTCGTCTGCCGCCTGCGTTTCCTATAATGCGGCGTCAATCCTTTACCGAGAGCCCACCATGTCCCGTCTCACGCTGCATACCGTCGATACCGCACCCGAAGCGAGCCGCCCGTTCGTCGAGAAGGCGCTGGCCAACAACGGCTTCCTGCCGAACCTGATCGGCGTGCTGGCCAATTCGCCGCAGGCACTGGAAATGTACATGACGGTGTCCGGCATCAATGCCAGGACCAGCCTGACCCTGGCCGAGCGCGAAGTGGTGCAGATCACCGCCGCGCGCATCCACGGCTGCGATTTCTGCGTGGCCGGCCATACCGCCGTGGCGCTGAAGAAGGCGCAGCTGCCGGTGGAAAGCGTGCGCGCGCTCCAGCAGGGCACCGCCACCGGCGATGCAAAGCTCGATGCGGTGGCCGATTTCGCCAAGGCCGTCATCGCCACCCGTGGCGCGGTCGACGACGCCGCGCTGCAGGCCTTCCTGGCCGCCGGCTACAACGAGCAGCAGTCGCTGGAAGTCGTGCTGGGCGTGGCGCTGGCTACGCTGTGCAACTTCGCCAACACGCTGTCCGGCAGCGCGATCAACCCCGAACTGCAGCAATACGCACCCGGAGCCATCTGATGGCGGGCGCACGTTCCATCGAGCTGCCGGCCGCGCTGGCGGACTGGCTGGCCACACACGCCGATGCGCTCGACACCACGCAGGCACTGGCCTCCGAGGTAGTGCCGCGGCTGGCCGAGGCGCGCCTGTTCGCCATCGGTGTGCCCGAGGCGCTGGGCGGCAGCGGTGGCGACGTGCGCGATGCGATCGAAGCCATTGCCGCCGTGGCGGAACGCTCGCTGACGGCGGCATTCGTGTTCTGGGGCCACCGCACCTTCATCGAATACGTGTTGCAAAGCCCGAATGGCGCACTGCGCGAGCGCTGGCTGGCGCCGCTGCTGCGCGGGGAAATAGCCGGGGCCACGGGGCTGTCGAACGCGATGAAATTCCTGTCCGGGATCGAGTCGCTGCAGATCGCCGCCACGCAGGCCGATGCCGGCTGGCGGCTGGACGGCGGCCTGGCATGGATCACCAACCTGCGCAAGGAAGGCTTTGTCGCCGCGGCAGCCGTCACGTCGCCGGCCGGCGGCCCGCCGGCCGTGGTCGCGTTCCGCAGCGATGCCGCGGGCGTGGTGCGCAGCGACGATCTCGACCTGCTGGCGCTGCGCGGCAGCAATACCGCCGCGGTGAAGCTGCACGCCGTGCCGGTCGACGAGGCGGACGTGATCACCCACGATGCGCTGAGCTGGCTGCCGGCCGTCCGCCCGGCCTTCCTGGGCATGCAATGCGGCATGTCGATCGGTCTGGCGCGGGCCAGCCTCGGCGCCGCGCACCGGCTGTGCAGCGCCACCCGCAGCGGCCTGCTGGACCGCGTCGAAGCGCTGCAGGCCGAGCTGGCCGGGGCGGTGGAGCAACTGCAGGAGGGCGTGGGCGATGGCCGCTTCAAGACGGCCGCCGCGCCGATGTTCAGGCTGCGCATCGCGCTGGCCGAGATGGTGCAGCAGGCCGTGATGCTTGAGCTGCAGGGCAGCGGCGGCCGCGCCTACCTGATGGACCACGACCGCAGCTTCGCGCGCCGCTGGCGCGAAGCCGCGTTCGTGCCGATCGTGACGCCGAGCCTGACGCAGTTGCAGATGGCGTTGCAGAAGCAGGCCGCTACCGCGGGCGCGCCATGACGGCGCCCGGGCCGTTGATGTCCGCCGGGGAGGCGGGTACCGCTCCCGATCCTGCGCTCGACGCGCACGGCCTGCGCTTCGGCTACCAGGGCAGGGCGGTGGTGGACGGCGTGTCGCTGGCGATCGGCAAGCGCGAGATCGTCTGCCTGCTGGGCGGCAGCGGCAGCGGCAAGTCCACGCTGCTGCGTGGCCTGGCCGGGCTGGCCGTGCCGGATGGCGGCACCGTCCACTTCCTGGGCGAGCCGCTGCTGGCGCCCCATCCGCGGGCGGCGCTGGTGTTCCAGCAACCGAGCCTGCTGCCGTGGCTCGACGTCGCCGCCAACGTGGGCTTCGGCCTCGATTTCGCGCGGCAGCCGGCGATCGGCCGGGCCGCGCGCGACCAGCGCATCCTCGACGCGATCGAGGCGGTCGGCCTGGCATCGCACGTCCATGCCTACCCGGCGCAGCTGTCCGGCGGGCAGGCGCAGCGCGTGGCCCTGGCGCGGGCCCTGGCGCGCGAACCGGAGCTGCTGTTTGCCGATGAACCTTTCTCGGCCCTCGATGCCATCACCCGCTCGGAAATGCAGTCGCTGCTGGTGGACCTGGTGCACCGCTGGCATACCGCCGCGCTGCTGGTCACCCACGACATCGACGAGGCGATCCTCGTGGCCGACCGCATCCTGCTGCTGGCGGGACGGCCGGGCCGCATCGTGCGCGAGTGGCGCGTGGATATTCCGCGGCCGCGCGAAGAGCATGGCGACGAGATCGTCCGCCTGCGGCTCGACATCGTCGCCGAACTGCGCGCCGCCACCCGGCGCGATACCAACAATCTTCCGGGATAAAACAAGATGAAACAAGAAAAGCTTCACATCTGCGCCTCGTCCGACTGCGACTGCGGCATGACGCGCCGCGATTTCCTGCGCATGTCCGCACTGGCCTCGGCCGGCGCCGCGGCACCGCTGCTGTTCGCCGGCGACGCCCGTGCGCAGGCCTTCAAGGGCGACGACCAGCCGGTGAAGATCGGCTACCTGCCGATCACCGACGCGACGCCGCTGCTGGTGGCGCACGGCCGCAAGCTGTTCGAGGCGCAGGGCCTGAAGACCGAAGCGCCGCGGCTGTTCCGCAGCTGGGCGCAGATCGTCGAGGCGTTCGTGTCCGGCCAGGTGAACGTGATCCACCTGCTGTCGCCGGCCACGCTGTGGGTGCGCTACGGGTCGAAATTCCCGGCCAAGGTGGTGGCGTGGAACCACGTCAACGGTTCCGGGCTGACGGTGCTGAACGAGATCAACTCGGTGGCCGACCTGGGCGGCAGGACGGTGGCGATCCCGTTCTGGTACTCGATCCACAACATCCTGCTGCAAAAGCTGCTGGCCGCGCACAAGCTGACGGTCGTCACGCGCGCCCGCGGCGCGGAACTGAAGAAGAACGAAGTAAGCCTGGTGGTGATGGCGCCGTCCGAGATGGTGTCGGCGCTGGCCTCGAAATCGATCGCCGGCTACATCGTCGCCGAACCGTTCAACGCGCTGGCGGAAACGGCCGGCGTCGGCAAGATCCTGCGCTTCTCCGGCGACGTGTGGAAGAATCATGCCTGCTGTGTGACGTTCCTGGCCGAACGCGACCTGGCCGAGAAGCCCGAATGGTCGCAGCGCGTGACCAATGCGATCGTCAACGCGCAGCTGTGGTCCCGCTCGAACCAGGTGGAGACGGCCAAGCTGCTGTCGTCGTCGGGCCCGAACAGGTACACGCCGCACCAGTTGCAGCCGCTGACCAAGGTGCTGGCCGTGACCGATTATTCGGACTACCAGAAGCGCGGCGTCATCGCGCACCCGCAGTGGCAGCAGCGCCGCATCGACTTCCAGCCATTCCCGTTTGCCTCGTACACCGAAGAGATGGTGCGCGCACTGGTGCAGACGAAGGTCGAGGGCGACAACAAGTTCCTGGCCGGGCTCGATCCGAAGTTCGTCGCGCGCGACCTGGTCGACGATCGCTTCGTCCGCAAGTCGATCGCCGCCGCCGGCGGTCCCGCGGCGTTCGGCCTGCCGGCCAACCTGCTGCGCACCGAGACGGTGGCCGTTTGACGATGCTGGCAAGGTTACTGCTGCCCGTGGTGGGCATCGCGCTGGCCATCGTACTGTGGTCGGCCGGTGTCGCTGTCCTGGAGGCTCGCACGCCGATCGCCGCGGCCTTCGCGCCGCTGGCGACGGCGCACGCCTTCGTCGACATGGTGAAGGGGCCGGACATCTGGGTCCACGTGGCCGTGAGCCTGAAGCGGGTCGGCATCGGCCTGCTGTGCGCGATCGTGGTGGGCGTGCCGCTGGGGATCCTGGTGGCGCTGTCGCGCGGCTTCGCGCAGGCCAGCACGCCGCTGTTCCAGCTGCTGCGGATGGTGTCGCCGCTGTCGTGGATGCCGCTGGCCGTGATGGCGCTGGGCGTCGGCGATGCGCCGGTGTACTTCCTGCTGGCCTTTGCCGCCACGTGGCCGCTGATGCTCAACACCGTGGCCGGCGTGGGGCAGCTCGACCCGAACTGGATGCTGCTGGCGCGCAGCCTGTCCGCCACGCGCACCGAAATGGTATGGCGCGTCGTCCTGCCAGGTATCACCGCGCACATCCTCACCGGCGTGCGCCTGGCGATCGGCATCATCTGGATCGTGCTGGTGCCGGCCGAAATGCTGGGCGTCTCGGCCGGCCTCGGCTACTTCATCCTCGACACGCGCGACCGGCTGGCCTACTCGGAGCTGACTGCGGCGATCATCCTGATCGGCCTGCTGGGCTACGCCCTGGACTACCTCGCCCGCGCCGCCCACGCCCGCTGGCTGCACGCCAAGCCCGCGAAGCAGGGCAGCGACTAAAAAAACAGGGACTTAAAAACTGGGGACGGACCCTGTTTTCTGGGAAATTTCCCAGAAAACAGGGTCCGTCCCCAGTTTTCTGGAAACATTTCAAGGGAAACCCGTTCTGCGTTGAGATAGAATCATCGACAGCCTGAAATCGTTGTCACAACATTTGAGAGGAGCTGGGCATGTCTGTAGATCTGGATCGACGTGGTTTTGTTCTTGCCGCCGGCGGTGCCATCGCGGCGTCGGCAATCGGGTCGTCCGCGCTGGCGCAAACGGCGGGGCGCAAGGTGGGGTATGCGATCGTGGGGCTGGGCGGCTACGGCCTGGGGCAGATCATCCCGCAGTTCAAGAACTGCCAGCACAGCCGGCTGGTGGCGCTGGTGAGCGGCGATCCGGCCAAGGCGAAGCGGGTGGCGGCGGAGTACGGCGTGCCGGAAAAGGGCATCTACAACTACGAGAACTACGACAGCATCCGCGACAACCCGGACATCGACATCGTCTACGTCTGCCTGCCGGTGTCGATGCATGCCGAATACACGATCCGCGCGGCGAAGGCGGGCAAGCACGTGATGTGCGAGAAGCCGATGGCGCTGTCGTCGAAAGAGTGCGAGGCGATGATCGCCGCCTGCCGGCAGGCCGGCAAGAAGCTGATGATCGGCTACCGCTGCCATTTCGAGCCCTATAACCTGGAGGCGATCCGCCGCGCGCGGGCCGGCGAGATCGGCAAGCTGCGCTACTTCCGTTCCGAGCATGGCTACACGGCCGGCGATCCGACCGCGTGGCGCCTGAAGAAGGCGATGTCGGGCGGCGGGTCGATCATGGACATCGGCATCTACGCGCTGCAGGCTGCGCGCTACATGACGGGCGAGGAGCCGGTCGCCGTGTATGCGAAGGAAACCACCGACCGCAAGGATCCGCGCTTCCGCGAGGTGGAGGACATGATCGAGTTCCAGCTCGAATTCCCGTCCGGCGTGATCGGCTCGTGCATGTCGATGTACAGCGCAAACCGCAACCAGATCCTGCTGATGGGCGACAAGGGCCGCATCGAACTCGAGCCGGCCACCAACTACAGCGGCCAGCGGATGTGGGTGGGCAAGGGCCGCGAGAACGAGGTCACGCCGCCGCCGGGGCCGGGCAAGAACCAGTTCGCCGGCCAGCTCGATCACCTGGCCACGTGCGTGCTTGAAAACCGCGAGCCGATCGTGCCCGGCGAGGAGGGGCTGCGCGACATCCGCATCATCGAGGCGGTGTACCAGTCGGCGCGCGAAAAGCGGCGCATCGCGCTGAAGGCCTGATACAGCCGCGCTCGAGAGTAATCAGGGCCCGATAATCGGAGCCTGTCACCGGTTTTCGTGAAAAATTTCCCGAAAACCGGTGACAGGCTCCGTTTTTTGCAAAGTTTCCGTTAAGCTAATGGCTCCGATAACGATAACAGTGGAGACCATGCTGAAACCATCGACCCTGTCTGCCGCCATTGCGGTAGCGCTCTCATTGCAGGCCGCCGCGGCCGACCAACCCAAGGCCGAGTGGGAACTGCCCGAGGTGGTGGCCGTCAACCGCGAGCCGATGAAGGCCACTTTCTTCAACTTCGAATCGCCTGAGAAGGCGCTGGTCGGCGACAAGGCCGCGTCGAGCCGCTTCCTGTCGCTGGACGGCGCCTGGTCGTTCGCGTACTCGCCGAACCCCGGGGCGCGCCCGAAGGACTTCTACAAGCCGTCGTTCGACACCGCCAAGTGGGCCACCGTGCAGGTGCCCGGCATGATGCAGGCGCAGGGCTACGGCAAGCCGATCTTCACGAACATCAAGTATCCGTTCCCGGCGAACGAGCCGGCCATCCCGCACGAACTCAACGAGGTCGGCTCGTACCGCCGCGACATCGACGTGCCGGCCGGCTGGAACGGCCAGGACGTGTTCCTGCACATCGGCGCGGCCGGTGCCGCGTACTATGTGTGGGTCAACGGCGAGCGGGTCGGCTACTCGGAGGATTCCAAGCTGCCGTCCGAATTCGACGTGACGCGCTACGTGCGCCCGGGCCGCAACACGGTGGCGATCGAGGTCTATCGCTGGGCCGATGCCTCGTACCTCGAAGACCAGGACTTCTGGCGCGTGTCCGGCATCGAGCGCAGCGTCTACCTGTATGCCGAGCCGAAGACGCGGCTGCGCGACTTCAAGGTGACGGCGTCGCTCGACAAGCCGTCCTACCGCGACGGGCGTTTCGAACTGGCCGCCGAAGTGGCCGGCCAGCCGGCCGCGGTCGAGGTGCGGGCGCGCGTGCTGGACGGCAGCCGCGCCGTGCTGGAGCTGAAAGGCACGCCGGGCGCGAACCGCAAGGCGGTGCTCGGCGGCGCGGTGCCGGGCGTCAAGGCCTGGTCGGCCGAAACGCCGAACCTGTACACGCTGGTCGTCGAACTGGTCGACGGCAACGGCCGTGTGCTGTCCGCGACGTCGCGCCGCATCGGCTTCCGCACCGTGGAAATCGCCGACGGCGAAGTGCGCGTGAACGGCAAGCGCGTGATGATCCGCGGCGTCAACCGGCACGAGCACGATCCCGTCACCTACCGCGTGATGTCGATGGAATCGATGCGCCGCGACGTGGAACTGATGAAGCAGGCCAACGTGAACGCCGTGCGCACCTCGCACTATCCGAACGATCCGCGCTGGTACGACCTGGCCGACGAATACGGCCTGTACGTGATGGACGAGGCGAACATCGAGTCGCACGAGTACATGGACAAGGGCGACCGGGCACCCGACGCGGCAAGCCGCGAGAAGATCCAGCTGGGCTACAAGCCGCACTGGCGCATCGCCCACGTGGACCGCGTCAGCCGCATGGTGGAGCGCGACAAGAACCATCCTTCGATCATCTTCTGGTCGCTGGGGAACGAGGCCGGTACCGGTCCGAACTTCGAGGCTGCGGCGGCGTGGATCCGCCAGGCCGATCCGACCCGGCTGGTCAGCTACCTGGGCTACGGCACGCTGGGCGAGGTGCACAAGCCGAACGCCTACGTGGACATCTACGCGCCGATGTACGACGACATCACGAAGATGATCGACTACGCGCAGGATCCAGCCTTCACGCAGCCGATGATCCAGTGCGAATACGCACACGCGATGGGCAATTCGCTGGGCAACCTGGAGGATTACTGGGAAACCATCCGCGCGCACCGCAAGCTGCAGGGCGGCTTCATCTGGGACTGGGTCGACCAGAGCGTGTTTGCAAAGGATGCTCAGGGCCGCCGGTACTGGGCTTCCGGTTTCGACCTGAATCCGGAGCGGGGCGACAACAGCGTGATCGGCGACGGCGTGGTGCGCGGCGACCGCACGCCCGACCCGGAATACTACGAACTGCAGAAGGTGTACTCGCCGGTGGTGTTCGAAGGCCGCCCGGAAAAGGGGACGATCACCGTCGTCAACCGCTACGACATGCTCGGGCTGGACCACCTGGACTTCGACTGGGAGCTGCTGCGCGACGGGAATGCCGTGGCGAACGGCCGGCTTGCCGGCGTGAAGGCCGCCGCCGGGGCGCGGCAGGACGTCAGGCTGGCGCTGCCTTCCCGCGCGCGCGGCGACGGCGAATACGTGCTGACGGTGCGCGCGAAGCAGCGCGTGGCCGGGCAGGGCGTGGCCGCCGGCGGCGTGGTCGGCTGGTCGCAGTTCGTATTGCCTTCCGCCGGCAAGGCTGCCGCCGCGAAGGCGGGCACCGGCGCCGGCGTCACGCCGCAGCGCAATGGCGATGCGATCGTGCTGGCCACGACGGCGGCGCGGCTGGAGCTCGATCCGAAGACCGGCACCGTCAGCTACAGCGTGGCCGGCCAGCCGGTGCTGGCGGGCGGCACGCCGAACTTCTGGCGCGGCCTGACCGACAACGACGAGGGCACCGGCACGATGAAGACCAATGCGGTGTGGGGCGATTTCACCAGGGAGCGCAAGGTGCGCAGCGTGACGGTCGACGGCGATGCGGTGACGGTGCTGTACGCGTTCGGCGCGGGTGCCGCGCACTGGCGGAACGAGTACCGCATGCGCGCCGACGGCAGCGTCGACGTCAAGGCCACGTTTACGCCGCTGCGGGACGACCTGCCCGACCCGCTGCGCCTCGGCCTGCGCTTCGACAGCGCACCGAAGCTCGACACGGTGAGCTGGTATGGCCGCGGTCCGCACGAGTCGTATGCCGACAGAAAGACCGGCGCCGCCCTCGGCATCTACACCGGCAAGACGGCGGACCAGTATCACGACTACATGCGGCCCCAGGAAACCGGCAACAAGACCGATGTGCGCTGGTTCTCGCTGGCCGGCGACGGCATTCCCGGCATCACGGTGAAGGGCGCCCGGCCGCTGGCATTCAATGCGCTGGCCTTCCCGTACGAAGACCTGTACCTGCGCCCGCGCGGCACCTGGAAGAGTTCCGAAATCCGCCCGCAGGGGGATGGCAAGCGGCCGGGCAGCGTGCTGATCGACCTGGCCCAGGCCGGTGTCGGCGGCGATGACGGCTGGAGTGGCAACGGCCGGCCGCTGGTCAAGTACCGCATCCCGCTGGCGCCGGCCAGCTACGGCTTCACGCTGTCGCCGAAGCCGTAGCCGTAGCCGTAGCCCTGGCCGTAGCCATCGATGCGTCAGCGGCGGCGCCTGGTGCCGGACACCGGGCGCCGGCCGGCGTCTCCGCTCAGGCGGCTGCCTTCAGCTCCTTGCCGGTGCTGCGGAAGGTGCCGCCGGCATCGAGCCTTACCTGCAGGGCCTTGCCCAGGTGGCGCAAGGTCACCGCGTCGCCGGGCTTGCCGCCGATCCGCACGGAGGTCAGCTGCCCCTGTTGCCACGCCAGGTCGACCGTCAGCCCGCCGCGCGCGCGCATGCCGGTGACGCGCCCCGACGGCCAGGCTGCCGGCAGCGCCGGCAGCAGCAGCACCTCGCCGCCCCATGACTGCAGCAGCATTTCCATGATGCCCGCCGCGCCGCCGAAGTTGCCGTCGATCTGGAACGGCGGATGGGCGTCGAACATGTTCGGATAGGTGCGCTGCGGCCCCGTCAGGCCCTTCAGCACCGAATAGGCGTGTTCCGCGTCGCCCATGCGCGCCCACAGGCACAGGCGCCACGCGGTGCCCCAGCCGGTGGCCAGGTCGCCCCGGTCGAGCAGGGTCTGGCGCGCGGCGCGCACCAGGTCGGGCGTGTCGCGCACGTTGATCTGGCCGCTTGGATACACCGCGTACAGGTGCGAGACGTGGCGGTGCTTCCGGTCCGGCGCGCGCGCATCCCAGTCCTCCAGCCATTCCTGCAACTGTCCCTGCTGGCCGATGCGGTCCGGCGCCAGCCGGGCGCGCGCATCGGCGATGCGCTGCATCAGCGCCTTGTCCTGCTCCAGCAGGCGGCCCGCCTCCAGGGTGTGAGCGAACAGGTCGCGCACGATCTGGCGGTCCATCGCCGGCCCGGCGGCGATCGACGAACCGAACGGATGGCTGTTTTCCGGCGACATCGACGGCGACGTCACCAGCCCGCGGCCTTGCGGATCCTCGACCAGGGTGTCGAGGAAGAACTCGGAGGCCCCGCGCAGTACCGGGTACAGCCGGCGCAGCACCGCGGCATCGCGGCTGTAGTCGTAGTGATCCCACAGCGAATTGCACAGCCAGGCGCCGCCGCACGGCCACATGCCGTACTTCGCCGCATCGATCGGCGCCGCTGCACGCCACAGGTCGGTGTTGTGGTGGGTAACCCATCCGCGCGCGCCGTACATGGTCTTCGCGGTCTGTGCGCCGGTTTGCGCCAGCTCCTCGACCATGCGCAGCAGCGGTTCCACGCACATGCCCAGCCCGGCCGGATCGGCCGGCCAGTAGTTCATCTGCGTATTGATGTTGATGGTGTACTTGCCGCCCCATGGCGGATTGGTGCCCTCGTTCCAGATGCCCTGCAGGTTGGCCGGCTGCACGCCGGGCCGCGACGACGCGATCAGCAGGTAGCGCGCGTACTGGACGTACAGCGCGTCGAGCGCGGGATCGTCCTGCTTGCCGACCAGGGCGATGCGCGTGTCGGTGGGCGTGGCCGCGGCGGGGCTGGTGCCCAGGTCGATCGACATCGTGCCGAACAGGCTGCGATGCTCTTCCATGTGGCTGCGCTTCAGCGCCGCGTAGGGCTTGCGCGATGCCGCGGCCATCTGCCGGCGCACCATGGCGACCGGATCGCCGCTCACGTCGCGGTAGTTGACATAGCTGGTGGCGGCGGCCATCAGCACCGTGGCCGTGGAGGCGCCGCTCAGCGTCAGGCGGCCGTCGGCGTAGCGCAGCTTGCCGTCGCCGAGCACCTGGATGCGCAGCGCGTAGCGCAGGCCCGCCGGGATGCCGTGCATGGCTTCGTTGCGGCCGGTGATCAGGATCGCATCCGGACCATCCTCCACGACGGCGGCATCGGGCGGCAGCGGCCCGGTTTCCTCGACCCGCAGCCAGTCGGTGGCAGGCGCATTGGCCAGATCGGTGGCCAGGCCAGGGTAGTTCGATGCGATCGCTTTCACCTTTCTCGGCCCGCGCCAGCCCAGCGTGAAGCCCAGCTTGCCCTTCGGGCCCTGCAGGCGCAGCACGATCACCTGGTCCGGTGCCGACACGAAGCTCTCGCGCGTGTGCGTGCCCAGCGGCGTGCGATAGCGCGTGCTGCTCACCGCGCCGGCTAGGTCGAGCGAGCGCTCATAGTTGGCCGGCGCCGCGGCATCCTGCATCGTCAGCAGCACGTCGCCCAGCGTGCCATAGGACATCTGGCGGATCGGCTTACCCATCATCGCGGCCGCCACCTGCTCCGTTGCTTCAGTGTACTTGCCCTGCGCGAGCAGCTCTCGCACCGCGGGCAGGGCGGCCAGCGCGGCGGGATTGTCCGGCGTGTACGGGGCGCCGGCCCACAGCGTATCTTCATTCAGTTGCAGGCGCTCCTGGCCCACGCCGCCGAACACCATCGCGCCCAGCCGGCCGTTCCCGAGCGGCAGCGCTTCTTCCCAGCGCGCGGCGCTCTGGCGGTACCACAGCGTGTCGTGGCGCCTGGCTGCACGCGCGCCGGTGTTCGTGCCGGCGCGGCTGTCGCGGCTGCCGGCTTCCGGGGCAGTCCAGCCGATGAGCGGCGCGGCGGCCAGGGCGCCCATGCCCAGCATCAGGTGGCGCCGTGCGCGGTCGGGCGGGGTGTCTGGTTTCATCTTGTCTCCACGGTGGTGTTGTCGGTGCACCGGCAGCAGGAGCGGCCGCATGCGCTGGCAGCGTACGACGTGCTGCGCCGGCGCATTGTATGGTTATATATAAAAAACATCAACGGGTACGCAATACGGCCGCGCCGGCCGCTGGCGCATGCGGAGGGCCTGTGAGGCTGGAAGAGGGCGAGCCGCATCCTGCGCGGTGCATGCGGCGCAAAACGACTGTAGCGGCGCAATACCACGTCTGGCGCTCAACATTTTGAGCATTTGCATGATGATGCAATTTCGCAACGATGATGCATGATACCCGTGACTTCTCCCGCCCCATGGGCGCATACTCGTGACAACTGGTCCGGCCAATCCTGGGACTGGTCTACCAGTACGAGCAAGTGATCTAGCCAATTTAGAAAAGCACAGGCGGAGGAGACACATGATGTACGCACCACAACCGGCCAAGCGCCAACCCGCGCTGCGGCGCGCCACGATGGCGCTGGCCGTCGCCGTCGCAGTCTGCGAAATGAGCGGACTGGCCCAGGCCCAGGCGAATTCGCAAGATTCAGCCCAGGCCGAACCGGTGCAATCGGTCGTCGTGACCGGTTCGCTGATCCGGCGCGTGGCCACCGAGGGGGCCACGCCGGTCACCACCATCAAGGCCACCGAGCTGGAATCGCGCGGCCACACCGAACTGAAGGACCTGGTGCTGGAACAGCCGCAATCGCTGTCGCTGGGCACCAACTCGGGCGCCGCCGGCCCGATGACGAACCTGCGCGGCCTGGGCCCGATGCGCACGCTGACCCTGCTCAACGGCCGCCGCCTGGCCAACGAGCCGCTGCAGGACCAGTACGTGTCGGTCAATGTGATTCCGCGCATGGCGCTGGACCGCGTCGAGACGCTGTCCGGCGGCGCGTCGTCCACCTACGGCGCCGACGCGATCGGCGGCGTGCAGAACTTCTGGACCAAGCGCGGCTTCGAGGGTGTGAACCTGAAGGCCGAATATGCGCGTCCGGAAGAAAGCGGCGGCGGCAAGACCACCAGCTTCGGCGCCATCGCCGGTACAGGCAACCTGTCCAGGGATGGCTGGAATGCGTACATCGCCTTCGATCACCAGAAGAAAACGCCGCTGTTCCAGGGCGAGCGTCCCGAACAGCATGACCCCGATGTGCTGCGCACGCTGGGCCTGGGCCTGCTGCCCGATGGCCGCAACCCGAGCCCCACGGCCAACTTCGGCTTCGCCCGCAATGCGAACTCGAACTACAACCCCACCTATGCCAGCGGCTGCGTGGCGCCGTACTCGCGCCCGACGCTGGGCAACCAGAGCGCCAATACGCCGCCCGTGTACGCACCGGGCTGCTACCGCGATCCGCTGTTCTACAACTCGGTAACCGACGGCAGCGAGATCCAGACCATCGCCGCGCGCTCCAGCTTCAATATCCCGGGCGGCCACAAGATCGACATCGACGTGCTGCACTCGAAGTTCACCGTGCAGAAATTCCGCGGCATGCAGGTGCCGGGCGGCACCAATCCGTTCACCACGTATTCGCTGCCGTCGTCGAGCCGCTTCTACCCGGGCAACGGCATCACGCCGGCGGTGCAGGTGGTGGGCAGCAATACCGGCAGCAATTCGCCGGCCATGTATATCGACGGCACGCTCACGCCGGGTACCGTCAGCGACCTGAACATGAACGGCCGCACACTGTACTTCCAGTGGGGCCCGGCCGAACTGGGTTCGGCCTACCGCAACGACGAGCAGACCAACGACCGCGTGGTGCTGACGGCCGAAGGCGAAGTGCTGGGCTGGGATTACCGCGCCGGCGTGAACTGGGGCATGAGCAAGCGCGACACGAAAGTGGGCGGCGGCTACATCCTGTATTCGAAGGCGCAGGAAGGCTTCAACAACGGCACGCTGAACCCGTTCGGATTGCAGGACGAGGCGGGTGCCGCCTACCTGCGCAGCATCGAGGCAAGCAATTACACGTACCGCCTGAACAAGGCCTACAACAAGAGTATCGACGTGACCCTGTCGAAGGCGCTGATGGCGCTGAAGGGCGGCGACCTGACGCTGGCGGTGGCGGCCGAAGTGCGCCGCGATGCCGCGCGCACCTACGATGCGCCGCTCGATTTCGTGTACAAGAAGGCGGACGGCAGCTACAACCTGGATGCCGCCGGCAACGTGCTGCAGCACGACCTGGTCGGCGAAACGCCGCAGGGCGTGGGCCGCCGCCTGTCGCGCGACATCGCCTCGCTGCTGGCCGAGGTCGAGGCACCGGTCACCGAGACGATCTCGATCAACGGCGCCGTGCGCGCCGACTACTACGAAGACCTGAAGCAGACCACCGTCAATCCGCGCCTGGCGGCAAGCTGGCGCCCGCTCGACAACCTGCTGCTGCGCAGCTCGCTGTCGACCGGCTTCCGCGCGCCATCGATCATGGACGTGCAGAACCCGACGGCCGAAGTGCGCACGATCGACATGGACGATCCGGTACTGTGCCCGAGCGCGCAGCCGACGGTGGCCGGCACCGGCTTGCCGGTGGCGGGCTTCACGGCCGACCAGGTCTGCAACGTCAATACCGAGTACTGGACCAAGTCGCCGGACAACAGCTTCCTGAAGCCGGAAAAATCGCGCGGCTTCTCGTTCGGCTTCGGCTATGAGCCGATCAGGAACCTGTCGGTCACGGTCGACTACTGGGGCCTGAAGATCAAGGACGTGCTGGGCGCCGTGACGATCGCCGAAGTGCAGCAGGATCCGGCCAAGTACGCCAGTTCCATCCTGCGCCGCGCCGACGGCACGATCGACCACATCGTGGCGAGCCAGGCCAACCGCGGCATGAGCCGCATCCGCGGCGCCGACATCTCCGCCAGCTACCGCTTCCCGGCCACCAGCTACGGCACGTTCGACGCCAAGATGGACGGCACGTGGTACCACAAGTACGAGTTCCAGTCCGAGAAGGATGGCCCGTGGTTCACCAACATCGGCGTCATCACCAACGATGGCCGCTATGGCGGAGCGGGCCCGAACGCCGGCCTGGCCGGCATGCCGCAGATCAATCCGCGGTGGAAGCACACGGCATCGTTCAGCTGGGGCCAGGGGCCATGGCGCGCAACGCTGTCGCAGCGCTACCAGCGCGGCGTGACGGACCTGACGCCGCGCGCGGGCTCCACGCTGACCAAGGTGGACGACTACAGCCAGTTCAACGTGAACGTGCGCTACACGGGGATCAAGAACACCACGATCAGCCTGGGCGTCAACAACATCACGGAAGAATGGCCACCGCTCACCGCCAACAGCGTGTATGGCGGCGGCTACGTGACGAGCATGGCCGACATGCTGGGCCGCGTGGCACGTCTCTCGGTCGAGTACAAGTTCTGATGTAGTTTCCGTTCGCGACAAAGCCGGCCACGTGCCGGCTTTGTCGCGTTCCCGATGGCGATTTCGCCAAACCAACCGAGATCGATATGACAGACAAAAGCTTCCTGCGGCGCCGTCAATGGCTCAAGGGGTCCGCCGCGCTGGGCACCGTGTCGCTCCTGGGGTTGCCGGCACTGGGCCGCGCCCAGGCCGCCGACCCGTGGGCGCGCGCGAAGGAAATCGCCGGCGTGTTCGCAAAACCGCTGCCGTTCCCGAAACGCGACTTCGTCATCACGGCGCATGGCGCCAAGCCGTGCAAGGTGCACCAGGTGGCCGGCTATCCCACCATCCGCGCCAGGGGGCAGGTGACGACGCCGGTACCCGGCTCGCACGACAGCCATCCGGCGCTGCGCGCGGCGATCGCCGCCGCGCACAAGGCGGGCGGCGGGCGCGTGCTGGTGCCGGCCGGCGACTGGTACCTGAAAGGGCCGATCGTGCTGCTGTCGAACGTGCACGTGCACCTGGCGAAAGGCGCGCACGTGTACTTCAGCGCCAGTCCGGCCGACTACGCGCGCGACTACCCGGAAGCGCAAACGGTCGATTGCGGCGCCAACGGCAGGCTGGTGCTGTCGCGCTGGCAGGGCAACGACTGCTACAACTTCGCGCCGCTGGTCTATGCGCGCGGGCAGAAGAACATCGCCATCACCGGCGAGGACTGGACCAGCATCCTCGACGGCCAGGCCGGCGTGCCGTACGAGGATGGCAGCGGCCCGGGCTGGTGGAGCATGAACCAGAAGGGCGCCGAGAAGGGCGCGCTGCACCAGGGCGTCGACAATCCGGCCAACCCGCCGCTGGCGACGGTGGCGCCGCACCTGGACGCGGCCACGCTGGCGCGCATCCAGGGTGACCGCCCGAACGGCCGCGCCGACGAGAAGTACCTGCCGGCGCTGTCGGAAGCCGGCGTGCCGGTCGAGAAGCGCGTCTTCGGCCTGGGCCACTACCTGCGCCCGTGCCTCGTCGAATTCATGGACTGCGAGAATGTGCTGATGCAGGGCTACCAGGCCGTCAACGCGCCGTTCTGGATCCACCATCCGGTCAAGTGCCGCAACGTGCATTTCTCGAAAGTGAAAATGGAGTCGATCGGCCCGAACTCGGACGGCTTCGACCCGGAGTCGTGCGATACCGTGCTGGTGGACGGCTGCTGGTTCAATACCGGTGACGACTGCATCGCCATCAAGGCGGGCAAGAACGCCGACACGGGCTATGGCCCGACGCGCAACGTGGTGATCCAGAATTCGGTGATGAACAGCGGCCATGGCGGCATCACGCTGGGCAGCGAGATGTCGGCCGGGATCGAGCATGTCTACGCGCAGAACATCGACGTGCGCAACATCCATTACGCCACCGATCCGATCAACACCGTGGTGCGGCTGAAAACCAATATGAACCGGGGTGGCTACCTGCGCCATTTCTATATCCGCGACCTGACGCTGCCGAACGGCGTGCGCCTGAAGCCGGGCTTCTACAAACCGATTCCGGGCGGACCGGTGCCGGCCGGCACGGTGCCGACCGGCGGCGGCGCCGTGATCACGTTCGACTGCGACTACACGCCGTCGTTCGACCTGGTACGCAGCCGGCCGCCGGAAGTATCGGACGTGCACATCTCCGGCATCCGGGTGTCGAATGTGAAGACCCCGGAAGGCGCGTTCGGCTGCTACCAGGCCTTCGTGGTGCTGGGACCGGTGGCGAACAGCTACAACGGCCCGGCGGACAAGCCGGTGCTCCCGGTGCGCAACGTGACGATCAGCGACTGCGATTTCGGCAACGCGGTGCGTGCCGATGCGCCGTGGTTCATCCACAACGCGCGCGATGTCACCCTGCGCAACGTGACGATCGGCGGCAAGCGCTATAACGAAAAGCTGTCCGGCTGACGGCGGTACATCGAGGAGGAAGCATGAAAGTCAAGAAGATGGGGATCGCGGTGGCGCTGGGGCTTGGCATGGGCATGGGCCTGCCCGCCGCGCAGGCAACGGTGATCGGCACGATGACGCGCGCGCAGCCGGTGACGGAAGCGCGCATCGCCACGCTGGCCGACACCGGGCGCGCCGCGTGGCGCACCTACCTGGAGCGCTCGCGCGCGCTGATGGCGCGCGACAAGGCCACACTGGCGGCGGAACGGGCGGCCGGAGCGGCGCCGCCGGAAGCGCAGGCCAGGCTGCAAGGCAATTCGGGCATGCCGCTGAAGCAGCCGGCGGCGTGGTACGCCTCGCCCGAGGCGCGGCACGTGGCCGACAATATCGTCAGCTTCCAGACGCCGGCCGGCGGCTGGGGCAAGAACGTCGACCGCACCGGGCACCTGCGGCAGAAGGGCGCGCACTACGCGCCGATCGACGACGATCCCTCGGGCGGCGTGGTGGTTGCCACGAAAGGCTGGAACTATGTCGGCACGATCGACAACGATGCCACCACCACCGAGCTGGCTTTTCTGGCGCGCGTGGTGACGGCACTGCCGGGTACCGCCGGCGAACCTTACCGCAAGGCCTTCGACAAGGGCGTGAACTACCTGCTGGACGCGCAGTACCCGAACGGCGGCTTCCCGCAGGTATATCCGCTGCAGGGCGGCTACCACGATGCGATCACGTTCAACGACAATGCGTTCGCCCAGGTGGCCGACCTGCTGGCCGCCGTGGCCGGGCGGCAGGGCGACTATACGTTCGTGGCGCCGGACCTGGCGGCGCGCGCGCAGGCGGCGCACGAGCGGGCGATCAAGGTGCTGGTGGCGAGCCAGATCCGCGTCGACGGCCAGCTCACCGGCTGGTGCCAGCAGCACGATGCGCTGACCCTGGCACCCGTGGGCGCACGCAATTTCGAACCGGTGGCGCTGTCGAGTTCCGAGACGTCGCGGCTGCTGATCTTGTTGATGCGCCTGCCGCAACCGTCGCCGGATATCGTCGCGGCCATCGATGCCGGCGCCGCCTGGCTGAAGCGGGTGGCCGTGCGGGACGTGGGCTGGACGGCGAAGGGCGAGAACGGCCGCTTCCTCGAAGCCCGGCCCGGCGCCGGGCCGATGTGGGCGCGCATGTACGACATCAAGTCGATGAAGCCGATCTTCGGCGACCGCGACGGCACCATCCACACCGACGTCAACGAACTGAGCAAGGAGCGCCGCGACGGCTACGGCTGGTACGGCACCGGCCCGGCATCGGCGCTGGCCGCGTATGCGAAGTGGGCGGAGAAGCGGACGGCGGCGATGCGCTGACAGCTCCCGGCTCCCGCCGGAGCGCAGGCAAAACCGGTGACAGGCTTCCATTCTTTTGAAACGAGTGTTTCTTGAAAATGGGAGTCTGTCACCGGTTTTGTGTTTCTGCAATTGCGGCAAGGTTCGGGCGGCGCTTGCGCTAATATACGATATGTATACAATGCGTGCATATTACGTATATTCAGGAGCAAACATGAAACAGACGCAGATGGATCGGGCGGAGCGGGTGGCGGCGGTGCCGGGAAGCGGCAGGCCATGACGAAAGAGCCCCACGAAGTGGCGCTGCTGGCCGAATCGGGCCGGCTGCTGGCATCCGTGTTCGGCCTGCTGGACCGGACCCCGCTGGCCGGCAGGTCGACGCTGGAGATCGATGCGCTGGTCGAGCGCTTCATCGTCGACGAGTTGCAGGCGCGGCCCGCCAGCAAGGGGCAGTACGGCTTCCGGTTCGTGTTGAATTCGTCGGTGAACCACGTGGTCTGCCATGGCGTGCCGTCGCTGGCGGACGTGCTGAAGGACGGCGATATCGTCAACCTCGACATCACGCTGGAGAAGAACGGCTATATCGCCGATTCCAGCAAGACGTACCTCGTCGGGGATGTCGATCCGGCGGCCAGGCGGCTGGTGCAGGCCACGTATGAAGCGCTGTGGAAGGGCATCCGCGCGGTGCGTCCCGGTGCCCGGCTGGGCGATATCGGCTGGGCGATCGAACGCCATGCGAAGCGCAACGGTTATTCGGTGGTGCGCGAGTATTGCGGCCACGGCATCGGCCGGGAAATGCACGAGGCGCCGCAGGTGCGCCATTTTGGCGAGCGGGGCACGGGCCTGGAGCTTCGCGAGGGAATGGTGTTCACGATCGAGCCGATGCTGAACCGCGGCGGCCGCAGCGTGAAGACGGAGGCGGACGGCTGGACGGTCGTCACGCGCGATGGTTCGCTGTCCGCGCAGTTCGAACACACGGTGGCCGTGACGGCCACCGGCGTGGCGGTGCTGACGCTGCGGCCCGAAGAACGCGGCATGGTCGCCAGCCCGGCCGCACGGGTGTGAACCACCGCGGCACGTTGTGCCGCGGGCCTGGTCAGGGCAGCTTCCTGAACCCTTCGGTCTTGACGACCCACTTGCCGTTGTCCGGGAAGCCCGGGGCGGGGCGGTCGGGGCCGTTGTCCCAGCCACCGGCCATCATGCCGACGGCGGCCAGCAGGGCGCCGTTGCCGGGCAGGTAGACGGGCAGGCCGGTGTTCGGGTTGTGGCCGGCGACCGTGTAGGCGTTGTTCGGGCCATCCGTCTTCAGCAGCACGTCGACCGCCAGTTCGGGCGCTTCCAGCCGCGCGGCCGTCATCGCCACCATCGGGTAGTCCCAGCCCCAGATCTTGGTGGCCCAGTCCCAGCTGGCCAGCGTGGCATCCAGCGTGCGGCGCATCACGGCGCGGTCGACGCCGTCGCCCGGCAACTGGCCGAACGCCATCAGGAACGATGGATGGTCGTGGCGGCTGGCGATGTTGTCCCAGGTGTCCGGCGTGCTTTCGATGGCGACGTACTTGCCGTCCTTCTGCGGCAGGTCGGACAGATGGGTGCGGCGATGTTCCCAGTCCGCGTCGCGCGGCAGGCCCAGGCGCTCGCGCCATTGCTGGGCGATTTCCAGGCCGCGCGCCCAGTAGCTCAGTTCATACGTGGGATTCATGCTGGTGGCCTGGTCGTAGATCTCCTGGGCGATCCACATCGGCGGCCCCAGGACGTAGCGCTCGCGCGCCGCTTCCCAGTGCAGCATCGATGCCATGCCGGCCGCGGTTTCCATCACCAGCTCGCGGTAGCGTTCCAGCGTGGCCGGCGTCGGCTCGGCGCGGTACATCATTTCGGCCAGGTGGATCGGGTGCGGCTGGTTCCACATGATCATCGGATTGCCGCCGGGGCTTTCGCGGCCTTCCGGGCCCGTCATTTTCATCCAGCGCGCGCCCTTCAGCCCCCGTTCGGCCGCGACGGCGCGGGCCGACGGCAGCGTGCGCTGGAACCAGGTCAGCGTGCGCGCCGTGTATTCCGGGCGGCCCCACAGCGCGAAGTGCGCCGTGTGCCACCACACCATTTCCGTGTGGTGCTTGCCGTACCAGGTGGCCGTCGTCAGGCCGCTTTCCTGCGCGGGCAGCGTGTCGCCCAGCTGGATGCCGGCCAGGTACTGCGACAGCACCACGCGCCGCTCCAGTTCCTTCGCGCGCGGGTCGGTGCTGCCGGCGAAGTCGATCGCCGCGCCGCTCTGCCAGTAGTCTTTCCAGTGTTTCGCGCTGGCGTCGAACACGTCGGCGCTGCGCGGGGCGGGTGCGCGGCCCTGCTGCGCGAACGAGACCGTGATGTCCAGCGTGTCGCCGCGCGCCGGGGTGATCACGAAGGCGTGCGCGTCGGGCCGGGTAATGGTCAGCGGCGCCGCGCTGGCCACCGTCATCGCATAGCGCGATGGATTGTGCAATCCATCGCGCAGGTGCTCCACGGCCAGCAGCGTGGGCTTCTGTTCGAGCACATTGGTGCGGTGCGCCGCCGGCTGCGTCCAGTCCAGCGGCGGGTTGTGCTTGACCTTCAGGTCGTAGCCCAGTGGCAGCGCGATGCGCACCGCCAGCGCGCCGCGCGCCAGCAGGGGCGAGCGGATACGCAACGCCACGGTATCGGTCTTCGGGTCGGCGGCGCTGGTCACCGACACCTGCTGGCCCTGCAGCGTGACGCGGCTGGCCAGTTCGCCTTTCCACAGGTCGAGGCGCTGGTCGACCGCGCCGACGTCGGCGGGCACCAGCGGGCGCGCGCCGGCGCCGGTCAAGACGAAACCGATGCGCGGCAGCGGCTGCGTGTGCGGATTTTCACGCAGCCACTGGCCGGCCGGCGAGTTCTGGTTGGTGGGATAGCCGAGCGTGCGGCCGTGCGCGGTGTACGGGCGGTTGGCGTCTGCCAGCTTGTAGTTGTTCGGATTGGGGTTCGTGTGCCAGCTCCAGCGCGCCTGGGTTTCGGTGGCGGTGCCGTGCTGCCAGTAATGGTCGGCGAAGGTCTGCAGGCCCGTCACGTCGGCCGTGAAGGCGAAGCGGCCGTTGCCGACCGACAGCGGCGACCAGGCATCGACCTGCGTCAGGTGGGGATTGTGGCGGGAAACGACCGCCTGGCGGTCGATCGGCGCGGCATGCGCCGCGCCGGCCAGCACGGCGGCGAGCAAAAGGTAGACGGTACGTGAATGCGGCATGGGTGTCCCCGTTATTGGTATCGGGCCATGGTAAGTCGCATCGGGGAAGGCTGCCATCGCCGCCGGCCATTCGCTCAACAGGATGAGCGGTAGTGCCCGGGACAGCTTCTTCGGCGTACACTGGCGCCATGAAAAAATACCTGTTCATTCTTGCCTGCGCGCTGCCATTGCAGGCGCTGGCCGCTGCCTGCCTGCCCACCGATGCGCTGGTCGAACGCGACCGCCAGTACGAGGCGGCGCTCGGCAGCGGCAACGCGGCGTTCCTGCGCGACGCCCTGGCCGACGATTACGTGTGGGTGCATACGCTCGGCTCGGAAATCGAAACCAAGCCGGTGCTGCTGGCGCGGATGGCGAAGCCCACCCGGTTCAAGTCGCGCACCACGGGCGACGTGCAGGCGCGCACGCTGGGCGATACGACGGTGCTGCACGGCATATCGATCGTCGAGCAGTGGAATGCGGATGGCCAGACGTTCAAGACCAACCGCTACCAGTTCATGCGCACCTGGGTGAACGTGGATGGCCAGTGCAGGCTGCTGGCGGTCCAGACGATGAACCTGTCATCGAAGTAGGGAGAAGGCGATGCTGAGAGGAAGCTGCCTGTGCGGCGGCGTGGCGTACCGGGTCGATGGCCCGGTCCATCATGCCAGCCATTGCTATTGCACGATGTGCCAGAAGCAGCATGGCGCGGGGGCGGGATCGTATGCCAATGTCGACTCGGCCGCGTATGCGGTCGAGCGGGGGCAGGAACTGGTGGTGGAATATGCGTCGTCCGAACACGGACGGCGCGGCTTCTGCCGCGTCTGCGGTTCGACGCTGACCTGGCGCAGTACCGAATCGCCGGAAACGATCGCGGTGACGCTGGGCACGCTGGAGCGGCCGTACGACGGCCCCGTCGAGCGTGAGTTGTATACAGAGACAAAACCGGCATGGCTGCCGGTTCGGTAGAGACAAAACCGGCATGGCTGCCGGTGCGCTGACGGACGAGTCTTAGCGGTAGAACGCCTCGACCTTGCCCTTCAGCTTGATCAGCATCGGCTGGCCCTTGCGGTCCAGCGATTTGCCGGCCGGGACCTTGATCCAGCCTTCGCTGATGCAGTATTCGGACACGTCGAAACGTTCCTTGTCGTTGAAGCGGATGCCGATGTCGTGTTCGAACACGGCAGGCACGTGGAAGGAGCTGCGCGGGTCCGTGGACAGGTGGTCCGGCAGTTCTGGGCGTTGAGTGGTATCGTTCATGGGCGCCAATTATCCTTCAGATGGCGGCGCACGACAACACCATACCGCTGGAGAACCGCCACCGTGGCACATCAGTCCCTTCTTCACTTTTCCACCACCGGGCGCGGAACGCGCGACATCACCGACGCCGTCGCGGCGGCCGTGCGCGAGTCCGGCGTCGCGTGCGGCGTGGCCCACGTCTTCGTCCAGCACACCAGTTGTTCGCTGACGATCACGGAAAACGCCGACCCGGACGTGCGGCGCGACCTGGAAACGGTCGTGGCGCGGCTGGCGCCGGACGGCGACCCGGCGTACCGGCACGATACCGAAGGGCCCGACGACATGGCGGCCCATGCCCGCACCATGCTGACCGACACGGCGCTGACGGTGCCGGTGGGCGGCGGCCGCCTGCTGCTGGGAACCTGGCAGGGCATCTACCTGTGGGAACACCGCACCGCGCCGCACCGGCGCAGCGTGGTCGTCACGGTACTGGGCTGATTTCCAGCCCGCCTCTCCCGAATGGGGCGCTGCCATGGCGCCGGCGCGGCGGTAAGCTGGCGTATCGTTGAACGGAGGATGCGATGAGCGACCAGTGCGAACATTTCAGCCAGATCCATACCCACCAGCCGCGCACCGACGGCTGCGAGGAATGCCTCAGGATGGGCGACACGTGGGTGCACCTGCGCACCTGCCTCGTGTGCGGCCATGTGGGCTGCTGCGACCAGTCGAAAAACCGCCACGCGACACGGCATTTCCACGAGACGCGGCACGCGATGATGCGCTCGCAGCAGCCGGGCGAGACGTGGGGCTGGTGCTATGTCGACAAGCGGATGTTCGACCCGATCTGACGACCGGCTGTCAGGCGGTCCAGCGGCTGAACTGTTCGGCGTCGACGCCGTTCGGCACGTACCACTTCTTGCGCGTGGGGTCCCAGCGCGCACCGAGGCGCTTGGCTTCATCCTTTTCCGCGAACGGTACGTTCAGGAAGACCTGCGCCTTGGCGGGGGCTCCACCACTGCCACCATTGCCGCCGCGCGGCGCGTTGTCCACGCGCGTGCCAGGCGGCGGCAAGGTGGTGGCCGGCGGCGTGGTGTCGACCTGGCTGCCGTCGGCCAGCACTTCGACCCAGCGTTTGCCTGCCGGGGAATCGATGGCGAGCTTGTAGGGGGGATCGAAAGGGAAGTCGTTGGTCATGGGGGCGATTGCATGGTCGAGGGCGGCAGGCATTATAGCAACGGCGGCAACGGCGGCAATCGAATTGTCGTTGGCAAAAAAGCATTTGATCCCTAGAATCCCCGATACTTTCAACTCATCCCGGGTTCATCATGCGCGTTCGACCGTTCATTGCCCTGCTGTGCTGCGCCGCTGCATCGCAAGCCGCCTTTGCTCAACTGAATTTCCGCGAAGTGAAGGGAGCGCAGGATCATCCGCTGCTGTCCCGGTTCGAAGGATCAAAGCTGATCGCGTACGATCTCAAGCAATACGAGCAGGCGGAACTGCCGGCCAGCAAGCCTTACTTCAAGAACAATGCGCTGCAGGTCGATAACCTCCTGAAACCGGAAGGAAAATATACGCGCATCGGCTATGTCTTCGGAAAGGACCGTTCAGGCCTCGAAGTGTTTCGTAATTACCAGGCGGCCATTGCGAAAGCGGGCCTGAAGGTTCTCTATTCGTGCGAGAAGGAGGCATGCGGCAATCTGCAGTCGTACTACAACTCCAGCTACCTGCTGCGCGACGGCTTCCTGAAAGGCGCCGATTTCCAGAATGCTTTCAACGCGGGCCTTTCCGAGCCGCGCTACCTGGTGGCAAAGGGAACGCAGCCGGATGGCACCACGGTCCACGTCGCGGTGCTCGTCGCACCGCCGTTGCGCAATTATTTCGGTGGCGTTTCGCTGCAGATCGTCGAAGGCAAGCCGATGGAGGCCGACAAGGTCAGCACCGCGCTGAACGCCGGCGACATGGCGAAGAGCCTTGCCGCGGAAGGCAAGGTGGCCGTGTATGGCGTGTACTTCGACACCGACAAGACCGCCGTCAAGCCCGAGTCGAAGGAGGCGCTCGCCGAGATGGCCAAGCTGCTGCAGCAGGACAGCAAGCTGAAGGTGCACATCGTCGGCCACACCGACAACCAGGGCTCGGTTGCCCACAACATGGACCTGTCGCAGAAGCGTGCCGAGGCCGTCGTCAGGACGCTGTCCACCGACTACAGGATCGATGCGAAGCGGCTGAGCGCGAAGGGCGTTGGCGCGTATGCCCCGGTGGCCTCGAACGATGCCGAGCCGGGCCGCGAGAAGAACCGGCGCGTGGAGCTTGTGAAGCAATAATCCACGGAACGCCGTGCCGGCCGGGAATCGCCGATAATCCCGCATCCCGCATCCCGCATCCCGCATCCGGCCACCGGCAACCACAGGCTTCATATGGAACTGCAATTCCTCGGCACCTCATCGGGCACGCCCACCAGAACGCGCAATGTGGCGGGCCTGGCCCTGCGCACGGCCGACGGCTGGGTGCTGGTCGATTGCGGGGAGGGCACGCAGCACCGCATCCTGCAAACACACCATTCGCCGCACGACCTGCGCGCCATCTTCATCACCCACCTGCACGGCGACCATTGCTACGGTTTGCCGGGACTGCTGGCCAGCGCGGGCCTGCTGAACCGCAAGGCGCCGCTGGCCATCGTCGGGCCGGCGCCGCTGGAGCGCTACGTGCGCGGGGTGATGGACACCACGGCATTGCAGCTGCCGTATCCGGTCGAATTCATCGACGTGGAGGAGGCCGGCCGGGATGGCCTGCTGTCCGACCTTTCGGTCTCCGCGCACCGGCTGTCGCACCGCATCCCGTCGTATGCCTACGGCTTCACCGAGAAGGTCGTCGAACGCCGGCTCGATGCGCACAGGCTGGCCGCCGCCGGCGTGCCGCGTGGACCGCTGTGGGGCGCACTGCAGGCCGGCAACGACATCACGCTGCCCGATGGCCGCGCGGTACGCCCGGCCGACGTGCTGCAGCCGCCGCGCCGCCCGCGCCGCATCGTCGTCGCCGGCGACAACGATACGCCGGCGCTGCTGGCCGACGCGGTGCGCGGTGCCCACGTGCTGGTGCACGAAGCCACGTATACGGAAGCGATCCTGGAAAAGGTCGGCCCGGGTCCGCAGCACAGTTCCGCGCTGCGCGTGGCGCGGTTCGCCCGCGAGGCGGCCGTTCCGAACCTGGTGCTGACGCATTTCAGCCCGCGCTACCAGGATAGCCACGGTACGCTGACGCTGGCCGATATCGAAGCGGAGGCGCGTACCGAATATGCGGGAAACCTGTTCCTGGCACGCGACCTGGCGCGCCATGCGCTGGACAAGGAAGGAATGTTGGCGGAATTGCCGCGCAGTTAAGTGATCCGCTGAGGCATAATGCCGGCTCAACCGCCCACGCCACCATGTCGCCGAACCTTCAAACCCGCTACAGCGTCATCGCTTCCTACCTGCTCATCGCCCTGTTCCTGCTGCTCGTGCTGAAGAACGGCCTGCTGGGCGCCCTGTTTGCCGGCTTGCTGATGTTCTCGCTGATCCATGCGATCGCGCCGGCGCTGGGCCGGCGCATCAGCGACGTGCGGGCACGGATGGTGGCCGCCGCAGTGATCGGCACCCTGCTGGTCGGGCTGATCGCGCTGGCGACGTGGGGGCTGGTCGTGTTGCTGCGTATCGATTCCTACAGCGTGACCCACCTGTTCGTGCGCATGGCGGATATCATCGATGCCTCGCGCGACCAGATCCCGCCTTGGATCAGCGAGCACCTGCCGGTCGATGCGTACTCGCTGCGCGAAGCCGTCACCGCGTGGCTGCGCGAACATGCCGGTGCCGCGCAGGCGGCCGGCGCCGAGGTGGGCAAGACGCTGACGCGCATCCTGCTCGGCATGGTGATCGGCCTGATGGCGTCGCTGCACGACACCAACGAGGATGGCGCGCCGCACCGCCCGTTCATGGAGGCGCTGCTGCAGCGCGCCCGCTTCCTGTCCTGCGCGTTCCGCAACATCGTCTTCGCCCAGGTGTGGATCTCGGGGATCAATACGGTCATCACGGCGATCTTCGTGTTCATCGTGCTGCCGCTGGCCGGCGTGCACCTGCCGCTGTCGAAGACGGTGGTGGCGATCACGTTCCTGGCCGGACTGCTGCCCGTGATCGGCAACCTGATCTCGAACACGGTGCTGGTCGTCGTCAGCCTGTCGCATTCGCTGCACGTGGCCGTTGCCGGGCTGGCGTTCATGGTCATCGTGCACAAGCTGGAGTACTTCCTGAATGCCCGCATCATCGGCTCGCACATCAATGCGCGCGCCTGGGAGCTGCTGGCGGCGATGCTGTTCGCCGAGGCAGTGTTCGGCGTTCCCGGCGTGATTGCCGCGCCGGTGTTTTATGCCTACATCAAGGATGAGCTTCGGGCCCGCGAGCTGATCTGAAAACGCGATCGTAACGCTACAATACGGGGATGACCAAGACCATCCCCATCGCCATTCCCATCGTTCCATATGAAAAGCCGGCCGGCGGCTTCGGTTCGCTGCACGGCACGGCCAAGGCGCTGATCGGCAACCCCGGCGCCCAGGCGCTGGCCACGCTGCCGCGGCTGAACCAGCCGCAGGGCGTCGACTGCCCCGGCTGCGCCTATCCCGATTCGCCGGACAGCAAATCGGTCGACTTCTGCGAGCAGGGCGCATGGGCCATCGCCCACGAATCCGGCAAGGCGCGCGCCACGCCCGCGTTCTTCGCCGCCAACACGGTCACGGCGCTGCGCGCGAAGGAGCACGTGGAGCTGGAGGCGGCGGGCCGTTTGACGGCGCCGATGCTGTACGACGCCGCCAGCGACACCTACCGCGAGATCGGCTGGGATGCCGCGTTCGCGCTGGCCGGCGCCGAACTGCGCGCGCTCGGCGACCCGGACCGCGCCGCGTTCTACACGTCCGGCCGCAGCAGCAACGAAGCCGCCTTTGCCTATCAACTGTTCGCAAGGGCCTTCGGCACCAACAACCTGCCGGATTCGTCGAACCTGTGCCACGAATCGTCCGGCCAGGCCCTGGCGGAATCGATCGGCGTCGGCAAGTCCACCGTCACGCGCGCCGATTTCGCCCACGCGCAGCTGATCATGAGCTTCGGCCACAATCCCGGCTCGAACCATCCGCGCATGCTGGGCGACCTGCGCGAGGCGAAGCAGCGCGGCTGCCGCATCGTCGTCTTCAACCCGCTGCGCGAGCGCGGGCTGGAAGCGTTCGCCGATCCGCAGTCGCCTGGCGAACTGCTGGGCGGCGGCGGCACGCAGTTGGCCGATGCCTGGTACCAGGTGCGCGTCGGCGGCGACCTGGCGGCCATCACCGGCATCGCCAAGGCGGTGCTGGAGCGCGGCGCGGCCGACCGGGAATTCATCGATACGCATACCGACGGCTTCGCGGCCTTCCGCGAGCTGGTAGCCGGCCAGGCCTGGCCGGACCTCGAGGCGGCCAGCGGCCTGGCGCGCGCCCAGATGGAAGAAGCAGCCGGCTATTACATCGCTTCGCCCGCCACGATCGCCGCCTGGTGCATGGGGCTGACCCAGAACGAATTCGCCATCGAAACGATCCAGACACTCGTCAACCTGATGCTATTGCGCGGCAATGTCGGCAAGCCCGGCGCCGGGCTGATGCCGGTGCGGGGCCATTCGAACGTGCAGGGCGACCGCACGGTGGGCATCACCAGCCGGCCCAAGGCGGCCTGGCTGGCCGGCCTGCAAAGGGTATTCGGCTTCACGCCGCCGGCCGGCCCCGGGCGCGATGCGATCGGCACGATCGACGGCCTGCTGGACGGCAGCGTGCAGGCATTCGTTGCGCTGGGCGGCAATTTCGCCGTGGCCGCGCCGGACACGCCGCGCGTGCTGGCCGCGCTGTCGCGCACCCGGCTGACGGTGCACATCGCCACCAAGCTCAATCGCACCCACCTGTATCCCGGCAAGACCGGGCTGCTGCTGCCGTGCCTGGGCCGCACCGAACTCGACCTGCAGGCATCCGGCCCGCAGTTCGTCAGCGTCGAGGATACGGCGTCGATGGTGCACGCGTCGATGGGCAGGAATCGCCCGGCCGGCGAACTGCTGCGCTCGGAACCGTTCATCGTCAGCCGGCTGGCAAGGCACACGCTGCCGGACACGCCGATCGACTGGGAAACCATCGGCACCGACTACGATGCCACGCGCGCGCTGATCGAGCGCGTGGCCGAGGGCGCCGTCGAAGGCTTTACCGGCTATAACGAGCTGATCCGTCGCGAAAAAGGCTTCCACCTGCCGAACAGCGCGGCGCGCCGCGAGTGGCGTACGTCCGCCGGCAAGGCCCGCTTCGTCGCACACCCGCTGCCGGCCGATACCATCATGGCGCGCGCCCGCGCCCAGCATGGCGACCGGGTGCTGTGCCTGGCCACGATCCGCGCGCACCGGCAGTACAACACCACGGTTTACCGCGATCCGAAAGGGGAGGTTGACCGCTACCGCGGCGTGCACGGCACGCGTCACCTGCTGTTCGTGGGCCGCGGCACGCTGGCCAGGTTGGGCTTCGCCGACGGCGACGTGGTGCGCGTGCGCGCCGCGTCGCCGGACGGCATCGAGCGGCACGTGGACGGCATCCGGCTGGTGGCGACCGCGCAGGGAAGCGACGACGTGTTCGGCTATTTCCCCGAACTGACGCCGCTGCTGTCGCCGGCGCTGGTGGCGCGCGGCTCGAACACGCCGGCGTTCAAGCAGATTCCCGTCGTGCTGGAACGCGCCGGCGCGGCTGCCTGAGCTGATCCGGGCCGAACGATCCGGGGCGGCGGTTCAGGGCAGGCGGGGCGCCGCGGACATCATGGCATGCGGCGCAGTCGCCGTGCCTCGAAGGCCTTCTCGAAGAAGGTGGCCAGCATCTGTTCCAGCCGCTCGGCCGTCAGCTGGCCGCAGGGAATCGTGCCGCCTTCCTTGCCCGTACCGTCGCGGGCGTGGCGGTCGTACGCGCTTTCCCATTCCAGCAGGCAGCTGTTTTCCAGCGCGGTGAAGGTCAGCGTGCAGGCATCGCGGCCGGCGTGCGCGGCCAGCCGGTTCTTGTCGGGCACGAAGGTGAGGCGCACGAAGTCGTTCCAGCCATCGTTGCCTTCCTCGATCTTGCCATCGTAGTCGTGCTCGTACATCTGCTTGCGCATCGCGGCCAGTTGCGGCCGGATCACGTTTTCCAGCGTGGTGCGGTACTGCTCGCGAAAGTCGAGCCGGGCCTGGCGCGCGGCCTGTTCCTGGACGGCCTGCTGGGCGGCGGCCACGTCCGCCTCGTGCTTGATCGCGGCCTTGGAGAAGATGGACATCGGTAATATGGTCTAAAAAACACCAGTGTACACAAGCTGCCCGTCAAGCGATGCACGGCGTGCCAGTCGTGGCGTCCTTTCGTGGCGTGCCTGTCCCGGGCAAAAAAATATCCAGTTGCACAGAGTCTCAGGCCGGTTCGATGGAGGCGATCGCCCACATCGACAGCACCACGCAGCAGAATGCGGCGCTCGTCGAGCAGGCGGCCGCCGCGGCCGAGCCGCTGCGCGAACAGGCCCGCCAGCTCGACGCCTCGGTGGCCGTGTTCAAGCTGCGCGGGGTGTGACGGGCCGTGCCAGGCTGCCTGCGGGCTGGCGGCCCCTCGCCGCCGTTGCTTTCATTATTCCGATTGGCTAAAGTATCGTTATTAACCCATCGATAATAAACGAATGCCAGCCAGCGTCACCGCGGCGGCATCTGCGCCACGGCGCACGAGAAAGCACACATGAACGTAACGCGACAAGTCGCCGTGGTGACCGGCGCCGCCAGCGGCTTTGGGCGCTCCCCGGGCAAGGTGGTGCGCTGATGCCGGCGCTGGCGACGATCGCGGCTGCCGCGGCCGGCCTGGCCGTGCCCGCCGTCGCGGGCGGGCTCGCGCTGTTTACGCGGCACGTGGAGCGCAAGGTCGAGGCGGCGCTGCCGCCGCAGGGCATCTTCATCAATGTCGGCGGCGCCCGCCTGCACGTGCGCGAGCAGGGCCAGGGGCCGGCGCTGCTGATGATTCATGGGCTGGGCGGCCACATGGCGCACTTCACCTACGAGGTGGCGCGGCAACTGGCGCATCACCATCGCGTGGTGACGGTGGACCGGCCCGGCTCAGGCTACTCGACGCGGCGGCCCGGCACCCGGGCCGGCCTGCGCGAACAGGCGGCCGCGCTGGCCGAGCTGATCGACCGGCTGGAGCTGGAATGCCCGCTCGTCGTCGGACACTCGTTCGGCGGCGCCGTGGCGCTGGCGCTGGCGCTGGATTTCCCGGAGCGCGTGGCCGGCCTGTCGCTGCTCGCGCCGCTGACGCACCTGCCCGATGAAACGCCGCCGGCATTTCGCGGTCTGGCCACGCGTTCGCCGCTGCTGCGCCGGCTGATGGCATGGACCGTGGCGACGCCCGGGGCGATCGCATGCGGCGGCGCCGTCCTGGAAGAGGTATTCGGGCCCGATCCGGTGCCGCATGACTTCTCGACCCGGGGCGGCGGCCTGCTCGGCCTGCGGCCCAGCCAGTTCCTGGCCGCGGCGGAAGACATGGGAGCGCTACCCGAGCAATTGCCCGCCTACAGCAGCCGATATGGCGAACTGCGCATGCCGGTAGCCGTGTTGTTCGGGCGGAACGACCGCATCCTGCCGTGGCGCGAACATGGCGAGTCACTGGTCTGCAAGGTGCCGCACGCGGTGCTGGAAGTGGTGGAGGGCGGGCACATGCTGCCCATTGCCCAGCCGGACTTGACAGTGCAGTTCATCCGGGCCGCGGCTGCACGATAGGCAGGCGGGACGCGAGGCGCGTCGCAGCCATGAAAAAGGCGCTGTTCGCGTCAAGTCGGTTTTTCCCAGCGGTACGGAACTTTCCATGCTTGTCGCTGTCGCCTGTCGTCGGGCGGCGCTAGCGATTGGCGGCCACGGCAGACTGGAGCCAATGCGCGGGAGCCGTCAACCGGGCGGCGTCGAGCACGCGCTGCCAGCCCGTGTAGTTCGCCAGGTAGCGGCTGGCCACGCCGTTGAACCGCCGCAGCCAGGTCTTGAAACGGCCATGCCATCCATTGACTTCCTGGATGTGGATGGCGCCGCGCACCCGGATGCCGGCCCGGACGTTGACCGCCTCGTGCGTGATGCCGGCCTGCCGCGCAAACGCTTTATAGGCATTGGCCGCGTCGCTCACGAGCAGGACGTCCGCTGCCAGCACCGGCAGCAAGTGTCTGGCCAACTGCTCGGCGGTTACCGGGCCGCGGCCGGTGACGAAGTCGCAGGTTTGCCGGTTGCGGTCGCGGGCGACGAGGATGCAGTCCAGCTCCGCGCTGATGCCGCGCCGGCGCGCCTTGCCGCCGCGCTTGCGGGGCGGGCGATCCAGGTTGCGCGAGCCCTTTTGCGATTCGAGGTGGTAAGTTTCGTCGGCTTCGACGATGCCGGACAATTGCGGAGGCGGCTCCTGCCGCACGGCGGCAATGAAGCGGTGGCGCCAGCGGAAACTTGTCGACTTTGCCACCGCGACGCGCGTAGCTGCCTTGCGAACCGTGACTGAATCGATCAGGCATTGCAGATACGGCAGCCACTTGTCGCGCAACCGCAGGCGGGCGAGGGGCGTCCCGGTCAGGGCGTTGAAACTGCGCCGGCAGGCGACGCAGCGATAGCGCTGCAAGCCGTTGGCCTGGCCGCAGCGGTGGCACCGATTGCCGCCGCAGGCGGGGCACGATCGGCTGCCCGCGGCCTCCTCGATCAGGCGCAGGCAGTGGCCGGGTAATACAAGATTGGCGAGAACGCCCTGCAGAAGAGCGATTTCCGCATCGGAAAGCTGGACTTGCTCCAGCACCTTCAACACCACGCTGACATCGGCTGCGCCCATTGTGCCTCCTGATATGCATGAAGTATCTCAACAGGAGATCAGACAATGGTTCTGGTCGAACGTTCACCGACTTAAAGCGAACAGCGCCATAAAAAAAGCCGGGCAAGTTGCCCGGCTGAGGTGTAAAAAATTTCGACAGTGCGGTAGCGAACAGCCGCCGGCATGCCGGCGGCTGATTGATTAACGCTGCTTGCGGCGACGCAGCGCGGCCAGCGTCAGCATGCCGGCGCCCAGCATCAGGTACGTGGACGGTTCCGGAACAGCCGAGGTCATGCCGTAGAAGTTGCCGGTGCCGACCACATGGTTCGGCTGGCCTGGATACGGCTGCGTGAAGCTGGTCGAGAACGACAGGTCGGCGCCGTCGACTTGCGCATTGGTGTCGAAATATTGAGCGGCAACGCCACCGACGACATCCAGCTGACCCAGGCCGCTCAGGTTCGGCGGCATCATCGAATTGACCGTACCGCGCAGCGTGGCGCCTTCGTACTCGTGGCCAGACAGGCTCAGCCAAAGAGTGCCCAGGCCGACGTTACCGTCGTTCATCGACAGAGGGTCATACGGGTTGATCGTCGATGGGCCGTCATTCACATAGATGTTGACGAAGCCGCCGGTGTACAGCGTCGTATTGCCGGTGACGCTGGAAGGATTGTAGCCGCCGTACACGATCGTCAGTTCGCAGCCGGGGCAGAACTGGTCTTGCCCGGTACCGTTCATCGTCGAGATGATACCGTAGCCGCGTGCCGAACCATCGTCCTCGAAGATCTGGTGCATCTGCACCGACGACGACGAGAAGTCCAGGCCGTATTCAGGATCCCAGGTAACGCCACCCACGGTTTGCGGTGCGGCGGATGCGGCACCAATCGAAGAAATCGCTACTGCCAGGCCCAGGAGGGCGCTTTTCATTTTGCTCACGTATGGCTCCAAGTTGTAAAAGGTTAAGAAATCAAACATTATTTTTTTTGCATTAGCATATGCATAAAACATGCCTGATCTCAGCCACGATGAGCTAAAGCGTTGATTTTGTTAAAAACGTCAATCTTATAAATTCATTAAGGAAATACGCCAAACAGCTGACTGTAAAATTTCTCGACAGCCGATGGGTTCGGTACCTGGCGCGCTGATCCGCTGCGCCGGCCAGCGTCACCTGTCGCGGCTCACGCCGCGATCATGCCGGACGCCTGCGCATCGTCTCCGGCATCGTCCCGGGCTTCGCCGGCGGCCTCGTCCGCCACCGCGCCTGGCGATACGCCTGCCGCGGCGCGGGCGGACCGCGCGCCCCGGCAGGCGGCCAGCATGCCGTTGGCCGTCCAGCGCGCCGTTATGCCGGTGCGGAACAGGCGTCCGCCCGGCAGCAGCGGATGCGCGACGAAGCGGGCTGCCGTGAGCCCCGGCCGATGCAGGTAGCCGCGCGCCAGTCCGGCGCCGCCCACGTGCAGTTCGCCCGGCACGCCGAGCGGCGCCGGCCGGCCGTCGGCATCGAGCACGAAGGCCGCCATGTCCGGCAGTGGATGGCCGATCGTGCCGGGTGTCCGGTCCGCCTCGTCCGTGCCGGTGCCGCCTGCCGGGCGGCAGGCGGCGTGCACGCCGGTTTCGGCGCTGCCGTGCATCGCCAGAAGGCGGGGGCCGGCCGGGCTGGCGGCATGCCGGTGCCCGTCCGGCCCGGTGGCGGGCAGTTCGCCCCGCACCACCACGTGGCGCAGGAACGGCGGCAGCCGGGCCAGCGCGATGCCCGCGAACGCCTGCGCCTCCTGCGTCAGTATCGTGACCCTTTCGTCGTGCAGCAGGCGGTCCAGCGCGGCCGTCGTGCGTTTCCCTTCAGGCACGAGTACGGCACGGGCGCCCGCCAGCAGCGCGCCCCACAGTTCCCACAGGAACAAGTCGGTGGCCGGGGACGCGCAAACGGCCCAGGTGTCGGCCGGGCCGGCATCGATCCAGCGGCCGGCGGCATCGAACAGCCGCGTGATGTTGCGGTGTTCCAGCGCCACGCCGCGGTCGCCGTCCTCGTAGACGATCCAGGCCAGGTGCGACGACGCGACCGCCGATGCCGGATTGGCGCGCGGCATCGCCCGCCACGCGCCGGCACCGTCCAGCCGCAGCACGGTGGCGTTGCCGGCCGGCACTTGCGCGGCCTGTACCGTCAGCAGGATCGATGCCCCGGCATCGGCAAGCACGGCGCCGATCCGGCCGGCGCCGGCCGCGGCGTCGACCGGCACGCAGGCGCCGCCGGCCTTCAGCACGCCCAGCGCGGCCACGACCAGGAGCGTGCCGGCGGGCATGCACAGCGCCACCGGCACGTCCGGTGCCACGCCGAGCGATTGCAGGTAGTGGGCCAGGCGGTTGGCTGTATCGTTCAGCGCCCCGTAGCTGACGGCGGCGCCGTCGTCCGTCAGCGCCACCGCGTCCGGTGAACGGGCGGCCACCGCTTCCACCAGGCGATGCAGGCAGCCCCGGTCCGGAAAGTCCGTCGTGCCGGACCAGCGCAGCAGTTGCGCGCGCTCGGCCGGCGGCAGGACGTCGAGGGCGGCGACCGGCGTGCCGGGTGCCTGCTCCAGGGCGTCGGCCAGCGCCGCCAGGGCGCACAGCATGAAGTCGCAGATGCGTGCGGGGCCGGCCGTGGCGGCACATTGCGCGGTGAGGCGGAAACCGTCGCCCAGGTCGTCCACCGTCAGCGCCAGCGGGCTGCCGGGCCGCGCCGGCGTGTCGGCGCCGGCATGGCGGTAATGCAGCAGCGCGGCCGGGGCGCAGCCCGCGTGCGGCACATGCCGGTGATCGACCAGCGTGGCGATTGCCCGGTGCATGGCGTGCAGGGCGTCCGCGGTGCCGGTGTCGTCCAGCGTGATGCGCAGGGGCAGCACGGCCCCGGCGGCCCCGCCGGCGCCGGGGCTTTCCGGCAGCATGGTGGCGAACACCACATCGCGGCGGCCGGTGCCGCGCGCCAGCACGCATGCCCATGCAAGGTGGAACAGGCTGGCCGGCATCAGGCCGCGCTGCCGGGCCGCGGCGCGCAGGCGCAGCGCCAGTGCCGGATCGACGTGGCGACGCGCCAGTTCCGGCGTGCCGACGCCGTCCAGGCCGAACGGCGCCGCCGGCGTGCCTGCGCCGGCCAGCATCGTGCGGAAGAATGCCCGCCCGGTGTCGATGCGGGGCGGTGACGGGAAGACCGGCAGCACGGCCAGCGCGGCGACCGTGGGCCGCTGGCAGAAGGTGCGCATGTCGACGCCGTGGCCGCGCTCGCGCAGCAGTTCGACCAGCCCGAGCGCGGCCGGCGCATCGCCGCCCAGCGCAAAGAAATCGTCGTGCCGGCTCACGTGGGCCAGCTTCAGCTGCGCGCACCACAGCGCTGCCAGTTCCCTTTCGGCCTCGCCCTGCGGCGCATCGAAGTCGCGGGCCGGGAAGGCCGCGGCATTTGGCGCGGGCAGGGCGTTGCGATCGAGCTTGCCGTTCGCCGTCAGCGGCAGCGTGTCGAGGCGCACGTAGGCGGCCGGCACCATGTAGGGCGGCAGCGCCGCGCGCGCCAGCGCCCGCAGTTCGGCAGGGTCCGGAGCGGTTGCGCCATCGGCCGGCGTCACGTAGGCCAGCAGCTGTCCGCGCGCCTCGTCGGCCACCACCAGCGCGGTCGCCACGCCGGCATGGCGCACCAGGCAGGCTTCCACGTCGCCCGGCTCGACGCGCTGGCCATGCACCTTCAGCTGGCCGTCGATGCGGCCGAGGAAATCGAGGCTGCCGTCCGGCAGTTGCGCGCCCAGGTCGCCGGTGCGGTACAGGCGTTCGCCGTCGACGTGCACGAAGCGTTCCTCGGTCAGGTCGGGCCGGTTCAGGTAGCCGCGCGCCAGGCGCGCGCCGCCGATGTACAGTTCGCCCGGCTCGCCCGGCGCCACCGGCCGGCCGGCGGCATCGAGCACGCGCACGGTGGTGCCGGCCAGCGGCCGGCCGATCGGCACGCGCGCCGCACCGGCAGGCAGCATCGGCAACTGTGCGGCGGTGGCGGTGACCGTCGCTTCGGTCGGGCCGTAGGCGTTGGCGATGGCGACCCGCGTGCCGAAGCGGGCCTGCCAGGCGCGCACGCTGCCCGGCTGCACGACTTCGCTGCCGACGATCAACTGGCGCAGCGCCGGCAGCCGCACGGCGGCGCCAGCCGCCAGCACGTGCTTGCACCACGGGTGCCAGAACGAAGCGGGCAGGTTCAGCACCGTGATGCGGCGTTCCTCCACCTGCCGCGTGAAGGCCGCCAGCGCATCCGCCGGCCCAGGATCGCGCAGCACCAGCGTGGCGCCGTGCAGCAGCGTCGGCCACACTTCCTCGGCCAGCACGTCGAACGCCGGCGCGGAAAACTGCAGCACCCGGTCGCGTGGCGACAGGCCGGCCAGCGCGCCGAATGCATCGACATGGCTGGCCAGCTGGCGGTGCTCGACGAGTACGCCCTTCGGCTGGCCGGTCGACCCGGAGGTATAGATCACATAGGCCAGGCTGCCGCCGTCGACATCGCGCTGCAGGTTGGCATCGTCTTCCTCGGCCCAGGGCGCGCTGTCGAGCCACAGCGCGGCGATGCGCGGGCACAGCATGGCGGCGCAGTCCCGCCGCGTCACGGTGACCGCCGGGTCGGCATCGGCCAGCATGAAGGCAATCCGCGCCGACGGATCGGCCGGATCGACGGGAACGTAGGCCGCGCCGGTTTTCAGCACGGCGAGCATCGCCGTCACCAGCGGCGCACCGCGCTCCAGGCATAGCGCCACCAGCGCACCGGGACGCGCGCCACGCCGCTGCAGGTGCCGCGCCAGCCGGTTCGCTGCCGCGTTCAGGTCCGCGTACGTCACGCTGCCGTCCGGGCCCTGCAGTGCGATGGCATGCGGGGTGAGTGCGGCCTGGTGCTCGAAACGGCGGTGGATGCACGGCGGAGGAAGAGCAGTCATCGTCCTGGTTATCTGATCCTTATATGGAAGGGACGTATATTGCCTTCCATTCAATTCCGAGATGTGAGGAAATTGTAAGAAAGTGTCATCCCCACTAGAATGGACGATCGTTCACTCATGAATAAAAAACATGAAACCGGAAATCCTCGTGATGGCGGCCAGCCCGTCGGCGTCCGTGATGGCGCAGCTGGACCAGCATTTCGTCTGCCACCATGTGTGGCGGGTGGCGCCGGAAGGCCGTGCCGCCTTCATCGCCGGCGTGGCGCCGGCGGTGCGCGGCGTCGCCACGACGGGCATGGCCGGCATCGGCGCGGCCCTGGCGGCGCAGCTGCCGCGGCTCGAGATCGTGGCGGTGAACGGCATCGGCGTCGACGCGGTGGATTTCGCCGCGCTACGCCCGCGCGGCATCGCCGTCACGAACACGCCCGGTGTGCTGACGGACGACGTGGCGGACCTGGCGGTGGCACTGCTGCTGTCGGCGTCGCGCCGCATCCCTGCGCTGGATAACTATGTGCGCGCCGGCCAGTGGCAGGCCGGCGTGCCGGTCAAGCCGGCGCGCGCCTTGCGCGGCAAGGTCGCCGGCATCTACGGCTTCGGGCGCATCGGCCAGGCGGTCGCCGCGCGGCTGGCCGCGTTCGGGTTGCAGCTGCGCTACTGGCAGCCGAACGTGAAGGCGGGCGTGACGGTGCCGCGTGCCGCGTCGCTGCTTGAACTGGCGCGCGACAGCGATTACCTGGTGCTCTGCGCGCCGGGCGGCGCGGACACGCGCGCTACCGTGGATGCGGCGGTGCTGGAGGCGCTGGGGCCGGAGGGCACGCTGGTCAACATCGCGCGCGGCTCGGTGGTCGACGAGCCGGCGCTGGTCGCCGCGCTCGCCGATGGCCGCCTCGGCGCCGCGGCGCTGGACGTGTTCGCCGACGAGCCGTCGGTCCCCGCCGCGCTGGCCGCGCTGCCGAACGTGGTGCTGACGCCGCACGTGGGCAGCCTCACCGTCGAAACGCGGCACGCGATGGGGCAGCTGGTCGTCGACAACCTGCTCGCGCATTTCGCCGGGCAGCCTCTTCTCACACCGGTCACCTAACCCACTGCAAAACCGGGGACGTACCCTTGTTGTTCGGCAATTTCTGTGACGGGAAACTGGAACGGAAAACTGGGGACGTACCCCTGTTTCCAGGCAAGACCGGGACTCGCCCGCAGCCGGCCTGACACACTGGCAGGCGTCGTCAGGCCATCAAAACCGGGGACGTACCCCTGTTTCCAGGCAAGACCGCAACACGCCCGGAGCCTGTCTCACAGTCCAGCAGGCGTTGCCAGGTCATGGCTGATGGTGCCACTGAACGCCAAGGCGGCTGCGCCATACGACTTCGTTGTCGCGTCAGAATTGCTCCAGAACAGGGGTACGTCCCCAGTTTCCCGTTACAGAAATTGCTGGACAACAGGGGTACGTCCCCAGTTTTTTGGACTTACTGCTTGCCCGGATCCTTCAGGTCGGGGAATTTGTCGAACTCGATGTTATAGACCTCGTTCCCGACCTTCTTCACTTCGCGCACGTAGACGGTCTGCACGATGTCGCGCGTGGCGGGGTCGATGGCGATCGGGCCGCGCGGGCTGTTCAGCTTCATGGTCTTCAGCACCGCCATCGCCTTGTCGCCGTCGATCTTGCCGTTCAGCTTGCGCGCCACGTCGTAGATCGCGGCCATGCCGTCGTAGGCGCCCACGGCCATGAAGTTGGGCCGGCCGGCCTTCGGATTGGCGGCGGCAAAGCTCTTCAGGAATGCCTTGTTCTCGGGCGAGTCGTGCGCGGCCGAGTAGTGGAACGTGGTGATCACGCCCAGCGTGGCGTCGCCCATCGCCGGCAGCACGTGGTCGTCGGTCAGGTCGCCGGTGGCGATCACCTTGATGCCGGCAGCGGCCAGCCCGCGTTCGCGGTAGCCCTTCATGAACGCGATGCTTTGCTCGCCGGCCGGCACGAACACGAAGATCGCATCCGGCTTCGCATCCTTGATGCGCTGGATGAACGGGGCGAATTCCGGATTGCGCAGTGGCACGCGGATCGATTCCGTCACCTTGCCGCCGGCGCCTTCCAGCGTTTTCCTGAACGCCGCTTCCGCATCGAGGCCGGGGCCGTAGTCCGCCACGAGCGTGACGACCTTGTTCAACTTGTTCTTCGCCGCCCAGGTGCCCATCGGCGCCGAGATCTGCGGCAGCGTCATCGAGAAGCGCACGATGTAGTTCGATTTCGTCGTGATCGCCGAGGTGGCCGCGTTCATGATGATCATCGGCTTTTTCGCCTGCTGGGCGATCGGCGCCACGGCCAGCGCCTCCGGCGTCAGGCCGAAGCCGGCCAGGAAATCGACCTTGTCGCGCACCACCAGTTCCTGCGCCAGGCGTTTCGCGATTTCCGGAGAAGGGCCGGTGGTGTCCTTGATGATCAGCTGGATCTTCTTGCCGGCCACCGTGTCGCCATGCTGCGCCATGTAGGCCCTGATGCCGCCTTCCATCTGCTTGCCGTAGTCGGCGAACGGGCCGGAAAACGCGGCGATCACGCCGACCTTGATGGTGTCCTGCGCGTGAGCCGCCGGCAGGGCGAACAGTTGTACGCCTGCCAGCACGGCGGCGATCGTGTATTTCATGGTTGTCTCCTTTGTTATCGAACACCGCGCCGTTCATCAGGTTTCTTGAGATTCTTGACAACGCCCGGTAACGGTCATAGTATCGATTTAGCGTTCGATAAGCAATCGATTGTTCGATCATCGAACAGCGAATCGAGCGACCATAATATCTACAGGAGACAGGCATGAACGGAATCACCGGCAAACGGGCGCGTGGCCGCAGTATTGGCAATGGCAAGGGCAAGGGTCGGCGCATGGGCGCGGCAGCGGCAGGCGCACTGGTGCTGCTGGCAGCGGGCGCCGCGCAGGCGCAGAGCAATGTCACGATCTACGGCATCATCGATACGGCGGTGGCGCACGTGGACAACACGAACGCCGCCGGCGATTCGGTGACGAAGGTGGCGTCGCTGACGGGATCGTTCCCGTCGCGCATCGGCTTTCGCGGCACTGAGGACCTGGGCGGCGGCCTGTCCGCGATCTTCACGCTGGAAAGCGGCTTCGGCCCGGACACCGGCACGATGGGGCAGGGCAACCGCCTGTTCGGCCGCGCGGCCAACATCGGCCTGAAAGGCAAGTGGGGCACGCTGACGCTGGGGCGCCAGGTCAACATGACGTACATCGCCGGCCTGAAGGCGGACGTGCTGGGCCCGAACCTGTTCGCCATCGGCAGCATCGATCCCTACCTGCCCAACGCGCGCAGCGACAATGCGATCGGCTATCTCGGCAACTTCGACGGGTTAGTGGCCGGCGCCACCTACAGCTTCGGACGCGACACGTCGTCGTCCGGCGGCCCGGCCGCCACCGGTTGCGCGGGCGAGTCGCCGGCCGATTCGAAGGCCTGCCGCCAGGTCACGGCGCTGCTCGGCTATGAAGTCAAGGCCTACGGCATCAACGCTTCGTTCGACAAGTTGTACGGGAATACCGGCGCGGCCGGCGGCCTGACCAGCAGCAGCCACTTCGACCGGCGCGTGACCGTCAACGGCTACTGGATGATCAAGGGCACCAAGCTGGGCGCCGGCGTCATCGACCGCAAGACCGACGCGGCCAGCGGCATCACGGAATCGGCGCTGTACTACCTGGGCGTGAGCCACCCCGTCACTCCACTGCTGACCTTCGACGCGCAGGTGGCACGCAAGAACGTCAAGCGCAGCGGCGACGACACCGACATGGCAGTGGCAAGGCTGACCTATTTCCTGTCGACGCGCACCGCCGTCTACGGCGCGCTGGGGCTGATGAACAACGACGGCGTCGCCGCCGTGGCGCTCGATGCCGGCGGCAGCGTGGGCGCCGGGAAGCCGCAGCGGGGCATCATGGCCGGCCTGCGGCACCACTTCTGAACCAGTCCGGACCAGGTGCGCCCGGCCGGCGATGCACGGGCATCTGCGCGGCGAAACGCGGTCCGGCCGCGCCGGCTCCTAGGGCAGCAGCACCGCCAGTTCGCGGGCACCCTGCTGCAGCACGGGCAGGAACTGCTCTTCCATCTGCCGTGCGCTGACGCGGCCGGCCTGGGCGCCGACGTTCAGCGCCGCCAGCACGGTGCCGGAGGCGCCGCGCACGGGAACCGCGATGGAGCGCAGGCCGACCTCGAGTTCCTCGTTGTTGATCGCGAAGCCCTGCTCGCGCACCTGGGCCAGCATGGCGCGCAATCCCTTCTGCGTGGTGATCGTGTGTTCGGTCAGCGGCTTCAGGCGCACCTTGTCGAGATAGGCCAGCAGATCGGCTTCCGGCAGGTGGGCCAGCATCACGCGGCCCAGCGACGTGCAGTAGGCAGGCAGGCGGCTGCCGGTGTTCAGCGCGACGGACATCACGCGGGATGTCGCCGAGCGGGCCACGTACAGCACCTCGTTATCGTCGAGCACCGCCAGCGAGCACGATTCGTTCAGCGTGCGGCTGATCTGGTTCAGATAAGGCTGGGCCGACACGGTCAGCGGCGTGGACGACAGATAGGAATAACCCAGCGTCAGCACTTTCGGCCGCAGCGAGTAATTGTTGACGTCCGAATCCGCGTAGCCGAGCTGCTTGAGCGTGTACAGGCAGCGGCTGACGGCGGCGCGGGGGATGCCGGTCTTCTGGCTGATCTGCGCGATCGTCAGGCTGCGGCGCGAATCGGAAAACGCCTGCAGCACGGCAAGCCCGCGCGCCAGCGACGTCATGAAGCTGGGATCGGCCAGCGCCTCGATCTGTTCGGCGATCGTGGCTTCGCGCTCGGCCGGGGTGGTCTTGTTGGTTGTAGTTGTCATCACGGTCTCTGGAAAGTGCTGCGATTTTAATGGAACGCCGCCTTCATGCCGGTTTTTTCCTTGACCTTCGCAACCGGCGGTGCGACACTGAGGGTGTTCGATTAACAGATTATAGTTCGATTACCGAACATTTGGAAACACCGGAATCTCATTCAAGGCAGGAGGAAACACCCGTGATTGACAAGACTATCGACACCATGGCGCAAGCCGTGGCCGGCATCCATGACGGCGCGACCGTGATGATCGGCGGCTTCGGCAACGCCGGCATGCCGGCCGCACTGATCGACGCGCTGATCGCGCAGGGCGCGCGCGACCTCACCATCGTCAACAACAATGCCGGCAACGGCGAAACCGGCCTGGCCGCGCTGCTCAAGGCGAAGCGGGTGAAGAAAATCATCTGCTCGTTCCCGCGCCAGGCGGATTCGCAGGTGTTCGATGCGCTGTACCGCGCCGGCGAGATCGAGCTGGAATTGACGCCGCAGGGCAACCTCGCCGAGCGCATCCGCGCCGCCGGTGCCGGCATCGGCGGCTTCTTCTCGCCGACCGGCTACGGCACGCTGCTGGCCGAAGGCAAGGAAACGCGCACCATCAACGGCAAGAACTACGTGCTGGAGTCGCCGATCCACGCCGACTTCGCGCTGATCAAGGCGCTGCACGGCGACCGCTGGGGCAACCTGGTGTACCGTAAAACGGCGCGCAACTTCGGCCCGATCATGGCCACCGCCGCCAGGGTGACGATCGCGCAGGTCACGCGCATCGTCGAACTGGGCGAGCTGGACCCCGAACACATCGTCACCCCGGGCATCTTCGTGCAGCGCGTGGTGCAGGAGGAAGCACAAGGAGGCAAGCAATGACTATCAAAAAAATGAGCCGCGACGATATGGCGAGGCGCGTCGCGCAGGACATCCACGAAGGCGCCTACGTCAACCTGGGCATCGGCCTGCCGACGATGGTGGCGAACTACCTGCCGGCCGACCGCGAGATCTTCCTGCACAGCGAGAACGGCCTGCTGGGCATGGGCCCGGCTCCGGCGCCCGGCGACGAAGACGAAGACCTGATCAACGCCGGCAAGCAGCCGGTCACGTTGCTGACCGGCGGCGCCTATTTCCACCATGGCGACTCGTTCGCGATGATGCGCGGTGGCCATCTCGACATCTGCGTACTGGGCGCGTTCCAGGTATCCGCCGGCGGCGACCTGGCCAACTGGCATACTGGCGCTCCGGATGCGATTCCCGCCGTGGGCGGCGCGATGGACCTGGCCATCGGCGCGCGCCAGGTCTTCGTGATGACCGATCACCAGACCAAGTCCGGGGAAAGCAAGATCGTCGAACAGTGCAGCTACCCGTTGACGGGGATCGGCTGCGTCAATCGCATCTACACGGACCTTGCCGTGATCGACGTCACTTCCGACGGCCTCGTCGTACGCGAGATGGTCGAAGGCCTGACGTTCGACGAGCTGCAAAGCCGCACCGCCGCCCCGCTGATTGCAGGGCTTCAAGAAACGGAGAACACGAAATGACCGAAGCATTCATCTGCGACGCGATCCGCACCCCGATCGGCCGCTACGGCGGCGCCCTGAAGGACCTGCGCGCCGACGACCTGGGCGCGCTGCCGCTGGCCGAACTGGTGCGCCGCAACCCCACCGTCGACTGGGAAGCGATCGACGACGTCATCTACGGCTGCGCCAACCAGGCCGGCGAGGACAACCGCAACGTGGCGCGCATGTCGACGCTGCTGGCGGGCCTGCCGCAGGGCGTGCCCGGCACCACCGTCAACCGCCTGTGCGGCTCCGGCATGGATGCCGTGGGCCTCGCCGCGCGCTCGATCCGCTCCGGCGATACGTCGCTGATGCTGGCCGGCGGCGTGGAATCGATGACGCGCGCGCCGTTCGTGATGGGCAAGGCCGACAGCGCCTTCTCGCGCAACGCGGCGATCTACGACACCACGATCGGCTGGCGTTTCCCCAATCCGCTGATGAAGAAGCTGTACGGCACCGACTCGATGCCGGAAACCGCGGAGAACGTCGCCACGGACTTCGGCATTAGCCGCGAAGACCAGGACCGCTTCGCGCTGGCCAGCCAGCAGCGCGTGGTGGCGGCCCAGGAAGCGGGCTGGTTCGATGCCGAGATCATGGCGGTGACGATCCCCGTCAAGAAAGGCGAACCGGTCGTGTTCGCGCGCGACGAACATCCGCGCGCCACCACGCTGGATGCGCTGGCCAAGCTGAAGGGCGTGGTTCGTCCGGACGGCACCGTTACCGCGGGTAACGCGTCCGGCGTCAACGACGGCGCCTGCGCGCTGCTGCTGGCGAACGAAAAGTCGGCAGCGGCGCATGGCCTGGTGCCGAAGGCGCGCATCGTCGGCATGGCCACGGCCGGCGTGGCGCCGCGCGTGATGGGCATCGGCCCGGCACCGGCCACGCAGAAACTGCTGGCCAACCTGGGCATGACGCTGGACCAGTTCGACGTGATCGAACTGAACGAAGCGTTTGCGTCGCAGGGCATCGCCGTGCTGCGCGAACTGGGCCTGTCGCAGGACGATCCCCGCGTCAATCCCTGGGGCGGCGCGATCGCGCTGGGCCACCCGCTCGGCATGAGCGGCGCGCGCCTCGTGACCACGGCGATGAACCAGCTGCACCGTGGTGGCGGGCGCTTCGCCTTGTGCACCATGTGCATCGGCGTGGGGCAGGGCATCGCCATCGTCATCGAAAGAGTATGAGTGCGCGGGTATGAATACGCGGGCATGAGTACGCGGGTATGACGAAGGTAAAGCGCATGTAAGCACGCGTTGGTATCAGTAGCATGGCGAGCCGGCAAAGAGCGGTACCCGTGCGATCGATCTTGGAGAATCGAGGAGACAATTATGCATTTCCATGACGGAGGGCGGCGATGATCGGCGTCCTTTTCGACGGCGTGGCGTACGGCAGCCTGCTGTTCATGATCAGTGTCGGCCTGTCGGTAACGATGGGCATGATGAACTTCATTAACCTGGCCCACGGCGCGTTCGCGATGCTGGGCGGTTACGTTTGCGTGATGCTGCTCGATCGCGCCGGCGTGCCATTTCTCGCCACCTTGCCGCTGGCCTTCCTGGCCGCGGCATGCGTCGGCTTCATCCTCGAGCGCACCTTGTACCGCCGGCTGTACAAGGCCAGCCACCTGGACCAGGTGCTGTTCTCGATCGGCCTGACCTTCATGGCGGTGGCGGGGGCCACGTACTTCTTCGGCCCCACCCAGCAACCCGTCACGCTGCCGGAATGGCTGCGCGGCCAGGTATCGCTGTTCGGCCTCGATGTGGGCAGCTACCGGCTTTTCCTGATCGGCGTCGTCGTCGTCGTTACCGTGCTGCTCGGGCTGCTGATCGAGCGCACCCGCTTCGGCGCGCAGATCCGCGCATCGGTCGACAACCACACCGCCTCGGAAGGCCTGGGCATCAACGTCAGCCGCGTATTCAGCCTGACGTTCGCGCTGGGCTCCGGCCTGGCCGGACTGGGCGGCGGCCTGGGTATCGACGTACTGGGCCTGGATCCGAGCTTCCCCGTCAAGTACATGGTGTACTTCCTGCTGGTCGTCGCCGTCGGCGGCGCGGGCACGATCACCGGTCCGCTGCTGGCCGCCATCGTGCTCGGCGTATTCGACGTGGCCGGCAAATACTATGTGCCGGAGATCGGCGCGTTCGTCATCTACGCGCTGATGGTGGTGCTGCTGCTGGCATTCCCCGCTGGCCTGATCAGGAGGAAAGCATGAACGCTATGTCGAAGGTGGAAGTCGCCGAGAAGGCGCCGGTGCGGCCGGCCGCGGCGCTGCCCGTGCCGCGCCTGCCCGATGGCCGCTGGCACCCGCTGGAATTCGTCTTCTGGCTGTTGCCTGTGGCGAGCTGGTTCCTGTTCCCGCAGTACCTGGTGCTGACCAGCCAGATCATGATCGTCGGCCTGTTCGCGCTGTCGCTGGACCTGATCCTGGGTTACGCGGGCATCGTGTCGCTGGGTCATGCGGCATTTTTCGGGCTGGGCGCCTACACGGCCGGCCTGCTGTCCGTGCATGGCTGGGGCGAGCCGGTCACGGGCCTGCTGGCCGGCGCGGTGGTGGCGGGGCTGTTCGGCTGGATCGTCAGCTTCCTCGTCGTGCGCGGGCAGGACCTGACACGCCTGATGGTCACGCTGGGCATCGGCCTGATGCTGTTCGAAGCCGCGAACAAGGCATCGTGGCTGACGGGCGGTGTCGATGGCCTGTCCGGCATGATGGTGAGCAACCTGCTGGGCGTGTTCGAGTTCGACCTGGAAGGGAAAACCGGCTTCGTGTACAGCTACGTGGTGCTGTTCCTCGTCTTCCTCGTGCTGCGCCGGCTGGTGAACTCGCCGTTCGGCCTGAGCCTGCGCGGCATTCGCGAAGGCGGGCGCCGCATGCCGGCCGTCGGCGCGGACGTCAACTCGAGGCTGCGCGCGATTTTCACCGTGGGCGCCGTGGTGGCCGGCATCGCCGGAGCGCTGCTGGCGCAGACCACGCAGTTCGTCGGCCTCGACATGCTGGGCTTCCCCCGCTCGGCGGAACTGCTGATCATGCTCGTGCTGGGCGGTACCGGGCGCCTGTACGGCGCGCTGATCGGCGCGGCCGTGTTCATGATCGCCCAGGACAAGATCGCCGGCATCAATCCCACCTACTGGCAATTCTGGATCGGGCTGCTGCTGGTGTGCATCGTGATGTTCGCCAAGGGCGGCATCGTCGGCGGCTTCGCCAACCTGCTGGAACGCCTGCGCGAACGGAAGGAGAACAAATGAGCGGCATGGATACAACCGCAGTTGATACTACCGCAGTTGATACTACATTGAGGACCGAAGGCCTGTCGAAAAGCTGGGGCGCCTTCAAGGCCAACAGCGACGTGTCGCTGACATTCACGCCGGGCGCCCGGCATGCGCTGATCGGCCCGAACGGGGCGGGCAAGACGACGTTCATCAACCTGCTCACGGGCGGCTTCGCGCCGACCACTGGCCGCGTATTCCTGGGCGGTGAAGACATCACCGGCCTGCCGCAGCACCAGCGCGTGAAACGCGGCATGACGCGCACGTTCCAGATCAACACGCTGTTTGCCGGCCTGACCGTGCTGGAATCGGTGGTGCTGGCGATCGGCGAACGGCGCGGCGTGCAGAACGTGTGGTGGAAAACGGTGGCGCGGCATCACGACATGGTCGACGAAGCGATGGCGCTGCTGCATTCGCTGCGCCTGGCCGACCAGGCCAACAGCATCACGCGCAGCATGGCCTACGGCAAGCAGCGGCTGGTGGAAATCGCGCTGGCGCTGGCCACGCAGCCGAAGATCCTGCTGCTCGACGAACCGGCCGCCGGCATTCCGCAGGCGGAAAGCCGCGAGCTGTTCGAAGTGATTGCCGGCCTGCCGCGCGACGTGACGATCCTGTTCATCGAACACGACATGGGGCTGGTGTTCAAGTTCGCCGAGCGCATCACGGTGCTGGTCGGCGGCAAGGTGTTGACCGAAGGGACGCCGGCGGAAATCGCCGCCGATCCGCGCGTGAAGGAAGTGTACCTGGGGGAGGGCGGCCATGACTGAACTGCTGGCGGTGGACCGCGTGACGGCCGGCTACGGCGAATCCATCGTGCTCGAAGACGTATCGTTCGCGCTGGACGAGGGCGACAGCCTGGCGCTGCTGGGCCGCAATGGCGTCGGCAAGACCAGCCTGCTCACCACGCTGATGGGCCTGACGCGGCTGCACAAGGGCGCGATCCGGTGGGCCGGCAAGGACATCGCCCGCGTCGCGCCCTACAAGCGGGCGCGCGCGGGCCTGGGCTGGGTGCCGCAGGAGCGCCACATGTATCCGTCGCTGACGGTCGAGGAGCACCTGACGGTGGTCGCGCGGCCGGGGCGGTGGGACGTGAAGAAGATCTACGAGGTCTTCCCGCGCCTGCAGGAACGGCGCTCGAACATGGGCAACCAGCTGTCCGGCGGCGAGCAGCAGATGGTCGCCATCGCCCGCGCCCTGATGACCAACCCGCGCATGCTGCTGCTCGACGAGCCGATGGAGGGCCTCGCGCCGATCATCGTGCAGGAGCTGCTGGCGGTGATCCGCAAGCTGGTGCGCGACGAAGGCCTGTCCGTGATCGTCGTCGAACAGCATGCGCGGCTGGCACTGTCGCTGACGCAGCGCGCCATCGTGCTCGATCGCGGGTGCATCGTGCATGACTCGGACAGCCGCGAGCTGCTGGACGATGGCGCGAAACTGGACCGGCTGGTGTCGGTGGCCTAGGCCGCGTCCGGCCGGGCCAGCGGCGCGCGGCTGTGCTCGTTGTTCTCCAGCACGAGCTTGTCCAGCAGCCGCATGAACTGCGCCTGCTCGCGGTCCGTCAACGGTGCGAGCAGCCGTTCGCGCAGCCGGTGCACGGCCGGGTCGAGCCGGGTCAGCAGCGCGGCGCCACTGGCGGTGATCGTCAGCGCGCGCTGGCGGCGGTTGTGCGGGATGACTTTCCGCTCCAGCAGTCCTTTTTCCTCCAGCCGGGCGCACACGCTGGCGCCGGTCGACGTGTCGATCGCCACCAGGCCGGCCAGCGTCACCTGGTCGATGCCGGGACGGGCGGCGAGGGTGCGCAGCAGCGCATACTGCACCGGCGTCAATTCGCCGCCGATTTCATCATGGAAGATGGAGACCGAGATCTGCTGCGCGCGGCGCAGCAGGTGGCCAGGGTGTTCGTGCAGGTCCAGCAGGGCTGGCAGGCCGCCGCCGGCATCGTCGTTCGTGTGGTTCATGGGTCGTCGATAAATATTTGTCGTGCGTAGTTTACTTCGGCGGAGGATCTTCCTAATATTCAGTGTACTGAATATTGAATTTTTCAGCACCATAAAACAGGAGACCGCATGAACGCCCCCGCCAGTTCCCCCATCTACCCGAAAAACGCCTGGTACGTCGCCGCCACGCCCGACGAGATCGCCGACAAGCCGCTGGGCCGCCAGGTCTGCGGCGAGAAGATCGTGTTCTACCGCGCGGCCCAGGGCGTTGCCGCCGTCGAGGATTTCTGCCCGCACCGCGGCGCGCCGCTGTCGCTGGGCTTCGTGCGCGACGGCACCCTGGTGTGCGGCTACCACGGCCTGCAGATGGGTTGCGACGGCAAGCCGGTGGCGATGCCCGGCCAGCGCGTGCGCGGCTTTCCGTGCATCCGCAGCTATCCGGCCGTCGAGCGCTACGGCTTCATCTGGGTCTGGCCGGGCGATGCGGCACTGGCCGATCCCGCCACGATCCCGCACCTGCACTGGGCCGTGGACGAAGGCTGGGCCTACGGTGGCGGCCTGTATCACATCGGTTGCGAGTACCGGCTGATGATCGACAACCTGATGGACCTGACGCACGAGACCTACGTGCATGCGTCGTCGATCGGCCAGAAGGAGATCGACGAGGTGCCCGTCACCACCAGGACGGTCGGCGACGAAGTGATCACCAGCCGCTTCATGGAAAACGTGATGCCGCCGCCGTTCTGGCAGGCGGCGCTGCGCGGCAACGGCCTGCCCGACGACGTGCCCGTCGACCGCTGGCAGATCTGCCACTTCACGCCGCCGAGCCACGTGCTGATCGAGGTCGGCGTGGCGCTGGCGGGCAAGGGCGGCTACGATGCGCCGGCCGAATTCAAGGCGTCGTCGATCGTGGTCGACTTCATCACGCCGGAAACGGAGACCACGCACTGGTACTTCTGGGGCATGGCGCGCAACTTCAAGGCCGATGACGAGGCGCTGACCGACACGATCCGCACCGGCCAGGGCAAGATCTTCAGCGAGGACCGCGCGATGCTGGAACAGCAGCAGGCCAACATTCTGCGCCATCCGGAGCGGCGCCTGCTGATGCTCAACATCGATGCCGGCGGCGTGCAGTCGCGCAAGGTGATCGACCGCTGGCTGGCGCGCGACGCCACGGCACCGGTACCGGCATCGGCGCAGGTGGCGGCATGAGCACGCTGCGCGTAAAGGTCGCGCGGCGCGCCTGCGAGGCCGACGGTGTGTGCAGCTACGAACTGGTATCGGCGGACGGCGCGCCGCTGCCGCCGTTTACGGCGGGTGCGCACATCGACGTCCACGTCGGCGGCGGCATCGTGCGCCAGTACTCGCTGTGCAATGCCCCGCATGAGTCGCACCGCTACCTGATCGGCGTGCTGCGCGAGCCGGCGTCGCGCGGCGGCTCCAGTGCGATGCACGAGCGGATCGCCGAGGGCGCGGAACTGGACGTCAGCGTGCCGCGCAACCACTTCGGCCTGGCCGACGGCGCGCATCACAGCGTGCTGTTCGCCGGCGGCATCGGCATCACGCCGCTGCTGGCGATGGCCGAACACCTGCACGCGCACGGCCTGCCGTTCACGCTGCACTACAGCGCGCGCAGCGCGGCGCGTGCCGCTTTCCGCGCGCGGCTGGAGGGGGCGCCGTTCGCATCGCGCGTGCGCCTGCACATCGACGAAGATGGCACGCGCCTCGACGTGACTGCCGCGCTGTCGGACTGTCCGCCGGGGACGCACCTGTACGTGTGCGGCCCGGCCGGCTACATCGACCATGTGCTGGGCACGGCGCGCGCGCTCGGCTGGGGCGACGACCGCCTGCACCGCGAGTACTTCGGCGCCGCGCCCGCGGTGGAAGAGGCGGGTGAACGGGCCTTCGACGTGCGCATCGCCAGCAGCGGAAATACCTATGCGATACCGCCCGGCCGCACGGTGGTGCAGGTGCTGGCCGAACACGGTGTCGACGTGCCGGTGTCGTGCGAGCAGGGCGTCTGCGGTACCTGCCTGACGCGCGTGCTGGACGGCATTCCCGAGCACCGCGACCTGTACCAGACGGAAGAGGAACAGGCGGCCAACGACCAGTTTACGCCGTGCTGCTCGCGCGCGAAATCGGCGCTGCTGGTGCTCGATCTGTAGTCCCGTAGTTCCGCGATTCACAACAACAAGGAGGAGACATGACTTACCAACCGAAGCGCCGTACCCTGCTGGCCGGCGCGGTCGCCGCCGCGGCGACCGGATCGCTGCCGTCCATTGCATTCGCCGCCGAGCCGCTGAAGGTGGGGCTGATCGTGCCGATGTCCGGCCCGTTCGCCTCGACCGGCCGGCAGATCGAGGCGGCCGTCAAGCTGTACCAGCAGAAGCATGGCAACAGCGCGGCCGGCCGCAGGATCGAGATCTTGCTGAAGGACGACGGCGGCGTCGCGCCGGATGCGACCAAGCGCATCGCCCAGGAGCTGGTGGCGCGCGACAAGGTGCGCGTGCTGGCCGGCTTCGGGCTGACGCCGCTGGCGCTGGCCGCGGCGCCGATCGCCACGCAGGCGAAGGTGCCGATGATCGTGATGGCGGCCGCCACGTCGATCATTCCACAGCGTTCGCCGTACATCGTGCGCACCGGCTTCACGCTGGCGCAGGTGACGGCGCCGCTGGCCGACTGGGCGGCGAAAAACAGGATCGGCCGCGTGATGACCTTCGTGGCCGATTACGGCCCGGGGCTCGATGCCGAAAAGGTGTTCGTCAAGCGGTTCACGGCCGGTGGCGGCAAGGTGGTCGATTCGCTGCGCGTGCCGCTGCGCAATCCCGACTACGCGCCGTTCCTCGCGCGGGTAAAGGATGCCAAGCCGGATGCGCTGTTCGTCTTCGTGCCGTCTGGCGAGGGCCAGGCCGTGCTGAAACAGTTCAACGAGCGGGGCCTGGCCGCCGCCGGCATCCGCCTGATCTGCACCGGCGATGTGCTGGACGACGACCTGATGACCGGCATCGGCAGCGCCGCCAACGGCGTCGTCAGCAGCCACCATTACTCGGCCGCGCACCCGTCGGCGGAGAACCAGGCCTACGTGCGCGATTTCATGGCGGCCAACAAGGGCATGCGGCCGAACTTCCATTCGGTCGGCGCATACGACGGCATGCACCTGCTGTACCAGGCACTGGCGAAGACCGGCGGCGACGCCGACGGCGCGAAGCTGCTGGCGGCAATGAAGGGACTGGCATGGAACAGCGTGCGCGGCCCCGTCAGGATCGACGCCGCCAGCCGGGACATCGTGCAGACCGTGTACATCCGCAAGGCCCAGCAGGCAGGCGGCGGCATGTTCAACGTCGAATTCGACCAGGTCGCCAACTTCGCCGACCCGGGCGTCTAACCGCAAAACTGGGGACGGACCCCTGTTTCCAGGAAATTTCCTGCAAACAGGGGTCCGTCCCCGGTTTTTAGGCCAGGAACTCCTGTACCGTCCGGGCGAATGCGGCGGGTTGCTCGATGGCGGCGATGTGCGAGGCGTCGGGCAGCACCGCCAGTCGGGCGCCGGGGATGGCGTCGGCGATGGTTTGCGACATTGCCACAGGTGCACCCTGGTCGAGTTCGCCGGCGATGACCAGCGTCGGTGCGGCGATGGCGGAAAGCCGCGCGGTCGTGTCGACGTTGCCGACGGCATGGCAGCAGCCGGCGTAGCCGACCGGGTCGGTGCTGGTCAGCCGGCGCCGCCAGCGGGCGACGGTGCCGCTGTGCGTGGCGCGGAACGCGTCGTGGAAGTAGCGGCCCATCACGGTGTCGGCGATCGCTTCGATGCCCTGTTCGCGCACGGTGGCGATGCGCTGCTTCCAGGCGTCGCGGGCAGCCTCCGGATAGCCGGACGACGAGTTGGCGATGACCAGCGCCTGCACCAGCGCCGGGTGGCGCAGCGCCAGTTCCTGGCCTACCATGCCGCCCATCGACAGGCCGATCCACGTGACCGGGCCGGTGCCCAGTTCCAGCAGCAGGCGGGCGGCGTCGTCAGCCAGCGCCGCCATGTCGTACATCCCTTCCGGCGCCTCGGAACCGCCATGGCCGCGGTGGTCGTAGGCGATCACGCGGCTGTCCTCGGCCAGCAGCGTGGCCAGGCCGTCCCACATCGACAGGTCCATGCCGAGCGCGTGGCTGAGCACCACGGTGCGGCGCGGCGGCTGGCCGCTGCGCGGCTCGCGTATCGTGTAGTGCAGCGCGGGGCGGCTGGCGGTACGGCGCTCGTGGCCGACACCTGGATGCGGCACCGTGCCCGGCTGCGTGGGCGCGAGATCATGATTCATCTCGCGCAGGATCGCCTGCGTGTGTGCGAACGCGGTGTTCGCGGCGGGCACGCCGGCATAGATGGCCGACTGCATCAGCACTTCCTTGAGTTCATCCGGCGTCATGCCGCCGTCGGCGCCGGGGCGCAGCGCGGCGCGCACATGCAGTTCGAACTCTTCCCAGCGGCCCAGCGCGATCGTGATCGACAGCACGATGGCGCGGCGCGTCTTGTATTCGAGGCCCGGGCGGCCCCAGATCTCGTTCCACGCGAAGCGCGTGATCAGGTTCTGGAAGTCGGCGTTGAAGGCGTTGGCATTGTTCAGCGAACGGTCCACCCATTCGTCGCCGAGGATGGTGCGGCGGTTCTGCAGGCCGCGTTCGAAATCGTGGTCGAAAGGATCGTAGGTCATGCGTTGGCGTCCAGGTTCAGTGGTCCAGGTTCAATGGTCCGGGTTCAATGAGGCGGCCTGCGCGCGGAGCACGGGCAGGCGGCGCGTGGCCAGCCGGCGTGCGGCACCGGCGGCGGCGACGGGATCGAACAGTGCCTGCAGGCCGGCCAGGACCGCTGCGTCGCATTGCTCGCGCAGCGTGTCGTGCGCGCGCACCGCCTCGGGCAGCAGGTCGGCAAGGTGGCGGCCTTCCGCCACCGCGCGGCGCGTCAGCCCTTCGACGAATTCGTGGGCGGCCGGGCGGCCGATGAATTCGGCCAGCCGGATCGACAGCGCTTCGGCAAAGATCAGGCCCTGCAGCGCATCGATGTTGCGGCCCATGCGGCCCGTATCGACGGCCAGTGCGCCGAACGCGTCGTTCAGCGCCTGCAGCGCACCGTGCGCGCTGATGAACAGCTGCGGCCATTCGGCCAGTTCGGCCTGCCAGTTGCCCAGGCCCCGTTCGTGCTGCTGGCCCATCGCGTTCAGCAGCGACGCGGCATGCTGCGGCGTGCGCGCGGCAGCCGCCAGCGCGATCATCGCCGACACGGGGTTGCGCTTGTGCGGCATGGCCGACGAGCCGCCGCGGCCATTGCCGGACGGTTCGGCCAGTTCGCCGATCTCGCCTTGCGCCATCAGCGACAGGTCGGTGGCGATCTTGCCCAGGCTGCCCGTCAGCACGGCCACTTCGAGGCCGAGGCGCACCCATTCGTCGCGCTGGGTATGCCATGGCGCGTCGGCCACCTTCAGGCCCAGTTCGTCCGCCAGGCGCTGCGCCACGGCGTCGGCATCGTCGCCCATCACGGCCAGCGTGCCGACCGCGCCGCCCAGCTGCAGCTGCAATGCGCGGCCGGCGGCTTCGCGCAGCCGTTCGCGGGCGCGCAGCAGCGGCGCCGTCCAGCCGAGCACTTTCCAGCCGAAGCTGGTCACCTGCGCCGGCTGCATCAGCGTGCGGGCCAGCACCGGCGTGTCGACGTGCGCCTCGGCCAGCGCCAGCAGCGTCTGAGCAAGCTGCGCCAGGCCGGCGTCGATCAGGTGCAGGGCCTCGCGCGTCGCCAGCACCAGCGCGGTGTCGACCACGTCCTGGCTGGTGCTGCCCCAGTGGACGAAGGCGGCGCTGTCCTTGTCGTACAGCGCCACCGTCCTGGTGAGTTCCTTGACCAGCGGGATGGCCAGGCTGCCGGCGCGGCGGCTCGCGGCGATCAGCGCCGGGATGTCATACAGCTGTGCGTTACAGACGCCGGCGATGGCGCGCGCCGCCGCCGCCGGGATCAGGCCTTCCCCGGCCTGCGCGGCGGCCAGCGCCTGCTCGAAACGGAACATGCCCTGGACGATCGCGGCATCGTCGAACACCGCGATCATGTCGGTCGTCGTGAGGAAGCTGTCGAAGATCGATACGCTCATCCGTTTCTTCTCCCGTTTTTCCCGTTTATCACGCGTAGTCGAAGAAGACGGTCTCCCCTTCGCCCTGCATGCGGATGTCCCAGCGGTAGCTGCCGTCCGGCTGGCGGCGTGCCAGCAGCGTGCCGCGGCGCTCTTCCGGCACCTGCGCCAGCAGCGGCGAGGGCGGCGCATCTTCCAGGAACACGGCCGTGAACTGGTGTTTTACCAGCCCGCGCGCGAAGATCGTCACGAAGGTGGCGGGTGCGTCGGCCGGTGCATCGGCGGGGCGGGACAGGCGGAACTGGAATTCGCCCGCTTCGCCGCTGGGCACGCGCCGGAAGCCCGGAATGGCCTGCCGGGCCTCGGCCTGCGATGCGTGCGGGTTCCAGGCTTCCAGCTGGGCGTCGTTGATGGGCGCGCCGTCGCCGTCGTAGATCACGCCGCGCACGGTCACGGTGGGCGCCGTCGTCTCGACGTTGGCGGTCGCATCGACGCTCCATTGCCACGCTTCATGCGAGAACGGGCCGATGGTCTGGGATGTGGTGATATTGCTCATGGTGGTCTCCTTACAGGCCCATCGGGGTGGCGTCGCGTCCGCGCAGGACGATGTCGAATTCATAGCCCAGCAGGTGTTCGTGCATGGTTTCCTCGATCGAGAACCGCGAGACCAGGCGCTGGCGCGCGGCCGCGTCGGGCACGCTGTTGAAGATCGGATCGTAGTCGAACAGCGGGTCGTTCGGGAAATACATCTGTGTCACCAGGCGCTGCGCATACACATTGCCGAACAGCGAGAAGTGGATGTGCGCCGGACGGAACGCCTTGTGGTGGTTGCCCCACGGGTAAGGGCCCGGGCGGACCGTCACGAAGCGGTAGCGGCCTTCGTCGTCCGTCAGCATCTTGCCCCAGCCGTTGAAGTTCGGGTCGAGCGGGGCGTTGTGCTGGTCTTTCTTGTGGCGGTAGCGGCCCGCCGCGTTGCATTGCCATACTTCGATCAGCGAATTGCGCACGGGCTTGCCGTCCTCGTCCGTCACGCGGCCGGTGACGACAATGCGTTCGCCGATCGCCTCGCCGTCGCAGCCCTCGGGCCGGGTCAGGTCGATCTCGCCCGGCAGCACCAGGCTCGACGGGGTGGCGATGTTGTCGCTGACGGGCAGCGCCGCGTCGAGGCGCAGCAGCGGCTGCAGCGGGCCGCGCTTCACGGTGGATTTGTATTCGGGATAAACGAGTTCCGGATACACGCCGGATGGGACGGAATCGAATTTCACTAAAGTCTCCTCGTGCGCTGTGCGCAGTGTTGTCGGATGCAGGCCATGGTAGGCGCCCGCCCAGTTCTCCTCAACGGGCTGATGTCGAGTTGCATCCGCAATGCGCACACTTTGTGCGATACTCGCACAAACAGGGGGATTTTGCATGGAACAGGTAGAGCAGGTGGAACCTCACCCGCGCGACCTCGTCGCCGGACTGGAAAAAGGCTTGCAGGTCATCGAGGCATTCGACCAGGAGCGCGCGCGCCTGACGATCGCCGAGGTCGCCGAGCGCACCGGTCTGACGCGGGCGGCGGCGCGGCGCTACCTGATCACGCTGACACACCTGGGCTATATGCGGCACGAGAACAAGCAGTTCTCGCTGACGCCGGCGGTGCTGCGGCTCGGGCAGTCGTACCTGCATTCGGCGCGCCTGCCGCGCATTGCCCAGCCGCTGCTGTACCGGCTCGCCTACTCGCTGGGCGAGGCGGCGTCGTGCGGCGTGCTGGACGACCGGGAGCTGGTCTGCGTGGCCGCCGTCAGCGCCGGGCGCCTGGTATCGACGACGCTGCAGCCCGGTACCCGGGTGCCGGCCTACTGCACCGCCAACGGGCGCGTGCTGCTGGCGCACCTGCCGGCCGATGCGGTGGAGCGCTACCTGGCCAGCGTGGAGCCGGAGCGCATCACCGCGCACACGATCGTGCACCGCGAACGGCTGGCGCTGGAGATCGCCCGGGCGCGCGAGCAGGGCTATGCGCTGGTCGACCAGGAGCTGGAACTGGGCTTGCGGGCTATCGCCGTACCGCTGCGCAATTTCCGCGGCGAGATCGTGGCGGCGCTGAACGTCAGCGTGCACGAGGGCCGCATGCCGCTCGAGGCGATGGTGGAACGCTGCCTGCCGGCGATGGTGAAGATCCAGGCCGAGCTGTCGGCGCTGCTCTGAAAACTGGGGACGGACCCCTGTTTGGCGGCAATTCATTGCACGATCCGTGGCACGCGCACGGGGGCAATGCTGGTGAGTGCGGAGATTTCTTGAAAACCAGGGTACGTCCCCAGTTTTCAGGAGTTTCCTGGAAACAGGGGTACGTCCCCGGTTTTGTCTGTGAGGGGCTCGGTGCTGGGGCTGCGCCGGGTCTGCTCGCGGTATTCCTTCGGCGTCACCCCGATGCGCTTGCGGAACAGCCGGCTGAAGTAGGCCGGGTCCTGGAAGCCCAGCTCATAGCCGATCGTGGCGATCGAGGTCGGCACGTAGGTGAGCTTGCGGCAGGCTTCCAGCATCAGGCGGTCCTGGGCCATTTCAAAGGCGGACTTGCCGGCCAGCTTCACGCACAGCCGGTTCAGCCGCACCGGCGTCACGCGCAGCTCTTCCGCGTAGCGGCCCACCAGCCACTGTTCGCGGAAATGTTCCTCGACGAGCGCGCGGTAGCGGCTGAACAGTTCGAATTCGACATGGCCTGACTGGTCGGCCATGCGCCGCTCCGTTTCCAGCCGCACCAGCAGCAGCAGGACGCTGCGCGCCAGCCACTCGACCATCAGCGCCTGGCCGTAGCGCGGGCCGGCCGCTTCCTGCATCAGCTGGTGCAGCAGCGCGGCCAGCCGTTCCTGCAGCACCGGGTTTTCATGCAGCCGCAGCGCCTGGGGGCGCAGGAACAGCGGTGCGAACAGGTCGACCGACAGCACCACGTTCTGGTCCATCGTCAGCACGTAGCCCTGCGCTTCCTCGGAAAAATCAAAGGCGTGCACGACGCTGGGATGGATCGTGATGACGGTCGGGCCATCGCATTCCCACAGCATGTTTTCCACCTGCGCGCTGACGTGGCCGGCCATCAGGAACAATACCTGGAACAGCCCGCGGTGCGTGTGCGGGCCGATGTGCCAGTCGTGCAGGCGGCTGCGCGTCTCGATCAGCTCGATATGCACGAACTCGGCATTGTCGATCGGCGTATTCTCGCCATACAGCGCGAACTGGGGAATCTCGTTGGGCAGGATGTTCATGGCGCAGCAAGTTGTGCAAGGCGAGGAATCTGCAAAATAGTACAAGTATTTTCACGCTTCATCCATTTTTTTATTGTGACCGCAGCATTACGATCCGTCTATCCAATAAATTAATACCAGACGGAGACTGAATATGCGTACCCAGGCAGCCATCATCGGCGCCGGCCCAGCGGGCCTGCTGCTATCCCACCTCCTGCACCTGCAGGGCATCGAATCGGTCGTGCTCGAGAGCCGCAGCCGGGAAGACATCGAATCCACCATCCGCGCCGGCGTGCTCGAGCAGGGCACGATGGACGTCCTGAACGATGCCGGCGTGGGCGAACGGATGCGCCAGCTCGGCGCGCTGCACCATGGCATCGAGCTGGCGTTCGGCGGCCGCCGCCACCGCATCGATCTCACTGAGCTGACGGGCAAGGCGATCACCGTCTACCCCCAGCACGAAGTGATCAAGGACCTCGTCGCGGCCCGGCTGGCGGCGCAGGGGCAGGTCCTGTTCGAAGTGTCGGACGTGCGCATCGACGGCATCGACACCGATGCACCGTCGGTCGCGTTCACGCACCGTGGCGAGCAGGGCCGCATCGATGCGGACTTCGTCATCGGCTGCGACGGCTTCCATGGCGTGTCGCGCAAGACGTTGCCGGAAGCCTCGCGTACCGAATTCCAGCGCACCTACCCGTTCGGCTGGTTCGGCATCCTCGTCGAGTCGGCGCCGTCGTCGGAAGAACTGATCTATGCGCAGCACGAACGGGGCTTCGCGCTGATCTCGACGCGCACGCCGGAAGTGCAGCGGCTGTACTTCCAGTGCGACCCGGCCGACCACGTCGACAACTGGTCCGACGACCGCATCTGGGCCGAGCTGCACGCCCGCGTGGAAACCAGCGACGGCTGGAAGGTCAACGAAGGCCGCATCTTCCAGAAGGGCATCATCGGCATGCGCAGCTTCGTCTGCACGACGATGCGGCACAAGCGGCTGTTCCTGGCCGGCGACGCGGCGCACATCGTGCCGCCCACCGGCGCGAAGGGCATGAATCTCGCCATCTCGGACGTGAGGTTCCTGGCCGAGGGGCTGGATGCGTTCTACAAAAAGGGCAGCAGCGAGCTGCTGGACGGCTACGGCGAACGGGCACTGAAGCGCATCTGGCGCGCCGAGTATTTCTCGTGGTGGATGACGCGCATGCTGCACACCTTTGCCGAGGCCACGCCGTTCGAGCGGGAGATGCAGCGGGCGGAACTGGAGAACGTGGTGGGGTCGCGCGCACTGGCGCAGGCGCTGGCGGAGAACTACGTCGGCGCGTTCTGAGCCGCCTGCCGTGCATGCCGGTGCGACGGCGCGCCGCGCCGGCCGTCACCGCGCTACACTGGCTGCCATTACCCCTCATGGCGAACCGATGCCGACACTGAAACCGGCACCAGGGAGCCCGAACCACGATGCGACAGCTGCTGATCATTCTCGGTGCCATTTTGTTGCTGGCCGGCCTGGCCTGGCCGTGGCTGAGCCGATTGCCGCTGGGCCGGCTGCCCGGCGACGTGCATGTCGTGCGCGAAGGATTCAGCTTCCATTTTCCGATTGTGACGTGCATCGTGGTGTCGGTCGTGGTGTCGCTATTGATCTGGTGGTTCCGGCGGTGACGGAAACCGGAGACCGCTGTTTCGGCCGCTGAACAGGGGAAATATTTTCATTTTGCTTGGGGCAGTTCCGACTGCCGCACGGCGCGTTCTCCTACGCGCCATGCATGGGGGCGGTGCCAGAATGCCAATTCACCGACTGCACCCACAAGCAAAAGGAGATACGACATGAAGAGCAAACTCGCGGTAATCCTTGCATCCCTGTTCGTCAGCGCTGGCGTCGCGGCCCAAACCACCAGCTCGCCTACGTCGGGCAGCGACCAGCACCAGTCGAGCGATACCAAGAAACAAAAGTCCAGCAAATCCAAACAGCAGGGCACAAGCGGCCAGGACCGCACGACGTCGGGTACCAGCGGCACCAGCGGCTCGACCGGCTCAACCGGCTCGACCGGCTCCACGGCGACCGGCTCCGGTTCGACCAGCGGTTCCAGCGCAACCGGCACCACCGGCTCCGGCAGCATGAACAGCACGCCGCCAAGCTCGACCAACAGCATGGACGGCACGCCGAGCTCGACGAGCGGTTCGTCGACTTCGGGCACCAGCGGCTCGTCGACTTCGGGCACCAGCGGCTCGTCGTCGATGGACAGCAGCGGCTCGTCCACTTCGGGCACGTCCGGCAGCAGCGCCACCGGCACCAGCGGTTCCAGCATGAGCGGAACGACGGATACCTCCGGCACGGGCACGACGCGCTCGGGCGCGGGCGCGACCGGCACCGGTACCACCGGCACCACCGGGTCGGGTACCACCGGCACCACCACGCCGCCACTGCCAACCCGCTGACCGGGCAGGCCGAAGCCGCCCGCGGGCGGCTTCCCGGCGTTTCCCATCCTCAGCCGTTGCACATCCTCCGCCATTGCTGAACCATCCCGGCCAGCGATGACGGGGGAAGTCATTCCCTTGAAACATGCCGGCGCCCTGTCGCGGGGCGCTGCCGCCCAACTACAGGAGTCACCATGCTGGCAATGAACTACCGCGGGCCGTTCCGCGTCCGTGCCGACCACAAGCCCGATCCCGTCATCGAACATCCCGGCGACGCCATCGTCCGCGTCACCCGTTCCTGCATCTGCGGTTCCGACCTGCACCTCTATCACGGCCTGGTGCCCGATACGCGCGTGGGCACGACCTTCGGCCATGAATTCGTCGGCATTGTCGAGGAAGTGGGTTCGCAGGTCACCAGGCTGAAGGTCGGCGACCACGTGCTGGTACCGTTCAACGTGTTTTGCGGCTCGTGCTTCTTCTGCCAGAAGGAGCTGTATGGCAATTGCCACAACACCAACCCGCAGGCCACCGCCGTGGGCGGCATCTACGGCTACTCGCACACGGCGGGCGGCTATGACGGCGGCCAGGCCGAGTACGTGCGCGTGCCGATGGCCGACGTCGGCCCCACTGTAATCCCGGCCGACATGGACGAGGACGACGCCGTGCTGCTGACGGACGCGCTGCCCACCGGCTACCAGGCTGCCGAGATGGGCGACATCTCGGAAGGAGACACGGTGGTCGTGTTCGGCGCCGGCCCGGTCGGCATCTTCGCCGCCAAGTCCGCGTGGCTGTTCGGCGCCGGGCGCGTGATCGTCGTCGACCACGTCGACTACCGGCTCGACTTCGTGCGCCGCTATGCGCAGTGCGAAGTGGTCAATTTCCGCGAAGTGGACGACATGGCGCTGCACATCAAGAAGATGACGGACTGGCTCGGCGCGGATGTCTGCATCGATGCGGTCGGCTGCGAGGCCGCCGGCAGCGCGGCGCAGACCATCACCGGCGTGTATACGATGATGCAGGCCGGCTCGGCCACCGCGCTGCACTGGTGCATCAACTCGGTACGCAAGGGCGGCAATGTGTCGATCGTCGGCGTGTACGGCCCCACCTTCAACGCGATCCCGATCGGCAACGCGCTGAACAAGGGCCTGACGATGCGGATGAACCAGGCCAGCGTGAAGCGCCACCTGCCGCGGCTGATCGAGCATATCCAGGCAGGCCGCATCGACCCGAAGCAGATCATCACGCACCGCGTGCCGCTGGAGGAGGTGTCGGATGCGTATCACATCTTCTCGTCGAAGCTGGACGACTGCATCAAGACGGTATTGATCCCGCCGTCGGCGAACCAGGTGCGCGCCGTCGCGTCCACCGCGAATCATTGAGGAGAACGAGATGGCCCATGAGCACGGACATGAACATGAGCACGGACATGAGCACAAGCATGCCGGCGACCTCGCGGTCTTCCAGCATGGCCGCCCGCCGGTGGACCGCTCGGCGATCCAGGGCTGGGGCGCCGACCTCGACCGCAAGAACCGTCCCGGCGTGCCGATGGAGCGCACGCCGCCCCGCATCGATGCGCCGCTGACGCAGCCGGCACCGCAACGCCAGGACGTGGAAGTGCTGGTGTCGCCGGAACGGCCGCACATGACGCCGCTGTTCGGCAGCCCGAATCCGCCACGCGGCGTATCGGGCATGGTGCGGCGCGCGGCGTTCAGGGAAACCGAGAACGACATCCGGCACTGGCTGCTGCTGATGCTGGCCGACCGCATCGACGTGGTCGAAGGCCTGGTCGAGGACCTTGGCCGCGGCCACGTGCCGAACATCCTCGGCGAGATGGGCATCAAGGCCGAGTGGCAGCACAACAAGAAGGGCCTGGTGCAGAAAGTGGCCATCGGCGCGGCGGTGGCCGGTGTCGCCTGCTATCTGCTGTCGCGCCGCGACCGCGACTGACGGCGGGCACCATGCTGTCGAATGCCGCCACGGTGTCGCTGTGGACTGATACCGCCCAGGTGCCGTCCTTCCCGCCGCTGGCCGGCGATACGGCGGCCGACGTGTGCGTGGTCGGCGGCGGCATCGCCGGCCTCACCTCGGCCTACCTGCTGCTCAAGGAGGGCAGGTCGGTGGTGCTGGTCGACGCGCTGCAGCCCGGTGCCGGCGAAACCGGCCGCACCACGGCGCATTTCTTCCCGCCCGACGAACGCTACTTCAATATCGCGAAGCGCTTCGGCGACGGCCGCGCCCACCTGCTGCACGACAGCTACGAGCGGGCGACCAGCCTGGTCGAATCGATCGTGCACGACGAGCGCATCGCCTGCGATTTCCGCCGGCTGGACGGCTACCTGGTGCCGGCCGGCGCGCATGGCGCAAACGTGATCGCGCAAGAACATGAATGCACGCAACGCCTGGGCATCGCCACCACGCGGCTGCCGCGCGTGCCCGGCCTGGCCTGGGACAGCGGGCCGGCGCTGTGCTTCCACAACCAGGCGCAGTTCCATCCGGTCAAGTACATGGCCGGGCTGGTGCGTGCGATCGAGCGGCTCGGCGGACGCATCCATGGCGACACGCGGGCGCGCGACGTCGACGGTTCGAACGTCGTCACGGAAAAGGGCACCGTGCGGGCGGCCGCGGTGGTGGTGGCGACCAATACGCCGTTCAACAACCGCTTCGTGCTGCACACCAAGGTGGCGCCGTACCACAGCTACGTGGTGGGCATGAAGATGCCGCGCGGGGCGCTCGAGCCGTTCCTGCTGTGGGACACGGGCGATCCGTATTATTACGTGCGCCTCGACGACGCGCGCGTGGCGCGGCCGTTCGATATCCTCGTGGTGGGCGGGCAGGACCACAAGACAGGCCAGGAAAGCGCGCCCCAGCACCGCTGGAACGAGATCGAGGCGTGGACGCGGGCCCGGTTTCCGCAGGCGGGGGAGGCGATGTACCGCTGGTCCGGCGAGGTGATGGAACCGGCCGACGGCGTGGCCTACCTGGGTCGCAATCCGGCCGACCGCGGCAACGTGTTCGTCATCACCGGCGACTCCGGCAACGGCATGACCCATTGCACCGCCGGCGCGATGCTCGTCACCGACCTGGTCGCCGGCCGCGCCAACCCCTGGGTGGCGCTGTACGACCCGGGCCGCATGCCGCTGCACGGTCTCGGCGAGTTCACCAAGGAACAGGCCAACGTGATGGCCCAGTACACCGACTGGCTGCAGGGCGGCGAAGTGGTTTCGCCGGACCGCATACCGCCGGGCGAGGGGGCGCTGATCCGCGAGGGCCTGAAGCTGATGGCCGTGCACCGCGCCGAGGACGGCAGGCTCACCTTCCTGTCCGCGGCCTGCCCGCACATGGGCTGCGCGGTGCACTGGAATTCGGCCGAGAAGTCGTGGGATTGCCCCTGCCACGGCTCGCGCTTCGACATCGCCGGGCAGGTGCTGCACGGTCCGTCGAACGCGCCGCTGCCGCCGGCGCAGCCGGGCGGCAAGGGCACTTCCTGAACGCGCGCTACCAGTCCAGCGACAGCAGGCGCTGGGCCATCCTGGGCCAGCACAGCGTGCGCACCTCGTCGCGCGTGGCCCAGCGGAAGCCGTCCGCTTCCGGCGTCGGCGCGCCCGTCACATGGTGCGGGAAGAAGCTGGTGCAGGCCAGGTGGTCGAGCGTGCACAGTTCCTCGCCGGCGGCCACGTGGAACAGGTGCAGCCGCTTGTCGCGGCGGTAATCGAACACCCCCAGGTCGACAAACCGGCCGGCATCGAAGGCCAGCCCGGCCTCCTCGAACAGCTCGCGCCGCGCCGCCTGCAGCGGCGTCTCGCCGGCATCCTGCAGGCCTTTCGGGATGTCCCAGTGCCGCGTTCCGGTCACGTGGCACAGCAGCAGCCGGCCTGCCGCGTCGACGATCAGGGTGCCGCATGAGGTATCCAATCGCATTCCTTTCTTTGTGAAATACGTATTCTACTGTTGTATTCCTGTGTTGCATTATCGTTTTCCGATAGTTCCATACGGAAATTAATCGACAGTCACCCGGGCCTGTACTACAGTGTGGAAACCGCGCGGTCCCCCATCCCCGTACCGTCATCCATTCCGGCGTTGCTGCCGGACAGCCACCCGACGCAAGCCCTTTCGCTGCTTGCCAACGCTCATTCTTTAACGCTGCTGATCCGGCTTGCGCCGCCACGCGCGCATGTACCCATGGTTCGACAACACAGGACATCGATGCTTCACCACCGACGCCACATCGTTCCCCGCGCCGCCACGCTGGCCGCGCTCCTCGCTTGCGTGCACGCGGGGGCGCATGCGCAGGCCAAATGGACGTTCGGCGGATTCGGCACGCTGGCGGCTGTGCATTCCACGGAGCACCAGGCCGACTACGCGGCCAACCCGGTGTCCCCGGGCCAGGCCGGTTACAGCAAGACGTGGGCGTTCGACGTGGACAGCCGGATCGGTGCGCAGCTCGGCGTGCAGTTCGACAAGCGCTGGTCGGCGGTCATCCAGGTGGTCCAGGAAAAGAACATCGACGGTTCCTTCGCGCCCAGGCTCGAATGGGCCAACGTCAAGTTCCAGGTCACGCCGGACCTGTCAGTGCGCGCCGGCCGCATTGCCTTGCCGCTGTTCCTGGCCGCCGACTACCGCAAGGCTACCTACGCGCTGCCCTGGCTGCGCTCCCCGGTCGAGCTGTACAGTTTGCTGCCGATCGCGCACAGCGACGGCCTCGATGCCAGTTACCGCTGGAACGCCTGGGGTGCCAGGCACATGACCCAGGTTACGTACGGCACGGCATCGGTACGCATGCCGCACGACGCCAACGGCAAGTCGCGTGACTCGTTCGCCATCACGCACAATGCCACCAGCGGTGCGCTGACGCTGCGCGCGACGGCTGCCGATACCACGTTGGAGATCACCGGGGCGGAACCGTTCTTTGCTGCGTTCCGCAGCTTCGGCCCACGCGGCGAGGCGCTGGCGGACCGCTATGACATTGCATCCCGCAAGGTAAACATCTTCAGCGCCGGTTTCAGCTACGACCCCGGCAACTGGTTCCTGATGGGCGAAGTGGGTCGCATGAACACGCGCTCGATGCTGGGCGACCAGACTGCGAGCTACCTCAGCGGTGGTTATCGCTTCGGCACCGTGGCACCGTACGCGACGCTGTCGCGCGTCGGTGTCAACATGGCGACGCGGACCGCGGGCCTGCCCACCGCGCACCTGCCGCCCGAGGCCGCCGGCATGGCAACATTGCTGAACGCCGAACTGAACGCGCGCCTGCGCAGTATCGGCGTGCAGGATGCCGCCAGCGTCGGCATGCGCTGGGACTTCGCACCGAACTACGCGTTCAAGGTGCAGCTCGACCGGGTGCGTCCGCGTGGTGGCTCGACCGGCACGCTGACCAATGTGCAGCCCGGTTTCCGCTCCGGTCATGCGTTCGGCGTGTTCAGCGCCGGCGTGGACTTCGTGTTCTGATCGGAGGGCGAGATGACAATGCCCCGTTTCAAAGCCGCGCTCCTGCTGGCAGCCAGCCTGGCCTTCGGCGGCGCGCGCGCCGCCGACCTGGTGGTCATTGTGTCGGCACGCGCGCCGGTGCCGGCGTTGAGCGCCGACCAGGTGGCCGACATTTTCCTGGCCGAAGCCAGCCGCTTCCCGGACGGCAGCGAGGCCACCGCGGTCGACCAGAATATCGGCTCGGCGCTGCGCGACGAATTCTACGACAAGGTGGCGAACCGCTCGCCGGCGCTGATGAAGGCTTACTGGACCAAGATGATCTTCACGGGCCGCGGCCAGCCGCCGCGCGAGGTGGCCGGCAATGCCGCCGTGCGCAGGCTGGTGGCGGAGAACCCCGGCACCATCGGCTACATCGAGCGCTCGGCGCTCGACCCGAGCGTGCGCGCGGTACTGGTGGTGCGCTGATGGCCAGCGGGACCCGTTCCGCCCGGCGTTCCGAATCGCGCGGCAACCGCTGGTTGCGGCTCGGCCTGGAGACCTATGTCTCGCTGCCGCTGTTTACGCTGCTGCTGCTGGGCGTGATCTGGGCCGCCACGTTCCACTTCATCGGCAACGAGCGCGTGGCCGCGCAGGAAGCGGCGCGCGACTCCGTGCGCGAGCTGCTCGACACCTACGAGGCGCAGGTGGCACGCAACCTGAACGGCATCGACCAGACGCTGAAACTGGTCAAGTACGCGGCCGAGCGCAAGGGGCCGTCCGCGGCGCTGCCCGAACTGGCGCAGGAAGGCCTGCTGCCGCCAGGCGTGGTGTTCGCCGTCCGTATCGCCGATGCATCCGGGCGCGTGGTGGCCAGCAGCCCGGCCGCGCCCGCGCGCTCGGTGGCGGGCGAACGCTACTTCGACTTCCATCGCCAGCGCGACAGCGGCAGGGCCTTCGTGGCCAGGACCCGGCGCGACGGCGCGGACTGGCACATCCAGTTCTCGCGGCGGCTGAACGGGCCGGACGGCGCATTCGCCGGCGCGGTGATCCTGGCGGTGGACCCTTCCTACTTCACCATCGGCTACGAGCGTTCGCGCCAGGGCGACCTGGGCCTGCTGGCCATCGCCGGCAGCGACGGCGTGATGCGCTCGGTGCGGATCGGCGCACGCACCTCGTGGGACCAGCGGATCGACCTGGCGCCATGGCAACGGCCGCCGGCGCAGCCCTGGACATCGACACTGGACGGCGTGCCGCGCTATACCGCCGCGCGCACGCTGGGCGCCTACGGCCTGGTAGTGATGGCCGGCCTCGCCGAGCAGGAACAGATGGCGCCGTTCGAACAGCAGCGCCGTACCCACCTGTGGGAGGCGGGCGTGGCGTCGACCGTGCTGGTCGCCTTCATCGCGCTGGTGTGGGCCTGGTCGTGGCAGGGCGCCAAGGCGCGCCGCCGCATCCGCCTGGCCCAGGAGACCTACGCCGCCGCGTCGGAAGCGAACCTGGATGCGTTCTTCGTACTGCGCGCCGTGTGGAGCAAGGACAAGGGCAGGGCCCGGCGGATCGTGGATTTCCGCATCGTTTCGTGCAACACCCGCGCCGAGCAGATGACGGGGCGTACCAAGGAGCAGATGCGCAACAACACACTGCTGCAGTGGCTGCCCCGGGCGCGCGCCATCGGCATGTTCGGCAGGCTGTGCCGCATCACGACCGAAGGCGGGGTGTACCAGGAAGAGTGGCACAACGACATGCCCGAATTCCACGCCGAATGGATGCACTGGCAGGTGGTCGGCGTGGAGGACGGCGTGGTCGCGATCCTGCGCGACATCACCGAGAGCAAGCGCGACGCCGCGCGCATCTTCCACATGGCACAGCACGATGCGCTGACGGGCCTGCCGAACCGCAACCTGATCGGCGACCGCATCGAGCAGTCGATCCTGCACGCCGAGCGCGAAGGTCACGAAGTCATGGTGGCGTTCGTCGACCTGGACAGCTTCAAGCTCGTCAACGATACGCTGGGCCACACGGCGGGCGACGAATTGCTCAAGACGGTCGCCGGCCGCATGGTCGACTGCGTGCGCAGGAGCGATACCGTGGGCCGCTTCGGCGGCGACGAGTTCGTGCTGGTGCTGCCCCAGGCCGATGCGGCCGATGCCGACCGCGCCGCGCTGCTGGACAAGGTGCTGGCCGCGGTGGTGCGGCCGGTGGTGCTGGACGGCCAGGAGGTGCAGGTCAGCTGTTCGATCGGCGCCGCGGTCTACCCGCGCGACGGCGTCGACCGCGACACGCTGATGATGAACGCGGACGCGGCGATGTACCGCGCCAAGGACCTGGGCAAGAACAACTGCCAGTTCTATGCGCACGAGATGAATGCGTCGCTGGAGGAAAAGCTCGCATTGATGGAAGGGCTGCGCCGCGCGGTCGATGACGGCCAGTTGCGCGTGGTGTACCAGCCCAAGGTGGATCTGGCGACCGGCTGCGTGTTCGGCGTCGAGGCGCTGGTGCGCTGGCAGCATCCCGAGCGGGGCATGGTGCGCCCCGACCAGTTCATTCCGCTGGCCGAGGAGTGCGGCATGATCGTCGCGGTCGGCGAATGGGTGCTGCGCGAGGCATGCCGGCAGGCGCGCCGCTGGCAGGATGCCGGGCTGGCGCCGGTCAGCATGTCGGTCAACGTGTCGCCGCGCCAGTTCGACGACCGCCGGCTGGTGGCGCGGGTGGCCGCCGCGCTGGCCGACGCCGGCCTCGATGCGCAATGGCTCGAGCTGGAAGTGACGGAAAGCCTGATCATGCGCGACGTGCAGCAGGCCGTCGACAAGATGCGCGAGCTCGAAGCGATGGGCATCGCGCTGTCGATCGACGATTTCGGTACCGGCTATTCGAGCCTGGCGGCATTGAAGTCGTTCCCGATCTCGCGCCTGAAGATCGACAAGTCGTTCGTGCGCGACCTGGCGCACAGTACCGACGACCAGGCGATCGCCCGCGCGATCATTTCGCTGTCGCACCAGTTGCAGATGCGGGTGATCGCCGAAGGCGTCGAAACCGAGCAACAGCGCGCCTTCCTTGCCCAATACGGCTGCGACGAGATGCAGGGCTACCTTTTCAGCAAGCCGCTGCCGCCGGACGACATCGCGCCGATGCTGGCGCGGCCCGCGCTCGCCTTGTAGCTCGTCAAGCCGGCTGGCCAAGGCGGCGGGCCGAGGCGGCGGGCCAAGGCGGCGGGCCGAGGCGGCGGGCCAAGGCGGCGGGCCCGCCTGCGCGCAGCTTGGCGTTGCCTGGAGCACGATACGAAAGGGTGATACGCTGGAAATTGCATCTTGGTAAAATAACCAGCCTATCCGGCCGTCCTCCACTACAAGAAAGATAGCGAGACATGAACTTCCTCGAACGGAATCGTTTGTCACGGCGCGCGCCGCTGCCGCGTTTTCCGTCCAGCGCGGCCGTCCGGGCCGCGTGCTGAGGATTACCGCATGCCCCGCCTGAAAAGCCTGCGTGCGCGGCTGATCCTGCTGGTCGCGCTGGCGATCACGCCGATGGCGGCGATGACGGTGCTGACCGGCGTGCGCGAGCGCGAACATGCGATCGACGTGGCGCGCGAGAACCTGCAGCGGCTGGCCAACCTGGCCGCCGCCAACGAAGCGCAGTCCCTGGAAGGCGCGCGGCAGATCCTGCGCGACCTGTCGAGCATTCCCGACCTGCTGGACAACCAGGACGATTGCAGCGTGCTGCTGTCGGACATCCTGGCGAAGAACACCGATTACGTCAACTTCGGGCTGATCCAGCTGAACGGCGACGTCACGTGCAGCGCGGTAGCGTCGGTGGGCCGCGTCAACCTGGGCGACCGGCCGCATTTCCGCCGCGCGGTCGCGGAGCGCCGCTTCATTGCCGGCAACTACATTTTCGGCCGCGTGGTCGGAAAGCATACGGTGAACCTGACGTTCCCGGTGATCAAGCAGGGCGCCGTGAAGGCCGTGCTGTTCGCCGCCATGGACCTGGCCGAGCTGGACAAGTTCGTGCTCGACGTGCGCCTGTCGCCCGGCTCGATGATGTGGACGGTCGACGGCGAAGGCACGACTATCTCGCGCCGGCCCGAGCCGGCCGCCTGGTTCGGCAAGCCGATCCCGCCGCACCTGCGCCAGGCGCTGGCGGCGCGGCCGGGGGTGCCGATGCTGCTGACCGATGCCGACGGCGTCGAGCGGCTCTACGCGTTCGCACGCGTCGGCAAGCCGGACATTTCCGACTACACGGTGGTCATCGGCATTCCGTACGAGGAGATCGTGGCGGCCGCCACGCGCGACCAGATGATCGCCGTCGTGGGCCTGGTGGCGACGTTCACGCTGGCGCTGCTGGCGGCGTGGTTCGGCGGCGACGTGCTGATCGTGCGGCGCGTGCAGACGCTGGCGCGCACCGCCAACCGCATCGCCACCGGCTCGCTTGACACACGCACCGGCCTGCGCTACGAGGACGAGGAGATCGGCGCGCTGGCGCGCTCGCTGGACGAGATGGCGCAGGCGCTGCAGAAAAAGGAACTGGAACGCGACGCGGCGGCCGCTTCGCTGCAGGCGGCCGACCGGCGCAAGGACGAATTCCTGGCGATGCTGGCGCACGAACTGCGCAATCCGCTGGCGCCGATCAGTTCCGGCGCCCAGGTGCTGAGGATGGCGCACGCGGACAATCCCGCGGTGGCGCGCACCGCCGACATCATCGCGCGCCAGGTCGAGCACATGACGCGGCTGATCGACGACCTGCTGGACGTCTCGCGCGTCACCCGCGGTCTGGTCAAGCTGAACCGTGTGCCGCTGGACCTGCGCACCGTGGTCGAGGACGCGGTCGAACAGGCCTATCCGCTGTTCAAGTCGAAGCGGCAGCAGCTGGAGCTGGACATTCCGCACGCGCCGATGGGCATCGATGCCGACCACAAGCGCATGGTGCAGGTGATCGTCAACCTGCTCAACAACGCGGCCAAGTACACCCAGGAATATGGCCACATCCGCGTCAGGCTGGAGCGCGACGGCGCGCACGTTCGCCTGGCGGTGGCCGACGACGGCATCGGCATGGCGCCGGAACTGGTGGCGCGGGTGTTCGAGCTGTTCACGCAGGCAGAGCGCACATCCGACCGCTCGCAGGGCGGGCTGGGGCTCGGGCTGGCGCTGGCGCGCACGCTGGTCACGCTGCATGGCGGCACGGTGCGCGCCGCCAGCGCCGGCCTGGGCCAGGGCAGCACCTTCACCGTGGAGCTGCCGTACGTGGAGCCGCCGGCGCAGGCGGAGCGGGGCGGCGCGCAGGCCGCTGGCGCCAGGGCGGCCCGGCCCGGCAGCCTGCGCTGCCTGGTCGTCGACGACAATGTCGATGCGGCGCAGACGCTGGCGCTGTTCCTCGAGGCCGCAGGCCATGCGGTGCACGTGGCGCACCGCGCCGGCGAGGCGCTGGAACTGGCGCGCCGCCACGCGCCCCAGCTGTGCTTCCTCGACATCGGCCTGCCCGACATCGACGGCAACCAGCTGGCCCGGCAGTTGCGCCTGCTGCCCCAGACGGCCGGCGCGCAGCTGGTGGCGGTGACCGGCTATGGCCGCAGGGAAGACCAGGAAAAATCGATCGCCGCCGGCTTCGACCAGTATTTCGTCAAGCCGATGGACACCGCGAAGCTGGTGCAGCTGCTGTCGACGATCGGGCCGGAAATGGTGAAGTAGGCAGCCGGTGCCGGCGCGCAGCCGTGCGCGCCGGCACCGGCCCGCGCAGTAGACTGGCGCCATGAAACGCTATCGCAATCTCGAAGGCCATTCCGGTGTCGTTGCCTACGACATCCTGCCGGAGGCGATCGCCGTGAAATTCACGGGCGGCGACGTGTACGACTACACCTGGCGTGCCACCGGCCGTGCTCGCGTGGAAACGATGAAGGCGCTGGCCGAGGCGGGCAGGGGACTGTCGACGTTCATCGCGCGCTACGTGCGCGATGACTACGAGCGCAAGCACTAGCGCAAGCACGAACGCAAGCACTGGGAAACACGAACGCGGGCACTTGCCCCGGCACGGACGCACGCAGGAACGCACCCGGGAACGCACCCAGGAACCGGCTGGCGGCCCCCCGGGCGCGAGCGCGCCGGGCCGGCGGCGGCACGGCGGCCGCGCCGCCGCTATAATGGCGGTGCCGTTCGCCCCCGCCCGCCATGAGACTGACCACATTCACCGATTACACGCTGCGTTCCCTGATGTACCTGGGCATGCACCGCGACCGCCTGGCCACCATCCAGGATATCGCGGACCTGCACGGCATCTCGAAGAACCACCTCACGAAGGTGATCCACCAGCTGGGCATCTCCGGCCTGGTCGAGACGGTGCGCGGCCGCAATGGCGGCCTGCGCCTGAAGGGCGAGCCCGGCGACATCAATATCGGTGCCGTGGTGCGCGCCAGCGAATCGGATTTCTTCATGGCCGAATGCTTCGATCCTGCGGCGCAGGGGTGCGCATTCGCGGGCGCCTGCGGCCTGCAGGGCAAGCTGCGCGAAGCCACCGAGGCATTCCTGGCGGTGCTCGACGGTATCACGCTGGCCGACCTGCTGCCCGGTGCGCGCCGGCAGGAACAGGCGATCCTGCTGCATCTGCCGGACCGCCGGCCCGGCTCCTGACCGCTTCATTATTGCTTTGGTGACAGCTGGGACATTTTGTCCAATTCTTCTTGCCGGTTTAAAGATGCAAAATAAATGCATCTTTAAACGAACACCAAAGCCGAAGGAGAACACCATGCTGTCCGCCGATCACCGCGCCATCGTTACCGCCACCGTACCTATCCTCGAACAGGGCGGCGAGGCGCTGACCCGCCACTTCTACCCGATCCTGTTCCGCGACTATCCGCAGGTGAAGCCGTACTTCAACCAGACCCACCAGGCCGACGGCGCGCAGCCGCGCGCATTGGCCAACGCGGTGCTGATGTATGCGAAGAACATCGACCGGCTCGAGGCGCTGGGCCCGCTGGTGGGCCAGATCGTCGCCAAGCACGTGGCCCTGAATATCCTGCCGGAACACTATCCGATGGTGGGCGCCAGCCTGTTGCAGGCGATCCGCGAAGTACTGGGCCCCGTGGCGACCGATGCCGTGATCGACGCCTGGGGCGCGGCATATGGCCAGCTGGCCGATATCCTGATCGGTGCCGAAGGAAAGACCTACGCGGCGATGAAGGCCGCGCGGGGCGGCTGGAACGGCCTGCGCCGCTTCGTGGTGGCCGCCAGGCGGCGCGAGAGCGACGAGATCGCCACGTTCGTGTTCCGGCCCGAGGATGGCGGCAGCGTGCTGGACTTCCAGCCGGGCCAGTACATCGGCCTGCGCGCGGTGGTGAACGGTGTCGACCAGCGCCGCAACTATTCGCTGTCGGCCGCGCCGAACGGCACGACGTACCAGATCAGTGTGAAGCGCGAACCGGGCGGGGCGATGTCGAACCACCTGCACGACGCCGTGGCCGAGGGCGACGTGGTCGAACTGCTGCCGCCGTCCGGCGTATTCACGCTGGCCCCGCACGACAGCCGCCCCATCGTGTTCATCAGCGGCGGTGTCGGCATCACGCCCACGCTGGCGATGCTGCCGGCGGCGCTGGCCAGCGGGCGCGAGGTGCATTTCATCCATGCCGCGCGCCATGGCGGCGTGCATGCGTTCCGCACGCATGTCGACGAACTGGCCAGCCGCCATCCGCAGCTGCGCCGGCGCTACATGTATGCCGAGGATGCCGGCCAGGGTTCCAGCCACCCGGCGCCCGATGCCGTGGGCCTGCTCGACAGCGCAACGCTGGCGGCATGGCTGCCGGCAACGCGCGACGTGGATGCGTATTTCCTCGGTCCGCAGCCCTTCATGAAGGCGGTGAAGCGTTCGCTGCGCGAGCTGGGCGTGCCGGAAGAACAGACGTACTTCGAGTTCTTCGGCCCCGCCGCCGTGCTGGATTGAGGGTAAAGCGTGCCGGCCAGGGCGGCCGGCAGGGGCGTTGTCAGACCAGCAGTGCCGCGGTCATCGCCGTGGCGTCGCGCTCCGCCTCGTCGAGCATGCTGGCGGCCATTTCCTCGTCGATGAACAGGTCGACGACGGATTCGGACTGCGGCATGTCTTCGCGTGGCTGTGCCAGCGGCGAGTCGACCGGGGCGAAATGGTTCGCCAGCAGCAGCGTGTCGAGCAGGCTTTCCGGCGGCACGCCGAGGAAGCCGTCGCGCAGGCCTTCGATCGCGGTCGCCACTTCTTCCGGGATCGCCAGCTTGGCCATCACTTCGCGCGTGATGATCTCCTCGCTGGCAGGTTGCCAGTTGTCCGGATCGGGATCGAGCAGGCCGGGGAATTCGTCGGCGCGCGACAGCAGGTAGAAGCCGCCCACCTCGTGCACGATGCCGGCGAACAGCGCGGTATCGCCATTCACCTCGGTCACGTCGCGTGCGATGATGCGCGCCAGGCACGCCACGTAGACGCAGTGCTGCCACAGCTGCTCGGCCTTGGCACGCACGGCGGGGTCGACGATCTTGCTGCCGAACTGGCGCACCACCATGGCGGCAGCCAGCGCATACAGGTTGTGGTAGCCCACGCGCGTGATCGCGGCGCGCACGTTGGTGATCGAGCTGCCGGAGCGGTTGAACATGGCCGAGTTGGCGAGCGCGACGGTGCGGGCCGCCAGCTGCGGCTCGGCCAGCACGAGGCGGATCGCCTCGTCGATGGGGGTATCCGGGTTTTCGAGCGCAAGTTGCACCCGCAGCGCCGCGTTGACGCTCGTGGGGAACACCAGGTCTCCCCGGATCGCGAGCGCGGCGATATGCCCGAAGGCTTCCAGTTTATTCATGGCGGAATTATACGCACGGGCTACTGCCCGCACAATTGCGCCCTGGAGCAGGAAAGGGGAAAGCGGCGCTGCCGCTTGCCCTTATGCGCCGGCCAGTTGCGGCTGCCGCATGCCGCCGGCGCGGTGGTAGCGCTCCACCGACAGGTCATCGGCCCGGATCGCCGGGCGCCGGGCCGACATGATGTCGGCCAGCAGTTGCGCGGAACCGCAGGACATCGTCCAGCCCAGCGTGCCATGGCCCGTGTTGACGAACAGGTTGGCCAGCGGCGTGCGGCCGACCACGGGCGTGCCGTCCGGCGTCATCGGGCGCAGGCCGGTCCAGAAGGAGGCCCGGGCGGTGTCGCCGGCGCCGGGGAACAGGTCGTTGACCACCATCTCCAGCGTGGCGCGGCGGCGCGGGTTCAGGCGCTTGTCGTAGCCCGCGATCTCGGCCATGCCGCCAACCCGGATGCGGTCGTCGAAACGGGTCACGGCGATCTTGTAGGTTTCATCCAGGACCGTCGAGGCGGGCGCCCGGTCCGCATCCACGATCGGCACCGTGATCGAGTAGCCCTTCAGCGGGTAGACGGGAATGTCGAGGATGCCGCGCAGCAGCGGTGTCGAGTAGGCACCCAGTGCGACCACGTACGAATCGGCCGTCACCGTTTCGGCACCACAGCGGACACCGGCGATTTCGCCGCCGGCCACGACGAGGCCATCGATGTCGACGTTGTAGCGGAACTGCACGCCAAGCCCGCAAGCCAGTTCGGTCAGCCGCGAGGTGAACAGCTGGCAGTCGCCCGTTTCATCGTTCGGCAGCCGCAGGCCGCCGACCAGCCGGTCGCCGGCGATGCCCGGCTCGGCCGCCAGCAGGCGGCGCGCGTCCAGCAACTCATAGGGCACGCCGGTTTCCTCGAGCACGGCGATATCCTTGGCGGCGTCGTCCATCTGCCGCTGCGTGCGGAACAGCTGGGTAGTGCCCTGCTGGCGGCCTTCGTAGGCGATGCCGGTGGCGGCGCGCAATGCCTTGAAGCAGTCGCGGCTGTATTCGGCCAGTCGCACCATGCGTTCCTTGTTGACGGCATAGCTTTCGGCATTGCAGTTTCTCAGCATCTGCCACATCCATTGCAGCTGGAACAGCGTGCCGTCGGGCGAGATCGACAGCGGCGCGTGGCGCTGCATCATCCATTTCACGGCTTTCAGCGGAATGCCCGGAGCGGCCCACGGCGATGCATAGCCGGGCGAAATCTGTCCGGCGTTGGCGAAGCTGGTCTCCAGGGCAGGGCCGGGTTGACGGTCCAGCACGGTCACCGAGTGGCCAGCCCGCGCCAGGTAATAGGCCGTGGTGACGCCGATGACGCCGCTACCGAGAATGACTACGCGCATGGTTGCCTCGAATATAAATATAGGTATGGGTGTTTGCGTGGGTGTTTCGCCTATGGTAAGTTTTGTTCGCTAGTGTTTGTCACTATATATCTGCACAAAAACAGGAAAAAATCATGCGTACACAAATACAGTCCGTGCGCGCCCTCGACAAGCTCGACCGCAAGATCTTGCGCATCCTGCAGGAGGATGGCCGTATTTCGATGAAGGAGCTGGCCGAACAGGTGGGATTGTCGGTCACTCCCGCGATCGAACGCGTCAAGCGCATGGAGCGCGACGGCGTGATTACCGGCTACCACGCCCGGCTCGATCCCGCCGCCATCGGCGCCACGCTGCTGGTGTTCGTGGAAATCACGCTGAACCAGAAATCGGCCAGCCATTTCGAGCAGTTCCGGCGCGAAGTGCTGCGCATTCCCGAGGTGCAGGAATGTCATCTGGTGTCGGGCGATTTCGATTACCTGATCAAGGCGCGCATCCACCAGATGGCCGAGTACCGCAAGCTGCTGGGCGACATGCTGCTGAACCTGCCGGGCGCAGCGCAGTCGAAAAGCTATGTGGTGATGGAAGAGATCAAGGAAACCCTTGTACTGGCAACGGAAAATTCCATGCGGTAAGAGTTGCCGTGTGGAATTCCCGCAACCATCGATCGAATAGTTCCTGTTAGAATCGTTTTGATTCTATAGGGAAACTAAAGATGATTGCTGTTACCCACTCGGTTGTTGTTGACGGAACCAAATTCTTTCACCGGCCCCTGCTGCCCGGCGATGTGGAGCCCACCGAAGAAGCCTATGTCGCGACATGGTCGGGCGAAGCCATTGCGGCCGCCAACATGTATGGCGGCTACCTGGCCAATTGGGGGTACGGCACGGTGACGATCACGCCACCGGTTGATGGGACGTACGATCTGTCGGTGGCGAGCGCTACGGGATTCAGCTACTCGGACGACCCCGCCACGGCCGATACCCAGCTGTGGCTGTATGAAGGCAGCTTCAATCCGGCGGATCCGTTGGCCAACCTGCTGTTCGCCAACGATGATGTCGACGGCTTCGTCGAAGAGGGTGGTGCCGGCAACTGGCTGTCGAAAGTTGCTGCTGTTTCCCTGAAGGCTGGCGTGCAGTATGTGGTGGTGGTCAGCAGCCGCGACCCCGGCTTGACCGGAACGGCGGCGGTGTCCTTTGCCGACACCGCCGTGTCCCAGCCTTATCCGGAGCTGCCGCCGGTGCCGGGGACCCCGGGATCGGAATCAGGCGAAACGCCTGCACCAGCTCCAGTACCTGCACCGGAGCCTGCACCAGCGCCTGCACCAGCTCCAGTACCTGCACCGGAGCCTGCACCTGCACCTGCGCCTGCAGCGGAACCGGCACCAGCACCAGCGCCCGCTCCAGCACCTGCGCCCGCACCGGCACCAGCGCCCGCTCCAGCACCGGCACCGGCACCTGCACCGGCGCCAGCACCTGCGCCAGCACCCGCACCTGCGCCTGCGCCTGTACCGGCGCCAGCACCTGCACCTGTACCGGCGCCAGCACCTGCACCTGTACCGGCGCCAGCACCTGCACCTGCACCGAGTCAGGCAGGCGATCCGAAGCCCGGCATCACGGTGACGGGAACCGCGGGGAACGACGTGCTGAAGGGTGGCGACGGCGACGACATCTTTACCGTCAGTTCAGGCCATGACACGATCGCTGGCGGTGGCGGTTTCGACACTGTGCAGCTGGCTGGCCACGCGGCCGGTTACAAAATGCAGATGGTGGACGGCACGCTGGTTGTCTCCGGCCCGGCTGGAAACAGCTACGCGATGCACGATGTCGAAGCCCTCAGCTTTACCGGCGGCCAGGGCAATGCACCGGCCGAGATCGCAGCGCGGCTGTATGCGGGCATCCTGGGGCGCCCCGGCAATGCCATGGAAGTCGACTACTGGGCAGGCGTCATTGCGGCCGGCGGTTCGCCAAGGGATGTCGCCATCGAGTTCGTCAATTCACCGGAAGCGGCTGGCCTGTTCCGCACCAGCGGCGCGACCGGTTTCGTGACAGCCCTCTACGAAAGCATGATGGGCCGTATGCCCGCGCCAAAGGAGGTCGATTACTGGGTGGCGGCGATCAACAAAGGTGCCCAGCGTGCCGACGTGGCACTTGAATTCATCAATTCTCCCGAGTACCTGGCGAAGCCCGTCAATGTCGACCTCGGCAGTAGCGAGCTGGGCGTATTGCTGCGGCTGTACTACACGATGTTCGATCGCGCTCCGGACGAGGCTGGCCTCAACTACTGGCTCGGCCAGCATTCCGGCGGACTGTCGATGAGCAGCATCGCGAGCAACTTCGCCCAGTCGCTGGAAGTGGGGACGTTGACCGACGGCGCCTTCATCGACCGCATCTACGATGCCGGACTGCACCGTGATCCGACCGCGGCCGAGAAGGCGCAGTTGCTCGACCTGTTCGATCGCGGCCTCGATCGCGGCCAGATCCTGCTGCAGATTTCCGAATCGCCCGATGCCGTAACGCTGGTCGGCGTGGTCGACAGCACCATCACGCTCGCCTGAGGCGCGCTGGCCGCGCGCGGGCAGTGCCCGCGGCCGCGGCTTTCCCCTGTCGTGCAAGCGTGCCGGGCGCGGCTGGCTTCCGCTAGAATGCCGGAAAGGCATCGCAGACGACCAGGGGACCACTGTGAATCACACCGCAACGTCGCAAATTACGCCCGCCGCGCCGGCGTACACGCTGCAATTGCGCACGCTCGACGAGCACTTGTGCACCGACCAGAGCTTTACTTCCGCGCTGGCGCGCCTGCTCGGCGCACTGGCGGTGGGCGAGGACGGCGCGATGACGCTGGCGCAGTTCGCCGCGGTGACCGATCTTTCCGGAGAGGGCAAGGCATCGGCAGTGTTCACGGCGCTGGTACTGAATGCCATCGAGTCGGGCGTGACGGTCGACTGGGCCGTCAATGCGCTGGCGCGCAGCAGCGGATCGGTCGAGCCGTCCGCGCGCGAGGCCGCATTCGCGATGATGAAGCCGCTGCTGGCGCTGCAGGGCCGGCGGGCCCGCCCGCTGGCCATGAAGGCGGCCCGCGCCCTCGGCATCCGCCTGGTGCCGGACCATTACTATGGCCTGCCGCCGGAAGAGGAGCGCCGGCTGCTGAACAACCTCGGTACCCAGGCGCGCAAACTGGTCCGGGGCAGGGGGCTGGTCGATGCGGTTGCCGATTTCGGCCGCAGTACCGGCCAGGTCGAACTGCTGAACCACGCCCGCGGCTTCAACGGCGGCATGATGACACAGGAGCAACTGCGCGACGTGGTGCAGGGCGCCGTCGACACGATCGCGCAGGGTATCGCCACCTACCAGGAAAAGGCCGCGGCGCCGCTGCAGGGCGACGGCGAGGCCGGTGCCCTGTCGGCCACCGCTGAACAGCTGCGCCAGCAGGTGCTGCAGCGGCTGGCGCTGGTCGATGCACGCATTGCCTACGAACGCCGCATGCTGTGGCAGGACATCGACGATGCCGTGCACGATGCCGGCAACGCAATCGAGGTGGCGATCGCCGACCGCCTCGACAGCGAGCCGTGGAAGGACGAGCAGGTGTGGTCCGGCATCGCGCGCGACCAGTTCGCCCGCGAGATGGAACACCGGCTCGACCGGGTCGCGCGCCGCAAGCAGGAAGCCCTGGACCTGCTGCATCACGACCTCAAACTGTTCCAGGCCGACATGCGGATCACCCAGGGTGACGCGTTCAAGCGCCAGCACCACGCGGCGCTGGCCCGGCTGATGCCGCGGCTGCGCATCGGCACGCGGCTGGTCAACAGCGTCGACACGGCCGCCAATCTCACATTGATGGGTAGCGCGGTCGCGGCCGCCGGTACCAGCACCGCTGCCTACCTGTTCGGCGTGGCCGTCGTGGTGCCGGTCGTGGCGCCGGTGGTGCCCTTCGTCGGCGGCGCCGTGCTGCTGGCTTCGGCGTTCAAATGGGCCACCGATACGAACAAGCGCAAGCGCGAGGAAATCCGCGACAAGCGCCGCGTGTTCGAGGAAGAACTGCGGCGCCGGCTGAAAGAGGCGGAAGAAGGTTTCGTCGTGCAGCTCGACCGCATCGGCAGCGCGTTCTACGAATCGGCCAGCGCGCTGCTGACGCCGCTGATGCTGGAAGCCGAGGCGGCTGCCCGCATCCAGGGCGTACGCAAGCGCATCGCCGACAAGGTGATCGCGCAGGCGCAGGCTGCCATCGGGCATCTGCAGGCCGCGCTGACTGCCGCGGCTTGAGCCGGCGCCGCCATTCCCCATCGGCATGACGATCCGCCGGCCGGGGCGACGCCCCGATTGTTAAGTTCGCCTGCGCACCAACGAGACATTGGCATCCCGCATACAATGGAACGCGATGTCTTTCATTCACATTGCGAGGAGAACCATTTGCAGAGCAAATACGTGATCGTCGGAGGTGGGGCGGGCGGCCTGGAGCTGGCCTGCAAACTGGGGCGCAAGCTGGGGCCCGGCAAGGTGGCGCTGGTGGACAGCCGGCTGTACCACATCTGGAAGCCGTCGCTGCACGAAGTGGCCGCCGGCACGCTGGACATCCACGCGGAAGGGTTGTCATACCAGATGCTGGCGCACGACAACGGCTTCACCTACGTGTACGGCGCACTGGAAGCACTCGATGCCGAGGCGCGCACGATCACCGTGGGCGCGATCGAGGCGGCTGGCGCGCATGGTACCGAAACTGTGCTGCCGGCACGCACCATCGGCTATGGCTCGCTGGTGCTGGCGGTAGGCAGCACGTCGAACTATTTCGGCGTGCCCGGCGCCGCGGAGAACACCATCTCGCTGAACGGCACCGAGGACGCGGAGCGCTTCCGGCTCACGCTGCTGAAGCTGCTGGCCAAGGCGGCCACCGAAAAGGCCGGGGAAGGCGTGGACATCGTCATCATCGGCGGCGGCGCCACCGGTGTCGAGCTGGCCGCCGAACTGCGCGAGGCCAGCGGCGTGTACGCGGCCTACGGCTTCGGCGACCTGAAGCCGCTGCGCGACGTGCGCATCACCATCATCGAGGGCGCGCCGCGCATCCTGGCGCCACTGCCGGAACGGGTATCGGCCGCCGCCACCGGATTGCTCGCCGAGCGTGGCGTGCGCGTGCTGACGGATACCCGCGTGACGCAGATCGACGTGGACAGGGTCACCGTGCAGAAGGGCGACGTCTACCCGTCCGACATCGTGGTGTGGGCAGCCGGCATCAAGGCACCGGACTTCCTGAAGAACCTGGGTTTGCCGACCGTGAAAGGCGGCCAGCTCGATGTGACCGGCGAGCTGGCGGTGAAAGGCTTCGCGGACATCTACGCGCTGGGCGACTGCGCACTGTGCATCGGCGCCGACGGCAAGCCGGTGCCGCCGCGTGCACAGGCCGCGCACCAGCAGGCAGACTACCTGTTCGCGGCCCTGCTGCGGCGCGAGCGCGGCCAGCCGCCGCAGGGCAAGCCATACGAATATCGCGACTACGGCTCGCTGGTGTCGTTCGGGCAGCGCGATTCGGTCGGCAGCCTGATGGGTTCGCTGCAGGGAAAAAACTGGTTCGTGGAAGGCTTCTTCGCGCGGCTGATGTATACCAGCCTGCACCTGATGCACCACCAGGCGATCATGGGCACGCTGCGCACGGGCGTGCTGGCGCTGGCACGCTTCCTGATCAAGCGCACCACGCCGATGGTCAAGCTGCATTGAGGCGCGCGGTGGCGCGGATGCCGCGCCGCCCCGCATGCTCTACAATCGGCCGTTTCGCCATGACGCCACGAGTATCCATTGACTGAACCGGCAGCCGCAACACAAGCCACCCCCACGCGGACAGCGCCTCCGGCCGAAGCCTTGCTGGCAGCCGCCCTCGGCATCGTCGCCACCGCCGGCCTGGCTGGGCTGACGCTGCGCCCGCTGGCGAACGCGCTGGGCGTTTCGGTCACCGTGCTGAGCAATCATTACGGCGGGCGTGCCGACATCATGGCGGCGATCTGCGGCGCGGCCTGCGAGCGCGACGAAGCGCTGTCCGACGGCTGGCGCGCGACGCTGGCGGCACTGGGCGCGCTGCCGCCGGCCACCGCCGCCGGCCTGGCCGAGGCGATCCTGGAAGAACAATCCTCGAGCGGACGTGCGCTCTCGGCGCTCTACCTGGAATTCCTGCACGCCTGCACGTGGGACGCGACGCTGCGGCCGGCGTTCGCCGGATGGGCCGGCCGGCGGCGCGCATTCTGGGACGAATTCGCCGGCCGGGCCGGACTGGCGGCGCCCCTGGCGGCATGCGGCTGGTGGAACGGTTACGTGATCGCCGAACTGGCCTGCGGCATGGCGCTCGATGGCGATGCGTCGTACCGGCTGCTGCGCCGGATCGGTTTGCAGCGCCTGTTTGCCGGCGCGTTGGCCGCGCCGGCAGCGGTGGATGGCATCCTGTTCGGCCTGCTGCGTGAGCGGATGCAGTACGGTGGCGGTGGCGGTGGCGGTGGACGCGGTGAGCGCAGTGCCGTGCCGGTAACCGGCCCGGGTGCCGGTGGGCCGGCCTGGTCCGCCCAGGCTGCGCGCGCCTGCGGCAGGCGCCTGGCAGCGCGCGGCATCGATGGCCTGACGCACCGCGCCATCGCCGCCGAGATCGGCATTGCGCATACCACGCTGAGCTACCGCTTTCCCACCCAGCGCGACCTGGTGATCGCCGGGCTCGAGTGCATTGCCGGCCATATCCGCAGCGCGGTGGAAGCCGACAGCCTGGCCGAACTGCAGCGGCTGCGCGGCGAGGAGGAGGGCCTCGATCCGGCGCGGGCCAGCTTCGCCGTGGCCCTCGCCGCCGTGCGCCTGCCGGAACTGGCGCGCCAGGCCGCCTATATGCGCGCCTGGCGCGGCAGCAACCTCGCCATGGTATTCGCCAGGTACCTGCCGCAGGCGCGCGGCATCGATCCGCTGTGCGCCCAGCTGGTGTCCATGGGCCTCACCGGCCTGACCAACACCATGCCGCCGGGCGCGCATGCCGAGGAGGCGGTCGCCACGGCCTATGCCGCGGCGGGCGACTGGCTGCGCGGCGAGCGCTGACGCCACGGCCATGCCAGGCGCCGCTGGCGGCTTATTCCCGGTAAGCCCACAGATCGACCGGCGCGGGCGTGCCGGGCGCCATCAGGCGGAAGGCCGCGGGAGCATGGTCGGCGTCGGCCACCAGGTAGCCGTCCGACCGTGCCGGCAGGCCCGCGCAGCCTGCCGTGGCCAGCGTCAGCTTCAGTGCATTGGGCAGGGCCGCCGGCGCCGCCTTGCCGGTCAGCTTGCAGGCGGAATCCCCGGCCACGATATCGCCGCCCGCGCTCACCGCGAACAGCGCGACGCTGCGGTCGGCCAGGCGCACGGCATAGTTGCCGGCGAACGGTGCCACCGTCAGCGTGGCAGCCGCGATGGCATTGCTGTTCAGCAGTTCCACCGACGTGGCCGCGGTGGTGCCGGGCGCCGCCTGCCAGGCGCCATTGCCGTCGCGCCGGTACATGGCGGCGGCCTGGCCGGCACTGTCGTCCAGCACCAGCAGCCGGCTGCCGTCCGCCGCCGCATAGTACTTGCCGCTCGCCGGACTGGCGGCGTCGCCGGTGGCGACGGCATAGGCGCCCGGCGCGAGCTCCGTGACCGTGACGGCGGGCCCGGCGCTGCCGCTGTCGTTGTCGTCATTACTGCCGCACGCGGCAAGCAGCAGCGGCAACAGCGGCAGCAGCAGGGCTGGCAGCCGGTTGCCGGCGCCGGCCCCGTTGCCGACAGGGCGAGTGGTGGTGGGAGCCATGGCAGGAGTCATGGCGGGCGTCATGGCACGCATCATGGCGCGAGTGATGGCACGGGTCATGGCGCGGCTCATTGGGCGAACAGGTCGCGCAGGCGCAGGCGCAGCCATTGCTGGGCGGCGGGGCGCTGCTCGTAGCCCACCTGCATGGCGGTGACGGCAACCTTGCTCCGGTAGACCAGGGCTTCATCCTCGGCCTGGTCGGCGGTGGCGGCGCCAGGCGCGGCACCGGAAAGTCCCCACGGTGCCGCGGAGCTGAACTTCAGGCGGTAGGTATCGTAGCTTCCCTGCCGCGCAAAGGCCCAGCCGGTACTGGCGGCCGGCACGTCGGGGAAGTTGACGTTCAGCGCGATGCCTGCGGGCAGCAGCGGGTTGCTGCCGGCCCTGGCCTGCAATGCGGCGAGCAGCTTGCCGGTCAGCTGGGCAACGATGCGCGAAGCGGGGTTGGCGAGGCCGGCGTTGTCGGCGGTATTGCTGCCCGCGCTGAGGGCGATCGCGGGCAGGCCCCGGCCCGCGGCGAACTGCACGTTGCCGATCGTGCCTGAATTGATCGCCAGCTTGCCGACGTTCTGGCCTTCGTTGGGGCCGGACAGCACCAGGTCCGGCGCCTTGCCCCAGCGCGCGGGCGCCAGCACGTCGAGGCCGTACATCAGGGCCATCACCGGGGTGCCGTGCACATAGTGATAGTCGCCGTTGGTGTAGCCATCCCTGGTGAACGGACCGACCGCCGGCGCACCCAGCGGCGCCGCGCCGTTATGGCAGCCGCCTTCCGCGTCGATCTGCGTCCTGTCGTTGTCGGCCAGGATGGTGGTCGTGCTGTACATGACGATGGCGGAGCTGCGGCCGCTTTGCCCGGAGCACGGCACCGACACGATGACGGAATGGCCGGCCGCCTTCAGTTCCTCGTACAGCGCTTTCACGTTGCTGGTGAGGCCATCGTCGTTGGCGAGCACGATGTTGAGCGCCAGGGCGGGGCTGGCGCACAGGGCGAGGGCGGCGCCGATTGTCAAACGGTTCATAACTTCCTTTCCGGGAGTGGCAAGTAGTGGAAGCCGCGATGCTAAACATCGTTTATGACCGCGTAATGACAGTTGTACGAGGAATAGCTGTGCCTTACGAGACTATTACCCTTCAATTATGGGTATTGGTCTATTTCAGAAGACACGTGTACGAATCTCGCCTCGCGGCGGCCGGCGGCTTGCGCCTGCTGGCGCGGCGAGGTCGCGGCGCAGCCGTGCCATGCCGCCGGCCAGGCGGCTGCATGGGGGACTGCGCTCGGTGGGGAGATGCGCCGCGGACGCGGCAGGCAGTGTCAGGCTGCGGGGGGCTTCGGCAGCACGACCGACAGCATCGCACCGCCGTCGGGGTGGGTCGTCAGCGCCAGGGTGCCGCCGAGCAGGCGGGCGCGTTCGCGCAGCAGGCGCAGGCCGTACTGGCCGGTGCCGGCGGGCATGTCGGGTGCGAGGCCGCGGCCGCCGCCCTTGCCATTGTCCCTTACCGTCAGCATGATCTCGTCTTCATTGTCGTCGACGATCACGTCGACCTCGGTCGCGCCCGAGTGCGCGGTGACATTGGACAGGCCCTGCTCGAGCACCCGCAGCAGCACGACGCCGTATTCGCGCGGGCAGGACGGTTCGTCCTCGGGCAGGCTGCAGCGGGCCGTCAGCGCATATTGCTGGGCAAACTGCGTAACGAGTTCGGCAAACGCGACCTTCATGCCGAGGAACTCGAGCTTGTCGTTCCACAGCTTGTGCTGCATCTGCCGGTTGTTCTCGATGATCGTATGCAGCAGGTTCTTCATCTGCGCCGCGCGGTCGCGCAGCGGCTGCTGGTCCGGCTGCAGCTTCGCCGTCAGCAGGCCGAGGTGCATCGTCAGCGCCGTCAGGGACGAGCCCAGGCTGTCGTGCAGCTGCCGCGCCAGCGCGCGGCGGTCGTTGTCCCAGCTGTTGACCACGTGACCCAGCAGGTCTGAAAGTTCGGTGGCGCGCTCGCTTCCGTTGGTGATTTCGTCGGGCATGATTGGTATTGGTATGGGCCGCTATAACAGCCGGATCATACCTGAGGTTTTCAGGAAATGTCGCACCGGCACTATCGTGTGTTGTCGCACAGTCAGCGGCAGCGGCAGCAGGCACACTGCATCTGCGCTATCAACCTAAACCATTACAAGGAGCAGCCATGAGTGCCACAGCCAAGCCGCGTGATGCCGTCGCCCTGCTGAAGCAGGACCACGACGAAGTCAAGGCCATGTTCAAGCAATATGAAGAGCTGGGCGACCGCGCGTTCGCCAGCAAGCAGAAACTGGCCGAGAAGATCTGCCTGGAGCTGACCAAGCACGCGATCGCCGAGGAAGAAATCTTCTACCCGGCCGTGCGTGCCGACGTCGACGATGCGGACGACCTGGTCGACGAGGCAACCGTCGAGCATGCCTCGGCAAAGGACCTGATCGCGCAGATCCATGCGATGGATCCGCATGACGACCTGTACGATGCCAAGGTGAAGGTGCTGGGCGAATACATCGAGCACCACGTCAAGGAGGAGGAAGAGGAGATGTTCCCGGCCGCGAAAGAGGCCGCGAAGGGAAGCAAGCTCGACCTGGTCGCACTGGGCGAGCAGATCCAGGCCCGCAAGGACGAGATCGACGAAATCCCGCCGATGCCGGTGCCGGGCAAGGTGGTGTATTCGAACCAGCCCGCGGCCTGACGGGGTTGGCCCGGCGGCAGGCATGCATGCGGCGGGGCGCCGGGCGGGTTACGACCGCAGCGCTGCCGCCGCGGCCGTTGCGGGCGCGGCGGCCGTCAGGCCGGCGATGGCCTTCATCAGGCTGTCGATGTCGACCGGCTTCACCAGGTGCATGTCGAAACCGGCTTCCAGCACGCGGCGCTGGTCTTCGGCAAGGCCGTAGCCGGTCAGCGCGATGAGCCGGATATGCTGCATGTCCGGATCGGCACGCAGGCGGCGCGCCACTTCGTAGCCGTCGATGCCCGGCAGGCCGATATCGACCAGCGCCACGCCGGGGCGGTATTCCCGTGCCACGGCAAGCCCCTGCAGGCCGTCGGCGGCATGCCGCACTTCGTAGCCGTAGCAGGAGAGCATCATTGCCATCATCTCGCGGCCGTCGTCGTTGTCTTCGATGAGCAGCACGTTGGGCTTGGCCTGTTCGTTGGTTTCCATGATTTGCAAGTTCGGTTCGGTGATTCGTTCGGTGCGCGGGAGGCGGATCAGGAAGGTACTGCCTTCGCCGGAGCCGGCGCTGTCGGCTTCCACGCCGCCACCATGCAATTCGGCCAGGCGGCGCACCAGCGCCAGGCCGATGCCGAGCCCGCCCTGGGCCCGGTCCAGTGTGCTCGTGCCCTGCACGAACACGTCGAAGACGTGCGGCAGCAGCTCGGCGTTGATGCCGACACCGGAGTCGTGCACGGTGAGCACGACATCTTCCTCGTCCACTTCCAGCAGCACGTCGATCACGCCGCCGGGCGGCGTGTACTTCAGCGCGTTGTCGAGCAGGTTGGAGAAAATCTGCTCCAGCCGCGTCACGTCGCCGTCGACCCAGCCGCTCTCCAGTTCCACGTGCACCTCATAGTCGGCCGTACGGCCGGTGGTGCGGTAGGTTTCCAGGCAGTTGCGGACCAGCGCGGCCATGTCTACCGGCGCGCGGTTCAGCAGGATCTTGCCGGACATCGCGCGCGACAGGTCGAGCAGGTCGTCGACGATGCGTCCCAGGTGCTGGCTCTGGCGCTGGATGATCCGCTTGGCGCGGAGCGCGGCATCTGCGGTGACTGCCGGCAATCCGAGCAGCGACGCCGCGCTGCTGATCGCCGACAGCGGATTGCGCAGTTCGTGGCCCAGCATCGCCAGGAACTCGTCCTTGGCGTGGTTCTGCCGCTCGGCCACCTTGCGCTCCTCGATCTCCTGCAGCAGCCGCTTGTTGCTGCTGATGAGATCCGTGGTGCGCTGGTTCAGCTGGCGTGCCTGCCGCTTCAATTCCTCGTTCTTCATCGCCAGCGCCACGAACACGGAGATCTTGGCATGCAGGATCTGCGGGATGACCGGCGTGAACAGGAAGTCCGCCGCGCCTTTCTGGTAAGCCTTCAGGCGATCGAGCTCGTCGGCCACGAAGGCGGTGATGAAGATGATCGGGATATTGGCCGAACGGGCGCGCTGGTGGATCGCCTCGGCGGTCTCGAAGCCATCCATGCCGGGCATGTTCACGTCCAGCAGGATCACGGCGAAGTCGTGCATCAGAACCTGCCGCAGCGCTTCTTCGCCGCTGCGCGCGGCGATGACCTCGTACGATTCCTGTTCCGCCCATTGCGCCAGCAAACTCGTCAGTGCGAACAGGCTGTTGGCGTCGTCGTTTACGACCAGGATCTTTGGTTTGTCTGCTTTGGCCACGGGCACTTGTCGTTGGGATGCACTGCTGAAAATAATTCTATTAGACAAACATCTGATCGATGATAACAACAGCCCCTTGCGCTGTCAAAAGTCCTGTCGGCAACAGGACGCGGGCTGAATTGTTCGATTGCGCACATACATGGGTGAGCGGTCATGCAATAGTGAAAGCGTTGAACGAGCAATCAAAAAACGAAAGGATACGATCATGAATATCGATACCGTCGTAGGTAAAGATTATCTGGGAAAATGTTTCCGCGAACTGGCCGACGCGCCGGTCAGCGCACTGAACGGTGTCGGTGACGAGGGCGCCCAGGCGCTGCAGCAGGCATTCGGCGTGACGACCGTGCGCGACCTGGCCAACCTGAACTTCGTCCGCTGGGCATCGGCCATCGCCACGCTGGCCGCCGAAGAACAGATGCTTCCCCAGGACAAAGCCAAGGAAGAGCTGCTGGACGACGCTGTCGAAATGACTTTCCCCGCCAGCGATCCGATTTCGGTCGACGCCGGCATCACGCGTATCGAAGTCTCGCCGGACAAGGTGGATGCCCACTTCGATCACCAGCATGCCAACAAGGTCGAGGAGTGCACGGCCAGCGGCAAGGAGAAGGAAGCGGCGCGGTAAACCCGTCGATCCGGCCCGCGCATGCGGGCCGGATCCGGCATCGCGCATCCGGTTGTTGCCGCGGCCGTTGAGGATCGCCACCGAGGTTCGCCACCGAGGATCGCTGCTGAATATTCACGCTGCATATTGACGCCGGACGTACCACCGCAGGTGCCACGCATGCCTTTCATCGATTGAAAAGGCAGTGCCCGGCACCTTTGTGCCGTTCTGCGCACCGGGCGCCTGTCGCTCGATCAGACGGTGGTGGCCACGCTCTTGAGCTGGTGCGGCATTGGCGCGGCGGCCAGCGCGGTGCTGGCCGGCGCGGAGCAGAAGCGGTTCTTGCCGGAGCGTTTCGCATCGTACAGCGCGTTATCCGCAGCGTGGATCAGATCGCCCACCGAGTCGGCGTCGTCCGGGAACAGCGCGATGCCGATCGACGTGGACAGCCGCAGCGTGATGCCGTTGACGACATACGGTTCGGACACCACCTCGATCAGCTTCGAGGCCGGCTCGCGCGCATCGTTCAGCCCATTGACGTCGCCCAGCACGATGACGAACTCGTCGCCGCCGACGCGCGCCACCGTATCTTCCTTGCGCGACGAACCGACCAGCCGCTGGGCGACCAGTTTGAGGATCTCGTCGCCATACGCGTGGCCGTGGGTATCGTTGATGGGCTTGAATCCGTCGAGGTCCAGGTACATCACGGCGGCCTTGCGCCCGTGGCGCAGCGCGTGCTGGACAGTGGTTTCGATACGGTCTTCCAGCAGGCGGCGGTTCGGCAGGCCCGTCAGCGGGTCGTGCAGCGCCAGTTCCTGCTGCCGCTTGCTGTACTGTGCCAGCTCCTTGTAGAGCAGGCGTACTTCCAGCATGTTGTGAATGCGCTTGTGCACTTCGAGCAGGTCGAACGGCTTGCTGATGAAGTCGCGCGCGCCGGCTTCGAGCGCCGCAATCTTGAAGCTCGGCTGCGCGGTCAGCGCCAGCACGGGAAGATAGCCTTCCTGTTCGATCTCCTTCAGGCCTTTCATTACCTGGAAGCCGTTCAGGCCCGGCATTTGCAGGTCCAGCAGGATCAGATCGTAGTTATGCTGCCGGTGCAGTGCGCAAACCTGGTCAGGCAGCATGGTGGCCGTGACATTCGCGTAGCCGGCTTCACGGAGAATCTCGAGCATAAGATCGACATTGTCCGCACAGTCGTCCACGACCAGAATCTTGGCGTTCAGGATCTCATCCGGGCTGGGCATAATTGTCTCGCAATACAGGGCTCCGGCAATTTTCTCGGCCGGAGCGGAACAATCAGTGTAGCGCCGAAGAATTTGCTGCGGCGCACGTAAAGGAAAATTCTTATCCTGAGGAAGAATCTTCAGACTTCCAAGTGTAGCAAACCGCCGACAAGTTTCTTGTAGGACATTACCGCGTCATGCAGTAGGACACTTTTTCCGCATTATAAATTAATTAATACGCATCGAGTGTTTTCTTGCGCAAACGTGTGGCGTACGCACACTTCAGTTGTATATATGCGGAAAACGCATATGAGTCACGCGGACTGGCTCCGGCTGCGCGCCGCTGCCAGGGCGACCGCGGCGACCAGTTCCGGTGGCTCGACCGGTTTGGCGATATGGTCGGCAAACCCCGCCGCCAGCGTGCGCAGCCGGTCTTCCGCACGGGCAAAGGCGGTCAGGGCAATGGCCGGCACATTGCCGCCGGCGTCCGCGCCCAGTGCGCGCACCCGTGCCAGCAGTTCGAAGCCGTCCATTTCCGGCATGCCGATGTCGGACAGCAGCAGGTCGGGAAGCCAGCGCGGCAGCAGCGACAGCGCGGCTGGCGCGCTGTCGGCGGTGACGACGTCGGCATTGCAGTCGGTCAGCACGCGCTTGATCAGCTCGCGGGTATCGGGTTCGTCGTCGACGATCAGCACGCGCAGGCCGCCCAGGTCGCGCAGGTCGTCGGCGACGGCGGCGCGCGGCTCGCCATCCGGCAGCGCCGGGCGGACGGCGCGTTCGGCGCCGGGCACGCGCGCCGCCAGCGGCAGCCGCACGGTGAACGTGGCGCCGCGGCCTTCGCCGGCGCTGTCCACCGCCACGGTGCCGCCATGCTGCTCGACCAGGTGCTTGACGATCGACAGGCCCAGTCCGAGCCCGCCATGCCGCCGTGTCGACGACGCATCGGCCTGCCGGAAGTGCTCGAAAACGTGGGCAAGGAATCCGGCACCGATGCCGATGCCGGTGTCGGCGACGACGAGTTCGGCATGGCCGTCCGCCTCGCGCACGCCGATCCGCACCGTGCCGTCCTGCGGCGTGAACTTGATCGCGTTCGAGAGCAGGTTCCATATCACCTGCTGCAGGCGGCCGGGGTCCGCCGCCACCATGCCGCAGGGCTGGAAGTCGCGCTCGATGCGGATACTGCGCGCGGCGGCCGCCGGACCCACGGTCTCGATCGCGGCCTCGATCACGGTAACGGGTGCGATCGCCTCGATGTCCAGCAATACCTTGCCGGACATGATGCGGCTCATGTCCAGCAGGTCCTCGATCAGCTGGGCCTGGGCGCGGGCATTGCGCTCGATCGTCTGCAGGCCCTTCTGCAGGTCAGCCTCGCCGCGGCCGCCGCGCCGCAGCACCTGCGACCAGCCGAGGATCGCCGTCAGCGGGGTGCGCAGTTCATGCGACAGCGTGGCCAGGAATTCATCCTTCATCTGGCTGGTGCGCTCGGCTTCGGCGCGCGCGCTGCGTTCGCTGTCGAGCAATGCGATGCGCTCCTCGGCGGCGCGGCGTGCCGCCTCGTTCAGCCGGGCGTTGTCGATCGCCACGCCGGCCTGGGCGGCAATGCCGCCGATGATCCGTTCGGTGCGGTCGCTGAACATGGCCGGCTCCGGGTGGCCGAACAGCAGCGTACCGATGACGCTGCCATCACGCGACATTACCGGCGCGGCCAGGTAGCTGCGCAGCAGGGCCGCTTGCTCGGCCGGCAGCAGCGGCGCGCATTCCGGGTGGCGCAGCAGGTCGCCGCAACGCGTGATCGCGGCGCCGCGCAGCGTGTCGCCGAACAGGGCGGCGGCATCGGCACGCGTCAGCGCGCCCGTCAGCGGCGGCACCTGGCCGGACAGCGTGAACGGCGTCAGGGTATCGTCACCCCGGGCATTGTCCGGTGCGCCGTCGGCGGCCGCGGCGCGCGTTCCGTCATAGAAGAAGGCGCCGAAACGCGCGCCGCTGAGACGCGTGGCGGCGTCGGTCACTTCCTGCAGCAGCGGCTGCAGGTCACGGTGCCGGGCCAGTGCGTTGCCGGTACTGTTCAGCAGCTCCAGCACGGCCGTTTCGTCGCGCAGCGCCTCCTGTGCGCGCTTGACCTGGTCGACGTCGGTACTCGTGCCGAACCAGCGCAGGGTGCGCCCATCGGCGCCGCGCACCGGGTTGGCACGGGTCAGGAACCAGCGGTACTGGCCATCCCCGCCACGGATCGGGAACTCCATCTCGAACGGCTGGCCCGTCTCGATCGCCCGCTTCCAGTGCTGCGTCATCGCCGGAATGCACTCGGCGTCGTAGACCTGGCGCCAGGCGTCGCCGCGCAGGTCGTCGCTCGTCAGGCCGGTGTATTCGAACCAGCGGCGGTTGTACCAGGTCATGCGGCCGTCGTGATGGGCGATCCATGCCAGCTGCGGAATCGAGTCGGCCAGCGCGCGCAGCTGCTCTTCGCTGTCCTTCAGCGCCTCCTCGGCGGCGCGGCGGGCAGTGATGTCCTGCACCATGCCGGTCATGCCGAGCAGGCGGTCGCCATCGCCATAGTTGCCGTGGCCGACGACGGACAGCCAGCGCTGGCCGCCGTCGCCGGGCGCATCGATCCGGCATTCGATGTCGAAGTCACGCTGCGCCACGTAGGCGTCGACGAACACCTGCCGCGCGGCGGCCCGGTCCTCGGGCACAATGCGCTCCTGCAGCGTGTGCCAGGTCACCGGTGTGCCTTCCGGCACCTCGAAGATCTCCGCCGCGCGGCGGCCCAGCGCGACGACGTCGGTCGCCGCATCCCAGGTCCAGTCGCCCAGCCTGCCTGCCGCCATCGCCACCTGCAGCCGGTTGCTGCTTTCGCGCAGCGCCCGTTCGTCGCGCTTGCGCCCGTCGATGTCGAGCAGCGTGCACGTCAGGCCCTGCGGCGACGGGCAGGCCCGTACCTCGATCCAGCGGCGGCAGGGCGTATGGAACAGCTCGCAGGCGGCGGCCACGCGGTCGGCCATGGCCTGGCGCAAACGCGCCTCGAGAGGGGTGCCGGCCAGGCCCGGGAACGCCTGCCACAGGTCACGGCCGGCCACGGCGGCGGCCGTGTCCACCGTGCCGAGCAATCCGGCGGCGCGGCTGTTGATGTAGGTGATGGTCCAGCCGCTGTCGATGACGGCCAGCCCGTCGGCAATACTGTCCAGTACGTCGCCGGTCCAGGCGCGCGTGCGGCGCGACTCTTCCTGCGCTTCCAGCATGGCGCGCAGCAGGTCGGCTTCGGAAGGGGCAGCCCCGTTGGAAAGGATCATTGGCGGATGGTTCAGGACCGTTGGTTTTGCTGGCTGCCCATGCGGGCGCCGCTGCGGATTGTAGCGCCCCGGCAGGGGTTGGGCCCGCACCGTTGGCCCATCGGTGCGCGCCGCTCAGGCGCGCGGGATCCGCTCCAGGATGGCCTGCAGCTGCTCGATATCGTAGGGTTTCTGGATCGCATCGGCGGGGAAGTCGAGCTGCTGCGTCAGCGTGCCGCTGTAGCCGGAGGCGAAGATCACATGCAGCCGCGGCCGCAGGGCCACCGCGCGGCGGGCCACCTCGACACCCGAGATGCCGGGCAGGCTGACGTCGGTAAAGAGCACGTCGTAAGCGCTGTCGTCCAGGTGCTGCAACGCACGTTCGCCGTCGGCCACCGCATCAACTTCGTGGCCGATCGCGCGCAGCATCTCGCAGACCAGGTACTGGGCATCGAGATTGTCCTCGACCACCAGCATCTTCAGCGCGCGCGCGGCGGCCGGGGCGGCCACGGCGCTGGGCGGTGCCAGCGTGCACAGTACGCCGAGCACGCTACCGTCGCCGTCGCGCAGCGGCGTGTAGTACAGGTCGAAGCGCTGCTCGCTGACACCGTCGGCTCGCCACATCTGCAATGCCTGGCCGGGAAACACCAGCGACTCTCCCTGCCAGGCCTGCTCCAGCGCGGCCGGGTTCCAGCTCCAGGCCGAAGGCTGCATCGCCGGAATGCGCCCGCCGGGCGGCTGCGTGGGCAGGCCGGACAGCGCTGCATAAGCGCCATTGAGCAACAGGACCTGCTGCCGTCCCCACATGAGCAGCGTGGGCAGCGGCGAATTCAGCATGAGATCGACCGCCACGCGCAATGCCAGCGGCCAGCCGTCCGGGTGGCCGACATCGGTACGGTTCCAGTCGATTTCCAGGGTGGACAGGCTGTTCGCGGCGCAGGCACTCATGCAGGGGGTCTCCATTGTCGTGTGAATGAGGTGGAAGCATGCTACACCAAACGCGTAGCGATGGCGGCCCCCACTGACGCTGGACAAACGGAAAACTTATACCTATAATCCTGCCTCCTTCGCAACGAACGCTGCAAAGGACGGCACAAGACGAAGTCTTTGCGGCATGGGTGGCAGGTGAAGTAGTACGAGAGTGAACTGTACGAAAAATCAAGCTTTCCCAACCGTAATGAGTTGTGTAAAATGCCGAACGCTGTAGATTGCGGCTGTAGCTCAGCTGGATAGAGTACTTGGCTACGAACCAAGGGGTCGTGGGTTCGATTCCTGCCAGCCGCACCAGATTTTCGTACCGCGGGCCGGAAGGGCTGCGGGAGCAGTAAAAAGTAGTACACAGCAGGCGTGCGCTCGGCGCTGCGTCCGTTGTTATAATATTTAAGTTGCGTGATTAAAATTGCGGCTGTAGCTCAGCTGGATAGAGTACTTGGCTACGAACCAAGGGGTCGTGGGTTCGATTCCTGCCAGCCGCACCAGTTTTACCGATGGGTGGAAGCCCGTCGTCGGCAGTAAGCGCGAGGGTCGCCTTGCGCGATGTACAAAGAGTTTTGCGGCTGTAGCTCAGCTGGATAGAGTACTTGGCTACGAACCAAGGGGTCGTGGGTTCGATTCCTGCCAGCCGCACCAGTTTTACCGATGGATGCAAGTCCGTCGTCAGGCAGCAAGCGCGAGGGTCGCCTCGCGGGATGTGCAAAGAGTTTTGCGGCTGTAGCTCAGCTGGATAGAGTACTTGGCTACGAACCAAGGGGTCGTGGGTTCGATTCCTGCCAGCCGCACCAGAACGAAGAGAAAGGGACCGGAGCAATCCGGTCCCTTTTTTCATGCGCGCTCGCCGCACCATGGCGCCGGCGCGCCCCGGCAGGCTGGCCCGCCGGCGGCACGCCTCAACGAATCAGCGCATCAGGCGCCCATGCCCAGTGCCAGCCGCGCGCCGGCAACTACCACATCTTCGCGCGCGTCGGCCTCCCTGGCCGGCTGGTGCGTGAAGACCACCACCACCAGCGGGGCGCGGTCCGGCGGGAACACGAGGCCGATATCGTTCGTGACGCCGTAGGCACCGGTGCCGGTCTTGTCGCCGACCTGCCAGCCCGCCGGCACGGCCGCGCGGATACGCCTGTCGCCCGTGGTATTGCCCAGCAGCCAATCCTTCAGCCGCTGGCGCTGCGTTGCCGGCAGCGCGTCGCCCAGCACCAGTTTCTGCAGCGTGCGCGCCATTGCCAGCGGCGTCGTGGTATCGCGCTCGTCGCCGGGGATCGCGGTATTGAGTTCGGTTTCCCAGCGGTCCAGCCGGAAGGCCGTGTCGCCGATGCCGCGCGTGAAGGCGGTCAGCGCGGCCGGGCCGCCCAGTTCCTTCATCAGCGCGTTGGCGGCGGTGTTGTCGCTGTACTGCACGGTGGCCGCGCACAGCTCGGCCACCGTCATCCCGGTGGCGACATGCTTGCCGGTGACGGGCGAGTGGCTGACCAGGTCGGCCTTTGCAAAGCGCAGCCGGCGCTCGAGAAAGCCGGGTTCGCGCGCATCGCGGGCCAGTGCCTGGGCCGCCAGGACCGCCTTGAACGTGCTGCACATGGGGAAGCGTTCGTCGAGGCGGTGTCCGCCGGTCTTGCCGGTGGCGGTGTCGATGACGGCCACGCCGAGGCGGCCTTTCAGGCCGCGCTCGATGGATGCGAAGCCGCCGGTGGCGGCCAGCGCGAGGGAAGGAGAGAAGGGCGCGGCGGCGGCCGCGAGCAGCAGGGTACGGCGGGTGATCGTCATTGGGTTCCCGATGGTGGATGGTTCGGGAACGATTGTAGGTCGGGCGCGGGTGCGGCACCATGGCGGGCCAACACGCCGGGCCGGCAGTTCATCCCAATTTTTTCATCCCGCTGCTTTGCCCACGGTTACTGCAGCTTCGTGACGGTGCAATCCTGTGCCAGCACGCCCGTCTTGATCAACGGGAACTGCGGGCTGCTGCCGACGCGCACCAGGCCGCATTTCACACTGCCGGCGATCCGGCCCTGCCGGTTGACCAGGTGTTCGTACTCCGCTTCGTTGACGGACTGTGCAAACAGCACATACAGCGGCAGGCGCTGCCCCTGGAAATCCGCTGTGGCGCCCTGCAGCCCATTCAGCGCGCCGGAGTTGCCGATATCGCCCACCGCAGCATCGAGCACATTCACGGTCACGTTCTTCTTTTGCTGCACGGCCTTGAACGGCAGCTTGTCCAGGTCCGGCACCTGGGGCGCCGCCATCACGGCGGCGCATGCGGCAATCAAGGGCAGGCAGAGCAGGGGTTTCAGGGTCATCGGGTTTCCTTTCGGTGATCAGGACGGGTCATTGCAAGTCATGTCATTGCTTGACGAGCTCGACACGCCGGTTACGTGCGCGGCCTTCGTCGGTGGCGTTGTCGGCGATCGGCTTGGCGGCACCAAAGCCGGCAGCACGAAGTCGCGCTCCAGCGATGCCGGATTGCGTCAGCGCCTTGACGACTGCTTCGGCACGCCGCTGCGACAGAGCCTTGTTGCGTGCGGCGTCGCCGCTGTCATCGGTATGCCCTTCGATCGACAGTTTCAACGCCGGGTCCGTGCGCAGGAGGCGGGCAATCTCGCCCACCACGGGAGTTGCGTCATTGCGCAGCACGGCCTTGTCGGTATCGAAATTGATGTAGAGCGCCACATGGCCCTTTGCGTCGAGCGCGGCCTTCATCGCCTCGGCCTTCAGCAGGCCGACGGACTGCTCCATCGCTTTTTCTTCGAGCGTTACCACCGTGGCAGCCCGGTCGCCGATGGCGAGACCAAACCACACATGCCGATCCGCCGTACGGACGAGGTAGGACGCGTACTCGTAGCGTGTATCGCGCGCCATCAGCTTGCGGCGGCTGATGTCGTATCCATCGCCGCCGTTACGGGCGATGAAGGCTTCAGAAACGGGTTGTTCCTGGTCGATGCGCATGCCGCCAAGCGCCTTGATGGCGGAGTCGTAATTCTTCATTGCCTCGATCTTCGACAGCTTGGCATCGCGAAGGAAATAGCGCCGTACCGAAAGCTTGCCTTCAGGCTGCTGGAGCCTGTTGCCGGCGACGAAATACCCCCGGTCGAATTCGGCCACTTTCTCGTCACGGAAAGCAGGACCCAGGCGTGCTGGCCAGTCGAGGTAAGGAAAGGACGGCAAGGTGGCGCTGCTGACAGGCACGCTCCTGGCGTCAAAGCTTCCCGCGTCGGCGACTGAAGGTGTTTTCGCCGCTTGCGACGCGGCGGAGGCGGACCACGCAAGAGCGGACAACAGCAGCGTAGTGGAAACAGCGGCACGAAGCATCATGAATGAACTGAAGAGTCTGCGAATCGCATTATAGGCATAGCCGCGTAATCCGGACAACGATTTTGGCGTAGTAATTTTTGATGACATAAACCAACTTCGCAATAAACAGTGCGCAGTGCGTGCCGAGAATGGTCCTTGATGGGGATAAGCGGGAAACGATTATGTCGCCAATCAGGGACGTATGAAACCGGACGATTATCATAATGTGTGATGTCGCTAATACCCGACACCACCACTGTTAATCGCGCGCTGTATGAGGGGAAATCGGTGTCGCCTGAATCCGACAGTCGATTTTAAGCTGCAACTCGCTGCAACTTGCCTTTCCTATTCGAAATTCAAGGATGAATTCATTTATGAAGGTTTAATGACATCAGTGAGAATTAAAGAATTTTAACGGCGTACAAACTCACCAAATGTCACAAGAATGACCTTCTCGACGAGATGTTGAATTCAGGAAACGTCCGTCAATTATCGATAAAAGCAATCATCTGCCCGCAATGAAAGCGGTTACATGCGATGAAAAATACGCGCTGGAAAGAAAATCCGGGCCATTAGTCGAAAAAATGTAAGCAATTGTAACGAAATCTTGAAATGAAAAATTTCGGGGAGGAATTTTTAAATATCGTCATGCAAGCGACCTGGATAGCTGTTTCATAGGGAAAGCATGACTTTGGGTTATCTGAGCCAGTAATTAAAAGCGGCTCATATGTGCGCTGATTATTTCCGTTGGTAAATCTCGGCCGATCGGATAAGCGCCGAGGAGGGGTTTAAATATGTTTAAGCCTCGATTAATATTCGCTCCGCTGTACCGCAACTCATTAACCCTCACTTACCGGAGCACTCATGAAACGCTTTAATCTGAAAAAACAGCTGGGCCAGGGTATGACTGAATACATCATCATCGTCGCCCTGATCGCCATTGGCGCGATCGGCGTGTACGCGGCGTTCGGCGATATCGTTCGCGGCCAGACCTCGGTCGCTGCTTCGACGCTGGCCGGCGCGAACTCCGGCCAGGCCCGCCAGCTGGTGACCGATGGCCAGCAGGGTGCCAACGACCGCGCCCAGACCAAAGGCCTGAACGATTTCGAAGACGCGTCCAACTGATTCGCCGGCCGGGAACGGACATAACGCGATGAGCACGGTCTTATTCCTCCAGCGGCGTACGGCACGGCACAACGGACAGGCGATGGTGCTGTTCCTGGGCTTTGCCGCCGCGATGGTGGCGATGCTGCTGGTGGCGTTCAATTCCGGCCAGGTTACCAATGCCAAGATGCGCGCCATGAACGCCGCCGATGCGGCGGCGTTCAGCGGTGCGCTGTGGCAGGCACGGAACCTGAACTTCCAGGCCTACATGAACCGAGCCATCGTCGCCAACGAAGTCACCATCGCCCAGACCGTCACCGTGCGGTCATGGGTTGCCTACATCGACCGCTTCGTCGGCAACATCAACATGATTGCCCAGTTCATTCCCGGAATAAATGCCGCAGTCCGGGCGGTGGAACGGGTAGTCGATGCCGTCGACGACACGGTGCAGCGCACCCTGCCGCTGGCGGAATCAGCGATCCGCGGGCTCGATAACCTCGAGCATGCGGCGCAGATCGCCTTCGATAGCGCGGCACCGCTGGCCGCCCAGAGCCTGGCCAGCAATGTCGCCATCGCCAACGGGGCGGAGGTCAGCACGGGCGGCAATGCGCTGATCCTGCGCAATCTCGATACCTGGCGCGGCTTTACGGATACCTACAGTCCCGGCGCGCGCCGGCAGAACAACAACGATCGCCGGGTGCGCCTGCGCGAGGTGGTCCTGAAATCGCGCGACGGCTTCGTCCAGGAACGCGACTGGAAGATGGGGCTTCCCCTCACGTTTGAACTGCGCAAGCAGGGCGGCACGGACCTGCTCGATTACGACACGTGGAAGGGTCTCGATTCGCTGCAGCTGCGAACCGTATGGAACCCGGTCAAGCGCGACTGGTCGACCAAGGCACCGGTCGCGTGGGGAGGGGCCCAGGCCCATGCGCCCCAGGAGTTCACCGGCGTCGGCAGGCATGGCGACATCAACGAATGGAACGATGTCGATGGCCGGCTGGCACGCAACATGTCGAATGACAATACTCACTCGAAAAGGCTGCCGGCCCGGCTGCCCGGTTATCGGGACCTCTCGCGTACCCGGCTTCAGTCGCGCACCGATCCACGGCTGCCTTTCGCGGTGGAAGTAGTGATTGCACGCAACCGGGTGGCCACCAGCGAGGACATGCCGGCCCGGGTGGCCACGCAGCGTGGCGCCGTGCTGGAGGTGGGGCCGCAGTACCAGGGCCAGGACGGCGGCGTGTTCGCACTGGCCGAAGCCTGCGTCGCCTTCGAGCGGCCATTCGGCCAGGAACGGCGCGACGGCCTGGTCGAACGGCCCAGCCTGTTCAATCCGTACTGGCGGGCCTCCATGGCGACACCGAGCCGGATGGCGCGCACGATTGTCGACGGCGCGAAGGGACTCGCGCCCGTCGCGGCTTTATTGGGAGGAGCAGGTTCATGCGGTCAATGATATTGATGGGAGCGGGCGCGCTGTGCCTGCAAGTGGGCGGGTGCGGAGACTCGACCGGCGCGCCCGGCGAGCCGGCCGCGGCCGCGCGCAGCTATGAAATCGTGACGGTCACGCGGCCGGAGTCGGTCGACCGCCAGATCGCGGTGGACCGGGCCCGCTACGACGCCTGCGTGATGGCGGCGGAGAGCCGCAAGCTGCCGGTGAAGCCGTTTCCGGCCGTACCGCAGCAGTATTTTTACGAGCGCAATACCTATATCAGCGATGGCAAGACCTATCTGATGCGCAGCGAGCAGTATGGGCTCGACGATGCCAGGCTGGTGCCGGAGCAGGGGTGCGCCGCGCGCTTCGCCGTGCAGTCTTCCACCGATATCCAGCGCGGCGCGAAAGTGCGCCATATCGGCATCGCGCTCGATGGCGAGCGCCAGGTCGACGATGAAGACCGCGCGACGCCGCTGGCGCCCGACGCGGCCGCAGCGGCCGGGTATTCGGTGGCCAGGTCGGTGGCGGGTCATGCCGTGCGTTGCCTGCCGCCCGGCAGCCCGGCCTATGCGGGGGGCACGGTGCGTGAAATGTGCATCGCCGATGCGGCCGCGGTCGACCCCGACGGCAAGCCCGTGGTCGTGGCGGCGACAATGAAGAATGCAACGGGCACCACCACCCTGGTGACCGAACCGCACAAGCTGGTCCTTGGCAAGCCCATCGATGCGAAGGCGTTCGACGATGCTGCCGCGCTCTGAGCTGCGTGGCCACCGTGGCCAGGCCATCGTTGAAACGCTGGTGCTGGCCGGCGTCGCGATCCTGCTGATGCTCGGCATCTGGACATTGGGCAAATTCCACGATATCCAGGCCAGCACGATCCAGGCGGCGCGGTATGCGGCCTGGGAGCGTACGGTGCAGTCGCCCGCGCAGCTCAATGCCGGCGCACTGGAGCAGAAGACCAGGGCGCGGCTGTTTGCCTGGAACGAAAACAGTTTCCGCGACGACGACGGGCGCCGCGGCATGGGCGCGGAGACGGCAAACTGGAACACCCACAGCAACCGTCGCCTGATCGAGCGCGACCAGGACATCCGCATCACCACGGCGCCAGGGCCATTGCCGGGACAGGCGCAGGCTGCGGTGGACCGGGCCTTCGGCATGCTGACTGGAGCCCTCGCCGCGGTCACCGCCGGTGAAGCGCTGCCCCGTGGCGGCATGACGACTGGCCGCGTCCAGGTGCGCCTGGCCGACGTGGCCGCGCTGCCGGCACCACTTAACAGGCTGAACCTGACACTTGCCGAGACCAGCGCCGTGGTCTCGGAAGACTGGGATGCGTCCGGCCCCGAGCAGGCCGCGGAGCGCTCGCGCAGCTTCGTGCTGGCTGGCGCCCTTACCGAGGCCGGCGTAATCCTGCAGCCCGCATTGACGGCGATGCGGCCATTCGAATGGGACCTGCCGGAATTCAGGCCGGGCGTGATCTGCCCGGACATCGTGCCGCAGGATCGCGTAACCGGTGGCACGGTGCGCGCAATGTACCAGGGGGCGCAACCGTGTTACTGACAGCAGCGGCGTCCCGGCACCGATGGGCATTGGCGGTCGCCGCCTGCATGCTGCCGTGCCTGGCGCTGGCCGGGTGGCAGGATGTTCCGGATCATTTGCGGCTGGGGGCCGTCGGCGACTCGCTGGCCATCAACGGCACGCCAGTGCAGATCCGCACGTTCACGTCGGATCTGCCGATCCAGCAACTGGTCGAGGAAGTGCGCATCAGCTGGGAGCGCAATCCGGAGCGCACGTCGGTGGTGCGCACGAAAGTGGGCGAATGGACCGTACTGAACCAGCGGCTAGGCAAGGAACACCGCAGTTTCCAGGTACGTCCCGCCGCCGATGGGCTGGAAGGGCGCGTCGCACTGACGTCGCCGCAGCTGGCCCGGGCACCGCGCGTGGCGGTACAGCTGCCGGCGTCGATGACAGCGGTATCGATCATCGACTCGGTCGATGACGGCAAGAAGTCGCAGCAGGTGATCGCGGTGTCGACGCGCTCGGCCGAAGCCACGGCTGCCGCGCTGGAGACCACGCTGAAGGCACAGGGCTGGCATCGCCACGTACTGCAGCGCGGCCGTGGCGCGCTGGTGTTCTCGGCCAACCGCAACGGCCAGGAACTGGACGCGAACATCAGCGCGCAGAAAAGCGGGGCGCTGGTCATGATGAACACGATTATCGGAAACAGGTGAGGTAACGATGTGTCGCAGAATCGGCAGTACCAGACGGAAAACCGGACAAGGACAATCCGGGCAAGTGATGATCGAGTACGTGCTGGTGACCACGATGGTGGCACTCGCGTTGCTGATGCCGCAGGCGTTGTCGAACAACATGCCGGTCGGCGAATACCTGGCCAACGGGCTGCGCGCGTTCTTCCGCGCCTACAGCCTGATCGTTTCCCTGTTCTGACCCGGAGCCGGCAGTGAAGAAAATTTCGAAAAACACTGTGTTGCTGGGCGCGGCGGTCGTACTGGGTGCGCTGTGCTTCGTTGGCGCCAATGCCTACTTCAGCAACTACCTCGCGAATGCGGAGAAGGAGCTGGCCAGTTCGTACGAGAAAAAGAAAGTGATCGTGGCAAAGCGCGAGATCAAGCCGGGCGAATCGATTTCCTCCGATAACCTGGCGGTGCGATCGATCCCGAAACGGTACCTGGCCAGCACCGCGTTGTCGCCGGAGGAGCTGGAACAGGTGGACGGCCAGAAGCTCGTCGTCGGCATGAAGCCGGGCGATCCGATCGACCGGGGTGCGCTGGAACGCAGCAACGGCGCAGCGCTGTCGACCACCGTGGAGAAGGGCGAGCGGGCCATCACGTTCCCGGTCGACGAGATCAGTTCCATCTCCGGCATGCTGGTACCGGGCGACGTCATCGACCTGATGTTCACCGGGCCGGGCACCACCGCCAATTCCTATGGCAGCGGCGAGGTGAAGGAACTGACCCACGTGCGGGCGCTGTTGCAGGCGGTGCCCGTGATCGCCACCGGCAAGACGACCCAGAAGCGCACCGTGCGCACGGCCGACGGCGGAGCGCAGGAAGTCGACATGGACTTCACGACGGTCACCCTGAAAGTGTCTCCCGAGCAGGCCGAACAGGTGCTGCTGGGGCAGAAACTCGGCCAGCTGACAGCGGTACTGCGCAATCCGGAAGATGCCATCACGCGCAGCGGCGGCACGGTACTCGACGAAGCGATCTTCAAGCGTGTCGCGGGCGCACCCACGGCCGGGCGCGGCAATTTCGTGGAAATGATCATCGGCGGCAGCGGTACGCCGGGCGGTGCGCGGATCGAGGCGGAAGTGGGGCGCGAACTGGGCAAGGGCCTCCTTGCCGCGCTGGCGCCCCCTTCGTCCCCGGCCGCTGCCAAGGCACCGGACGCCGGCGATGTCCGTGCCCGCCTCGGCATCACTCCTCCGCCGACCGCCCGGCCCATTTCTCCAACCACCAAGAACCAGAACTGATCGCCGATGAGATATCTGCTGAAACTGTGCGCGGCCGGGTTGTTCGCGACCCTGCTGCCGATGGGGCATGCCGCCCCTGCCAAGTCCGCCAAGGTCACCACGGCCGCCGAGCCGATCGAAATGTTTGCCGGCGAGGCGCGCGTGCTGCCGATTTCCGCCGCGCGGATCGCGATCGGCAACGGCAAGACCATCTCCGCTTCCGCGGTCGCCAACAACCAGTTGCTGATCCTGGCCGAGGAACCGGGCAGTTCCACGCTTCACATATGGCTGAAGGATGGGACGCAGCGCGAGATGATCGTGCGTGTTTCCGGTGCCGACCTGAAGCGCACGCTGGACGATGTGAACCGGCTGCTGTCGGCAGTCGACAATGTCAAGGCGCGCATCGCCGGCACGAAGATCGTGCTGGAGGGAGAGATGGTCAGCGATGCCGACCAGGGCCGCGCTGCCGCCATCGCCAGCATGTATCCCGAACAGGTGGTGAACTTCATCGGCAAGGTGGGCTGGGAAAAGATGATTCACCTCGATGTGAAGGTGCTTGAACTGACCACCCGCGGTGCACGGGACCTGGGCATCCGCTGGGATTCGGAGGTCGCGGGGCCCAGTGCCGGCCTGCTGGCCGACCTTGCCAGCAACAGCCTGTACCGCTTCCTGCCGGACCCGGCCAAGACCGGCTTGGAACTGAGCCAGAACGGCGATTGGCTGCCGAACCGGGTGTGGCCGCCCAAAGGCTTCATCACGATGGCGTCGGTGATCAACTCGCGGCTGAACCTGCTCGTTCAGGATGGCGACGCCCAGATGCTCGCCGCACCGAGCCTGAGCACACGCAGCGGATCGAAGGCGCGTTTCGTGGCCGGCGGCGAGATTCCACTGCCGACGATCAACGCACTGGGCGGCACCAACGTCGAGTTCAAGGAGTACGGCATCATCGTCGAGATGACGCCGGTGACCGACCGCTCGGGAGCGATCTACGCGAAGGTGGAGATCGAGGTGAGTAACATCGACCGGGCGGTCACGGTCAACGGTATCCCCGGGCTGCAGAAGCGCGAGTCGAGCGCCGAGTTCAATGCGCGCGATGGCGAGACCGTGGTCCTGAATGGCTTGTACGCATACCAGGACACGAGGGATACGCAGAAAATTCCCGGGCTGGGCAATATCCCGCTGCTCGGCGGTGCGTTCCGGAACAAGGAATCGGCGAAGGAAATGCGCGAAGTGGCGATCATCATCACGCCGCGCCTCGTGGAGGCCACGCCGCAGCCGCTTGCACCGGCCGATGTCAATGGCCAGAAACTGTATGAATTCGACAAGCAGCTGCGCGATCGCGAACTGGGACCCCGGCCGCCCGCAAAGCTGTCGATCACGGAGTAAGCCATGCTGACACTCGAATATCGCGATACCGACGGCCGGGTGGCCGAGCGCACGATCGATGGCGCCGTCGTACTGGGTTGCCAGGCTGATTCCCTGGTGCCGCTGCCGGCCGCTGCCGGCAAGCGCGCACTGCGGCTGGCCGCCGACGCCGCTGGCAACGTCACGGTGACGGACCTGGCATCGCTGTCGGGCGTGTTCGTCAACGGCGAGCGGGTCGTCCGCTACGGCCCCTTGCGGAAGGACGACGCGATCGCCATCGGCGGCGAGATACTGCGCGTGAAAGCGCTGGGCACACCCGTTCAGCCCCCAGCCGTGGCACCGCCGCCGGATGCCGCGCTGGGCAGCATGCCCGCGGGCGCGCGTCCAGCATTGCGTCCGGTACCACCGGCCCCGGCGATGCCGGTACCGCCGGCCCCGGCGATGCAGGTGCAGCCGAAGCCAGTCGCGGCGGTGCCCAAGGCAGTCGCCGCGGCCGTCGATCCGGCCGTGCGGGCACGCCAGCAGGCGCTGGCGGCCAACGCCGAACTGCTGCATACGGAACTGATCAAGACGCTCGACCTGCGGCGCCAGGATGTGACGCGCATGGCCGACACCGAGCTGCGCGTGGTTGCCCGCAAGCTGATCGATGAATTGATGCCGAAGATGACCATGCAGGGCGGCATCGATGCCGAGGAACTCGCCCGCTTCGTGCTTGACGAAGCGGTCGGGCTCGGTGTCCTTGAAGCCCTGCTGGCCGACGATGGCGTCACCGAGATCATGGTCAATGGCGCGGAAGACATCTTCATCGAGCGGGCCGGGCGCACGCAGCGCTCGGACATCGCCTTCTCCAGCGAGAAGGCGCTGATGGGCGTCATCGAGCGTATCGTGTCGCCGATCGGCCGCCGCGTCGACGAGTCGTCGCCGCTGTGCGACGCGCGCCTGAAGGATGGCTCGCGCGTCAACATCGTGATCCGGCCGATCGCGCTGAAGGGGCCGACGGTCTCGATCCGGAAATTCGCCAAGCGCAGGCTGGAAGTGGGCGACCTGGTCGCATACGGTTCGGTGGACGACAGGATGGTCGCGTTCCTGCGGATGTGCGTGGAGCAGAAAAAGAACATCGTCATCTCGGGCGGTACCGGCTCCGGCAAGACCACGCTGCTGAACGTGATTTCCAACCTGATCCCGCCGAACGAGCGGATCGTGACGATCGAGGACGCCGCGGAACTGAAGCTGTACCACGACAACCTGGTGACGCTCGAGGCACGCCCGCCGAATGTGGAGGGCAGGGGACAGGTAACGATCCGCGAACTGGTGAAGAACGCATTGCGGATGCGGCCGGACCGGATCGTCGTCGGAGAGTGCCGCGGCGGCGAGGCGCTCGACATGCTGCAGGCGATGAATACCGGCCACGATGGTTCGTTGACGACGGCGCACGCGAATTCGCCGCGCGACATGCTGTCCCGCCTCGAGGTGATGGTGATGATGGCCGGCATGGACCTGCCGGTCGTTGCGATCCGCGAACAGGTGGCGTCGGCCGTGCAGATCATCGTGCAGCAAACCCGCTTTGCCTGCGGCAGCCGCAAGATTACCAGCATCACCGAGATCACCGGCATGGAAGCCGGCGTGATCCAGATGCAGGAGATATTCCGGTTCCAGCGACAGGGTTTCCAGGACGACGGCCGCGTGCGCGGTCAGTTCATGCCGAGCGGCTATGTGCCGACCTTCTACGAGGAACTGCGCGAGCAGGGCGTGCCGGTCGACCTGTCGCTGTTCGGCCACGAAGAGGACAGGCTGGCGGGAGTCGCCAATGCCTGACTCGATGGCGATCGCGCTGCTCGCGGCGGCCTTCACCGGCTGCATGGCGTTCCTGGGCGTAGTGGCATGGAGTGCTGGACGGCGCTTCGCCATGGCCTATCGCCAGCAGGTGCTCGATGCCACCAGCGCACGGCTGTCCGAGATGTTCATCTTCATGGACCGCCGCCAGCTCGGCCGCGTATCGCTGGCCGTCACGCTCGTCGTCATCCTCGTGGTACTTGTCCTGACGGGCAATCCGCTGCTGGCCCTGGTGGCCGCGGTGGCCTGCCTGGCCGGTCCACGCATCGTGCACCGCCGGCTGAACCTGCGCCGCCGCAAGCTGCTGGTCCGGCAGTTGCCCGATACCCTCGATGCGCTGGTTGGCGCGCTGCGCTCGGGTTTGTCGCTGCAGCAGGCGCTCGGCATGCTGGCCGAGCAGCTGCCGGTGCCATCGCGCCAGGAAATCGGCCTGGTGGTTCGCGAGATGCGGATGGGCGTTGCGATCGACGACGTTCTGACGCAGCTCGAGACACGCGTCGGCACGCAGGAATACACGATGTTCACCACCTGCATGCGCATCGCGCGCGAAGTCGGCGGCAATCTCACCGAATCGCTGGAACGCCTGTCGGAAACCATGCGGCGCAAACTGACGATGGAGGACAAGATCGATGCGCTGACGTCGCAGGGCAAGCTGCAGGGCTGGATCGTCGGCGCGTTGCCGCTCCTTCTGATGTGGGTGCTCTCGGAGATGGAGCCGGAAGCGATGGCGCCGCTGTTCAACACCTGGTATGGCTACGCCGTACTCGCCGTGATCTTCCTGCTGGAACTGGCCGGGTATGTGCTGATCAAGAAGATCGTCACCATCGATGTCTGACCGGGCCCCGCCATGATCCAGTATCTCTTTCCCGCCCTGTTCGCCATCACCGTCGTGACGCTCGCGATGTTCCTGTATCGCGTGATATCAGCCGTCCAGCGCGAAGATCGCACGTACGCCGACAAGCCGCCGAAGCCGTTGCGCCGAGTGTGGGCGCTGATCGACATCGTCACCTATTATGTCAGCCCGTACCTGTCGGTCGAATACCGGGAAAAGACCATCCGCAAGCTGCGCAAGGTGGAACTCGACTACGCACTGTCGCCGCAACAGTGGTTTGCCGCAAAGATCGTCTACGCCGGCGTATTCGGGCTGATGGTGCTGGCGATGTGCCTGATGCTCAAGCGCCCGAGCGTCGCGTTTCCGGTGCTGGGTGCGCTGTTCGGCTTTGTATATCTTGACTTGTGGATGCGCGACCGGCTGAAGGCGGTGGAGGTCGCCGTCATCAAGAATCTGCCCAACTTTCTGGATATGCTGACGCTCGCGGTCGAATCCGGATGCAATCTTACCGTTGGCATTACCGTCGCCGTCGAGAAGTCTCCGGACAGCCCGCTGCGCCGTGCCTTCGCCCGGCTGCTGCGCGAGGTACGCTCCGGCCGCAGCCGTGTCGATGCCTTGCGCATGCTGGAAGAGCGGATCGACATCAGCGCCGTGACCTCGTTGACGACCACGCTGGTGCAGGCAGAAAAGACCGGTGCCAGCGTCGGTTCCGTCCTGCGTGCCCAATCGGCGCAGCGCACCAATGAGCGCTTCGCGCGCGCCGAGAAAATGGCGATGGAGGCGCCGGTCAAGATGCTGGGTCCGCTAATCCTCTGCATCTTCCCATGCACCTTTGTCGTGCTGGGGTTTCCGATCGCCGTCAAGATGATCACCGCATTCAACTGAGTCCACCGATGAGGAGAAACATGAAGATCACCGTATGCATCGCCGCGTTGGCCATGACGGCGCTGACGGCGGGCTGCGCCACGGCACCCGTGCCGGCGCCGGCGAAGGCGACCGAAGCCGCCGACGTGGCCGCGATCGAGCGCCTGGGCAGCCAGGCGGAAGCCGCGCTCGCCGCGGGGGACCTGGCCAGGGCTGGACAGCTGTATGTCGAACTGGTGGCCGCCGCGCCGAACAGTACGCCGGCCTGGTATCGCCTGGGCATCGTCTACCTGCGCAGCGGCAAGCCGGCGTATGCGCAACAGGCATTCGAACGCGCGCTGCAGCTTGACCCGTCTTTGTCGAAGGCGCATGCGAACCTGGCGCTGGCCCACCTGGGCCAGTTCCGTGCATCGGCCACCGTGGCGCTGGCCGGCCGGCAGATCTCCGAGGACAACCGCCGCGCGCTGCTCGCGCTGATGGCGGACGTCGACCAGGTCCTGCCGCCTGCCGCCCCGACGCTGAAATGATGGTTGCCTGCCGCCAGCGTCGCACGCCGCCGCGCCGCGCGGGTGGCGCCGTGACGATCGAATTCTTCATCGTTGCCGCCGGTGTTTTCATCCCCCTGGTGCTCGGCGTGCTGCAAATGGGGATGCTGATGATGGCAAAGAATACGGTCAATCTGGCGGCGCTTTCGGTTGCCCGTGCCGGTGCCGCGTCCGGCGGCGATGCCGGCGAGATGCGCCGGGCCTATGCCAGTGCGCTGGCGCCGCTGTACGCGTCGGCGGCATTGAATGCCAACCTGACCGATGTGAGTTATCCGGCAGCGATGACGGCGACGTACGCTCGCGCGTTGATCGAGGTCGCGACGCCGCTGACGTCGTACCAGGTGCTCAACCCGACACCGGCTTCGTTTCGCGACTTCGGCGTGACGCGCAACGGCGTGCGCGTGATTCCGGTCACCGGCCTGGATACCAGCAACGGCGTGGGGGCATCGTCGCGCCAGCGCCGTTCCGACGCGCTGCTGCTGAAAATCCAGGTGAGGCACTGTTACCGGCTGGTTTTCCCGATCATCGACAGGATGATCATCGGCACCCTGCGCCGCTTCAACGTGAATGCCGGCGACCAGATGTGCTATGCGGCGAACGGCGTGCCGATCCAGGCGCAGGGCGTGGTGCGCATGACGGTGCCGCCGCGTTCGAACAACTTCAGGTGAGGTCCCGCGTGATGAACATCGACGGCTTGCGTATCCATGTGGCGGCGAGCTTCTTCCGGCGGCTGACTGGCCTGCTGGGCAGGCGCGCATTGGCGCCGGACGAAGGATTGCTGCTGACTCCATGCTCGAACATCCACACGGCCTTCATGCGGTTTCCGATCGACGCCGTGTTCCTGGACCGCGAAGGCACCGTGATGGCTGTGTTCCACGATGTGCGGCCCTGGCGGGCTGCCGCCGCCTGGAAGGCGCATGCCTGCCTCGAGCTGGCCAGCGGCACGGCGGCGGCACTCCAGCTGCGGCCGGGCGTGCGGCTGCCGCGCGCCGTGGAGGCGGCATGAAGGCGCTGGCCAGCTTACCCGGCATACTGCGGTCCGCGCTGGCACTGGCTGCGCTTTCACCGGCGTTGGCCGCCGGCGGCATTCACGCGCGCACCGAGCCGGGGGGGCTGGTCGTCATCAGCAACGTGGCGCCGGCCGTGCCCGCCATGGTGGAGCCTGGGACGCGGCCGCGCCGTGCCGCGCCAGCCATTGCGCCGGCATCGTTCCCGCGCGTCAGCGGTGACGAACAGCGTGCCCGCGACGCCGATCGGCGCGGCATCCTGCAGGAAGAGCTGGCCGCCGAGCAGCGCGCACTGGACGATGCACAGGGCCGTGGCGAGGCAAGCGACCGGCTAAGACGCCACCAGCTCAATATCGACGCCTTGCAGCGCGAGCTGATGTCGGTGCGCTGATGCTGCGCAGTGCGCTGCACGCGGGCCTGGCCGGTGTTTTCGGCGCAGCAATGGGAGCCAGCCTCGCGCCTGCCGACGCCTGGTGGTTCGCGCCGTTCTGCCTCGCCGGACTGTTTGCGCTGCTGCCCGGCGCAGGCCATGCGCAACGCTTCGCCTTCGGCCTGATGTTCGGCCTGGGGTGGTTCGGTGCCGGCCTGTGGTGGGTCATCCCGGGCATCGCGGCGAGCACTGGCGCTGGCTGGCCTCTTGCGGGTCTTCTCGGCACTTCGCTGCTGGTGTACCTTGCGTTGTTTCCGGCGGCCGCCGCGGTGGCCGGTGGCGTGCTGTCGCAAGGCAGGCCCGGCTGGCTGCACGCCGCGGCACTGGCCGCCACGTGGACGCTGTGCGACTGGGCTCGCGGCCACCTGTTTGCTGGCATGCCCATGTTGCCGGCCGGGCTGCCGCACGTCGGCGGTCCCCTGGCGGGGTTTGCGCCGGTGGCGGGCGTGCACGGTGTCGGCTTCGCCGGTGCGCTTTGCGCGGCGCTGCTGGCTCGATACGGCTGCGCCGGTGCCGGCAGGTGGCGAACGGCCGATTCGCTCGTACCGCTGCTCGCCGTGTTGTCGATCCTGGCGGCCGGACACTGGCTGCGCGGTGAGGCATGGACCGCGCCGACCGGTGAGGTGGTGACGGCGCGGCTGATCCAGACCGACGTGGCGCAGGAGGACAAGTTCGATGCGCGCGCCGAGGCGCGCATCCAGCGTGGCTATGCGCTTGTGGCAGCCAACAGTCCGGCGGACTTGACGGCCTTTCCCGAAACGGCGCTCTCGGTTGGCTGGGAATCGATGCCGGCGCCTTGGCGCCAGGCCTGGACGAGTGCCGCCGCCGGCCGGGTCGTGCTGATCGGCGCACCAGGTGCGGGAAAGCCTGTACCAGGATTGATCGGTGACGCCAGCAACAGCATGCTGGGTATCGGCGGTAATCAACTGCAGCGCTACGACAAAGTGCACCTTGTGCCACTCGGTGAGCTGTTGCCCGAACACCTGGCCTGGCTGGGCCGCCTGATGGCGGTTCCGCTCGGCGCGCTGGTGCCGGGAGCGGCGTCGCAAACTCCCCTGAGGGTGCGTGGCACCCGGATTGGCGTCGCGATCTGCTACGAGAACCAGTTCGAGGATTACCTCGCGCTGCAGAGCAGGAGCGCGGGCGCGCTATTGGTGGCCAGTAACCTGGCGTGGGCACGGGGATTTGCGGACGCCCAGCACCTGCAGGCCAGCCGCATGCGGGCGCTGGAAACAGGCCGCTGGCTGATGCAGGTATCGAACGGCGACGGAACCGCCCTGGTCGATCCGGCTGGCGCCATCGCCGCAAGCCTCGAAAAGGGGCCCGGCATTCTCGATGTCGGCGTGCCAGCCATGACTGGCACTACCCCGTTCGCCCGGCACGGCAGCGCGGCAGTGCTGGCACTATGCACGTTGCTGGTGGCCGCGGCGCTGGCCGCGCCGCGTGTCCATCGTGCGCTGGCCGCGCCGCGTGTCCATCGTGCGCTGGCCGCGCCGCGTGTCCATCGTGCGCTGGCCGCGCCGCGTGTCCATCGTGTGCTGGCAGCGCCGCGTGTCCATCGTGCGCTGGCAGCGCCGCGTGTTCACAGCCTTCGCTGGCGATGGAACGCGGGCGTACGGCACTGATGCCTCGGCATTCAGGTTTTCACCAGTTCGACCCGGCGGTTGCGGGCGCGGCCTTCCTCGGTGCGATTGTCGGCGACCGGCCTGGCAGAGCCGAACCCGGCGGACTTCAACCTGCCAGCGGCGATACCGGACGATTTCAATGCCGCAACGATCGTGGAGGCGCGCTGCTCGGACAACACTTTGTTGCGCTTCGCATCGCCACTGTCGTCGGTATGTCCTTCTACCGAGATTTTCAGGCCAGGGTTATCTTTCAATAATTTGGCGATCTCATTCACAGCGGGCTTGCCGTCATCGCGCAGCGCAGCCTTGTCTGTATCGAAATGGATGTACAGAGCAATGAATCCGGCTTTATCGAGCGCCGTTTTCATTTCGTCGGCCTTTGTCAGCGCAACCGAGCGTTCCATATTCTTTTCTTCGACAGTGGTGATCTGCACGATCTGCCTGGAAACACCCACGCCGATCCAGATGCGTTTATCTGTCGTGCGGATCAGGTAGGTGGAATATCTGATGCCATCGCCGTAAATGCGCAGCTTTTCCTTGACGAAACGATTTCTCGCCGATGAATTTTCGGCAGGGAAATTCTTGTCCAATGGATGCATCGTGTCCACACGTACGGCACCCAATTCCTTCAGTGCGGCTTCGTAATTGCGGGCGATCTCGAGCCCGGACATCTTTGCCTGCGATGGCGAGAAACGCCGCCGGTCAACCCTGCCTTCCACGGAGTAAGGGGCGGCGCCGGCGACGAACCAGGCACGGTCGAAGTCCTCCTGCTTTGCCTTGCGCAGGGAGGGCTTCAGCTTTTCCGGCCAGTCGACATAGGGAAATGCGGGCAGGGATCTGGTGGTGAAAGGCACGCTTTCTGGATTGAAGGCAGCAGCGGATGTCGCGGCGGGATTAATCTCCTGTGCGGCACGGCTGTCGATCGGCGAAACTGCCAGGCAGGCGGCGGCAAGCATGCTCAAAAGAGAAAAGCGTGGATTCATGGTCATCACGTTGAATGGCAATGCCATTATTATAATCGTGAAATCCGGGATACTAATTAAATTGCAAAACTCATAGTTCCGGTGATATTCATATAATCCGAGTGCGGAGCGCCGCTGAACCGGTCAGCACGGCGCAGCGATAATCGATTTCATGATGAAAGCGATTATCGCTTTCGCGTTCAATCCACCCGGTTGACCGGTTCCCCGCGCACGAACGCCTCGATATTGCCGATCAGCTGGTCCGCCAGCCCCTGCATCGCTTCATGGCTGGCCCAGGCGTTGTGCGGCGTGAGGATGAAGTTCGGCAGCCGCAGCTGCAGCAGCGGATTGCCGGCCGATGGCGGTTCCTGCGTCAGCACGTCGAAGCCGGCGCCGCCGATCACGCCGCGTGCCAGCGCGTCGGCCAGCGCCGCTTCGTCGACCAGGCCGCCGCGCGCGGTATTGATCAACAGCGCCGAAGGCTTCATGCGCGCCAGTTCGGCGGCGCCGATCAGGTTGCGCGTGGCATCGGTCAGCGGCGCGTGCAGCGACAGCACGTCCGACGTCGCCAGCAGTTCGTCGAAGCCGACGTTGACCACGTCCGCATCCGGTACCGGCGTGCGCGTGTGCACGGCGATCTCCATGCCGAACGCGCGGCCGATCCGCGCCACCTGCCGGCCCAGCGCGCCGTAGCCGAACAGGCCGAGGCGGCTGCCGTGCAGGTCGCGGATCGGGTGGTCGAACAGGCAGAAGCGGGGCGCCGCTTCCCATTTGCCGGCTTCCACGTCGGCCCGGTAGGCCAGCAGGTTGCGGCGCAGTGCGAGGATCAGCGCGAACGTGTGCTCGGGCACCGCCGCATGCGCGTAGTCGCGGATGTTCGACACGACGATGCCGCGTTCGCGCGCGGCGGCCAGGTCGACGATGTCGGTACCGGTGGCGGCCACCGCGATCATTTTCAGCTTCGGCAGTTGCGCCAGCGTGCCGGCGCGCAGCGGCACCTTGTTGGTGATCGCGATCGTCGCATCGGCCAGCCGCGCGGCCGCCTCGGCCGGCGTGCTGGCCGGGTATTCGGTCCAGGCATGATCGAAAGCCGGACGGTGCACCTCGGCGATCACGCTGTCGCGGTCGAGGAAAACGATGGTGTGCGGTGAAGGGGTATCGTGGCGGGGGGAATTCAAGCGGCCTCCGGTAAAGGGTGGGCCGGGCTGCGCAGGCGCATGCCCGGGTGGTTGGCAAACAGTTCGGCGACCCATTCGACGAACACGCGCACCTTGGCCGACAGGTGGCGGTTCTGCGGGTAGACGATGTGGACGGGCAGCGGGTCCGTGATCCAGTCCGGCAGCAGCTGGACCATGCGGCCTTCGCGCACGTGCTGCAGCAGCAGGTAGTCGGTCATCTGGATCACGCCCAGGCCGGCCAGGCCCGCCTGCACGTAGGCGTTCGAGTCGTTCAGCGCGATCATGCCGGGCATCGGCACCTGGATCCGTTCGCCGTCCCTGGTGAAATCCCAATCGTAGATCTTGCCGGTCTTGGCAGAAAAATAGTTCACGCAGCGATGCCGTTCGAGATCGCGCGGATGTTGCGGCGCACCGTACCTGTCCAGGTACGACGGCGCGGCACAGGTGACGAAGTGGATGATGCCGATGCGGCGCGCGATCAGCGTGGAATCGCCCAGTTCACCGCCGCGCACCGCGCAATCGACACCTTCCTCGATCAGGTCCACGGGGCGGTCCGAGCTGCCCAGTTCCAGCTGGATGTCGGGGTAGCGCTCGAAGAAGCCGGGCAGGGCGGGCACCAGGATCTCGCTGGCCAGCCCGGTCGGCGATTCCACGCGCAGCCGGCCGCTCGGCGACAGCCGGGTGCGCGACAGCGATTCTTCGGCATCCTTCACGTCGGACAAGATGCGCAGGCAGCGTTCGTAATAGGCGGCGCCGTCGGCCGTCACGCTGACCTGCCGTGTCGTCCGGTGCAGCAGTTTGACCGACAGTGACGTTTCGAGCTGCTGGATCAGGGTCGACACGGTGGCTTTCGGCAGCTGCATCAGGTCCGCCGCGCGCGAAAAGCCGCCCGCATCGACCACCTGCACGAAGACTTCCATCGCCTGTAGTTTGTTCACTTGCCATCTCCCGTGTTGCCGGTTTATTACAAGGCAACTTCCGGAGTGTGTCTCCGTCACGAACCTGTCATTGTTCGGATTCATGAACAATCAATTCGTCATTGCCGTCTTTATCAGATTGTAGATCAAGCCTATGATTACTGCACTGCATCAAAAAACGACTTACTTGGCAAGCTCACTGGAAAGGTCATTGAAAGGCTCATCATGGAACTCCGGAACATTCTCCTCATCGTGGCACTGGCGCTGTATGCGCTGGCCATGGCCGGCATCGTCAGCACGGACGCATACTCGCAGGCGGCGGGCGCCGAAGCGCGCGGCCTGCACGCGCTGATGGCCGAGGTGCAGTCCGGCAGCTCCACCGGTGCGGTGCTGGCCGATGCGCCGCAGGCAGTGGCGCAATGAGCGGGCTGCAGCAAGTCGTGCCGCTGGCCGGCGACCTGGTACTGCGCGACCTGGAAGCGGGCGGCGCCGAAGGAGCACTGCCGGCGCGCCTGTACCTGGCCGGCGCGCCCGCCACGAAACGCGATACGCTGGTGGTGTTTTTCCATGGCGGCGGCTTTGTCGGCGGATCGATCGACGAAGCGGACGATTTCCTGTCGCGCCTGGTCAGCAGCGACCGCGCCCAGGTGGCGCTGTCCGCCGGCTATACGCTGGCGTCGGTGAAGCCGTTCCCGGCCGCGGTGGAGGATGCCCACGCACTGCTGCTGTGGGCAAAGAAGAACAAGTCGAAACTGTCGTGGAACGGCAAGCGCCTGGTGGTGGCCGGCATCGAGGCCGGCGCCAACCTGGCCGCCGTGGTGGCGCTGATGTCGCGCGACCGCGGCGGGCCGCCGCTGGCCGGCCAGGTCCTGATCATGCCGATGCTCGACCCCGCGCTGTCCACCTGCTCGATGCGCGAAATGCCGGTATGCCGCGACAAGGCCGCCATTGTCGACCGGGTCGCCGATACCTGCGCCGCCGGCTACCGCGGCTACCTGCCGAATGCCGCCGACCGCAGCCATCCGTATGCGTCGCCATTGCAGTCGTCGCGGCTGAAGAACCTGCCGCCGGCCCTGATCCTGTCCGCCGAGGACGATCCATTGCGCGACGAAGCTGAACAATACGGAGCAAAACTCATCAAATGCGGCATCACCACCACGGTGAAACGGCTGCCGCCGCCGCCGCTCGACCAGGCAGGCGGACGTAACGATTGCGCCTGCGTCTATGCACTGACCGAAATTACCGCGTTCATCCGCGGTGCCGATGGGACGGAGACCCCACCAGCCTGAGGGATATATAAATAAAAACGTTTACTTATCGTCGGGCTGGCGATATAGTGAAACGATCCAATTCCAGTAACTAATAGTAACAACGCGCAGCGAAGATACTTCACAGCGTGGTGGGCCCGCTTTTTCTCTCGAACTAGGCGAGTGAAGAATGGCAACGCAAAGCTATTAATATTTTTCATACAAAAAGGGGTAAAAAATGAAAAACACGAATACATTGACAGCGCTCGTGCGACCGATCGTCGGCATGCTGGCAGCGGCCGGCATCGCGGTCACGCTGGCCGGCTGCGAGGATGCCACCGGCAAGACGGCGGACGCATCTGCTGCCAGCGCTGCCGGCGGCCCACCCATTTCCGCGGCACTGGTGATCGAAAAGCCGGTGGTGGAAACCCAGGAGTTTTCCGGCCGGCTGGAAGCCATCGACCACGTGGAAATCCGGTCGCGCGTTTCCGGCTTCATCACCGCGGTGAATTTCAAGCCGGGCAGTGAGGTGAAGAAGGGCGACGTGCTGTTCGTCATCGATCCGCGCCCCTACCAGGCGGAAGCCGACCGCGCCGAGGCTGCAGCCAACTCGGCCCGCGCCCGCGCCGAACTGGCCCGGCTGGAACTGACCCGCGCCGAGCGCCTGCTGGCCGACAAGGCCATTGCCCAGCGCGAATTCGACGAGCGCGCGTCCAGCCAGAAGGAGCTCGACGCCAGCGCCCGCGCCGCGCAGGCCCAGTCCGAAGCGGCGAAACTGAACCTGTCGTACACCCGTGTCACCTCGCCGATCGACGGCCGCGTGTCGAAGGCCGAGATCACGCTGGGCAACCTGGTGGACGCCTCCGCCGTGCTGACCTCCGTCGTTTCGCTGGAAAAAATCTACGCCAGCTTCGATGGCGACGAGGACACCTACCTGCGCGTGGGCACCCAGAACCACAAGGGGCAACCGGTCGTCGTGAAGGTCGGCCTGGCCAACGAGGAGGGCTTCCCGCACGAAGGCAAGCTGGAATTCGTCGACAACCAGCTCGATACGCAGACCGGCTCGGTGCGCATGCGCGCCACCTTCGACAACAAGGACGGCGCCCTGGTGCCGGGCCTGTTCGCCCGCGTGCAGCTGGGCGGCGGCACTGCCGTCAGCAACGCGGTGCTGATCAACGATCGCGCCGTGGGCACGGACCAGAACCGCAAGTTCGTCTTCGTGGTGGGCGCAGACAACAAGGCGGAGTACCGGGCAGTCAAGCTGGGACCGACCGTCGATGGCCTGCGCGTCGTGAAGGAAGGCCTGAAGGCCAACGAGAAGATCGTCGTCAACGGCCTGCAGCGCGTGCGCCCCGGCGCGCCCGTCACCCCTACGACCGTGCCGATGGATGCCGACGTCGCCAAGGCGCAGGACAACAAGAAGGATGCCAAGGTGGCCGCGCTGTAAGGCGCCGCCTGGCTAAAACCAAGGAACAACCATGAACTTCTCACGCTTTTTTGTCGACAAGCCGATCTTCGCGGCCGTGCTGTCGATCCTCGTGTTCGTCGCGGGCCTGATCAGCATCTTCAAGCTGCCCATTTCCGAGTACCCGGACGTGGTGCCGCCGTCGGTGGTGGTGCGTGCCCAGTATCCGGGCGCCGACCCGAAGATCATCGCCGAAACGGTGGCCGCGCCGCTGGAAGAGCAGATCAACGGCGTTGAAAACATGCTGTACATGTCGTCGCAGAACACCTCCGACGGCGCGCTGCAGCTGACCGTCACGTTCGCGATCGGCACCAACGTCGAGCAGGCCGAGACGGCCGTGCAGAACCGCGTGCAGCGTGCGCTGCCGCGCCTGCCGGAAGAGGTACGCCAGATCGGCGTCACCACGGTGAAAAGCTCGCCGAACCTGACGATGGTGGTCCACCTGAACTCGCCGGACGGCCGCTACGACGACCTGTACCTGCGCAATTACGCGGTGCTCAACATCAAGGACCAGCTGGCCCGCATCCATGGCATGGGTGAAGTCCAGCTGTTCGGCTCCGGCGACTACGCGATGCGTGTCTGGCTCGATCCGCAGAAGGTGGCGGCGCGCGGGCTGACGTCGGGCGAAGTGGTCGATGCGATCCGCGAGCAGAACGTGCAGGTCGCGGCCGGTGTCATCGGCCAGGGCCCGTCGAAGGATGCCGACTTCCAGCTCACCGTGAAGACGCAGGGCCGCCTGTCGACGATCGAGGAATTCGGCGACATCGTCGTCAAGGCCGGCGCCGATGGCGCGGTCACGCGCCTGAAGGACCTGTCGCGCCTGGAAATGGGCTCGAACTCGTATGCGCTGCGCTCGCTGCTGAACAACAAGTCGGCGGTGGCGATTCCCATCTTCGAGGCGCCCAACGCCAACGCGCTGCAACTGTCGACCGACGTGCGCGCGACGATGGAGCGGCTGTCGAAGGACTTCCCGGAAGGCGTCGAATACAGCATCGTGTATGACCCGACCCAGTTCGTGCGTGAATCGATCGATTCCGTGATCCACACGCTGGTCGAAGCGGTGATCCTGGTTGCCCTGGTGGTGATCATCTTCCTGCAGACCTGGCGCGCTTCCATCATTCCGCTGCTGGCCGTGCCGGTGTCGGTGGTGGGTACCTTTGCCGTGATGATGATCTTCGGCTTCTCGATCAACACGCTGTCGCTGTTCGGCCTCGTGCTGGCGATCGGTATCGTGGTCGACGATGCGATCGTGGTGGTGGAGAACGTCGAGCGCAATATCGAGAACGGGCTGTCGCCGCGCGACGCGACGATCCAGGCCATGAAGGAAGTGTCCGGCCCGATCATCGCCATCGCGCTGGTGCTGTGCGCCGTGTTCGTGCCGATCGCCTTCGTGTCCGGCCTGACGGGCCAGTTCTACCGCCAGTTCGCGCTGACCATCGCCATCTCCACCGTGATCTCGGCCTTCTCGTCGCTGACGCTGGCGCCGGCACTGTCGGCCGCGCTGCTGAAGGGCCATCACGAACCGAAGGACGCGCTGACGCGCGGCATGGACAAGGTATTCGGCGGCTTCTTCCGCGTCTTCAACAAGTTCTTCAACCGCTCGGCGCACAAGTACGAGAACGGCGTCAAGGGCGTGCTGCGCCACAAGGGTGCATCGCTGGTCATCTACGCACTGCTGGGCGCCGCGGGCCTGTTCATGTTCAAGGCCGTGCCGCCGGGCTTCGTGCCGGCGCAGGACAAGCAGTACCTGATCGGCTTCGCCCAGTTGCCCGATGCCGCCTCGCTGGACCGCACCGATGAAGTGATCCGCAAGATGTCGGAAATCGCCGAGAGCATCCCTGGCGTGGAGAACTCGATCTCGTTCCCTGGCCTGTCGATCAACGGCTTCACCAATGCGCCGAACGCCGGCATCGTGTTCCTGGGACTGGCGCCGTTCGACCAGCGCAAGGACAAGAACAAGTCGGCCGAGGCGATCGCCGCGGAGATGAACAAGCGCATGGGCGCCGTGCAGGACGCCTTCGTCATGGTGCTGCCGCCGCCGCCCGTGAACGGCCTCGGCACCACCGGCGGTTTCAAGCTGATGATCGAAGACCGCGGCAACCTGGGTTACGACGAACTGTACAAGGCGGTACAGGCGGTGCAGGCCAAGGCCGCGCAGGAACCGCGGCTGCAGGGCGTGTTCTCCGGCTACCAGATCAACGTGCCGCAGCTGTTCGCCGACGTCGATCGCGTGAAAGCGAAACAGCTGGGCGTGCCGCTGCAGACGATCTACCAGACCTTGCAGATCAACCTGGGCTCGCTGTACGTCAACGACTTCAACCAGTTCGGCCGTACTTACCAGGTGCGCGTGCAGGCCGATGCGCAGTTCCGCTCGCAGCCCGAGCAGATCGCGCAGCTGAAGGTGAAGAACGACAAGGGCGAGATGATTCCGCTGTCGTCGCTGATGCGCGTGAAGGATACATATGGCCCGGACCGCGTGCAGCGCTACAACAACTACGTGGCGGCGGACCTGAACGGCGGCCCGGCAGCGGGCGTGTCGTCCGGCCAGGCGCAGGCGATCATGGACCAGATCCTGCGCGACACGCTGCCGAAGGGCATCACGTATGAATGGACCGACCTGACGTACCAGGACATCCTGGCCGGCAACACGATGATCTATGTGTTCCCGCTGTGCGTGCTGCTGGTGTTCCTGGTGCTGGCCGCGCAGTACGAAAGCTGGACCCTGCCGCTGGCGGTGATCCTGATCGTGCCGATGTCGATCCTGTGCGCGCTGATCGGCGTGAAGCTGACCGGTGGCGACAACAATATTTTTACCCAGATCGCGCTCTTCGTGCTGGTCGGACTCGCGTCGAAAAACGCGATCCTGATCGTGGAATTCGCACGCGAACTGGAAGATCACGGGCGCAGCGTCGTCGACGCCGCACTGGAGGCTTGCCGCCTGCGTCTGCGCCCCATCCTGATGACGTCGATCGCATTCATCATGGGCGTGCTGCCGCTGGTGTTCTCCAGTGGCGCGGGCGCCGAGATGCGCCATGCGATGGGTGTCGCCGTGTTTGCCGGCATGCTGGGCGTGACGTTCTTCGGCCTGTTCCTGACGCCGGTGTTCTACGTGCTGCTGCGTACGCTGGCCAAGCGCATGGAAAAGAAAAACGTACCGGCGCACGAGGAAGTGTCGCTGGTGAAAATGGAAGGGACTCACGGATGAACAATTTTATTGCCAGGGGTCGCGCCCCCGCTCTGTCGCTGATCGCCGCGCTGGTGTTGAGCGCCTGCGCCGCGCCTGAATTCAAGCAACCCGCGGTGGAGGTGCCGGCCGCCTTCAAGGAAACCGGCGGCGACGTCAAGGTGGCTGCCGACGGCACGCGCTGGAAGGAAGCGCAGCCGGCCGAGCAGCAGCCGCGCGGCGAGTGGTGGCTGGCCTTCAACGACCCGGCGCTGAACGAGCTGATGGCCGAGGCGATCCGCAACAACGCCAACCTCACCGTCGCCGCCGCGCGGGTGAAACAGGCGCGTGCCATCGCCGGCATCGCCGAGGCGGACCGCATTCCGCAGGTGGGCGTCGGCGTCGGTGCCAGCCGTTCGCAGCAGTCGCCGCAGGAAGCGGGCCTGCCGCAAGGCACGCGGATGGCGCCGGGCACCAGCTACAACGCCCGGCTGACGGCAAGTTATGAAGTGGACCTGTTCGGCCGCGTGTCGTCCAATGTGGCGGCAGCGCGCAACGACGCGGCGACGGTTGAAGCGAATTACCGCTCCGTGCTGCTGTCGCTGCAGGCCGACGTGGCCCAGACCTGGTTCCGCCTGCGGGCCACGGACGCCGAACTGGCGACCGTGGCGCAGACGGTCCGGCTGCGCGAGGAGAACGTCAAGGTCAACCAGCGCCGCTTCGACCTGGGCGATATCGGCGAGTTCGACCTGTCCCGCGCGAAAACCGAACTGGCGACATCGCGCGCCGAAGCGATCGGCCTGGAACGGCAGCGCACGACCGCCGAGCACTCGCTGGCGGTGCTGCTCGGGAAACCGGCGGCATCGTTCACGGCTGGCGAGAATCCGCTGGCAGAGGGCGGCACGTTGCCGGCCATTCCGGGCGGCCTGCCATCGTCGCTGCTGGAACGCCGGCCCGACATCGCCGCCGCCCAGCGTGCGATGGAAGCGTCGAACGCCCGCATCGGCGTGGCCCGCTCGGCGATGTTCCCGGCGCTGACCATCAGCGCCGACGGTGGCGGCGTCGGCCCGGCCTTCTCCGACGTGTTCCGCTGGAGCAGCCGCTCCTGGCTGCTCGGCGCGCTGCTGTCGATGCCCGTCATCGACGGCGGCCGCAACCGGGCCAACATCACCCGCAGCGAAGCGGTGCTGGAAGAATCGGTCGGCACCTACCGCCAGACGGTGCTGACCGCGTTCGCCGAGGTCGAGGACAACCTGGCCGGCCTGCGCATCCTGTCCGGCCAGACGGCGCAGATCGACGATGCCGTCGTCTCCGCCCGGCGCTCCGCCGACCTGGCGCAGAAGCTGTATGACGCCGGCCGCTCCAGCTACCTCGAGCTGCTCGACGCCCAGCGCAACCTGGCCACCGTCGAACGCACCGCCGTGCAACTGCGCGGCGACCGCGCCATCACCACCGTCGCACTGATCCGCGCCCTCGGCGGCGGCTGGGACGCACCGGTCAATACCGCCCAGGCCAGCAACTAAATAACCCCGCGTAGTCCTTTACGGCGGCTCCCACCGGAGCCGCCGTTTTTTTTGGAAACATTTCCTGAAACCGGGGTCTGACCCCGAACTCCGGAAATATTTGTTCGCTATTATGCGGCGGTCGAAATCCAGGGGAAACGCGTGATCACCAGTGAATTGCTCAGCAGTATTCCAAACGTCATCCACGGCTTCGGCACTGATGCCCAACTGGTGCCGCATGTGCTGCAGCCGGTCTGGGAGCAGCGGCCGGACAAGAAACAGGTACACGGCACCCGCGCCGTGCGCATCGACAGGGAACGCCAGCGCGTTGGGGAGGCGGATGCGTTCCACACCCGGCGGCCTGGTATCCCGGTCTCGGTCATCACGGCCGATTGCGTGCCGCTGCTGCTGGCGCGGCGGGACGGCGGCCACGTGGCGGCCGTGCATGCGGGCTGGCGCGGCCTGGCCGATGGCATCATCCCGCGCGTGCTGGCCGAGGTCGGGGCGGGGGAGGATTGGGTGGCGGCGGTCGGGCCGACGATTTGCGCGCAATGCTATGAAGTCAGCGAAGAGCTGGCGCAGCACTTCGCCCGGCAGTTCCACGACATTCCGGCAGCGGAGCTGCTGCCGCGCCACCGCCACCTGGACCTGCGGGCCGTCGCCGGCAGTCAGTTGCGGCAGGCTGGCGTGACCGGGATCGATCACGTGGGCGGCTGCACCTGCTGCGCGCGCGACGGGGCGGGCTCGCTGCTGTTTCGCAGCTACCGCCGGGGCGACCGCAACTCCCAGCAGCATGCGGGCCTGTATATCGAGGCGTGACAGCGCGAAGGATGACGGCGCGAAGGGTGACAGCGCGCGGATGACAGCGCCATCGCCGCGGCATGTCGATTGCATGTCTGCCCCGGTCCTTCCCCGGACGCTGCGTTGCATGAATGATTCGCCGACCGGCAAGTCCTTGAAAAAGCCGCTGCCTTCGTGAGACCATCGCTGCGCAGGCAGCCCAGGTCGGCGGCTGCCTGGCCGGCTCGCGCCGGCGGCGAACTCCCCGCCGCGCGCGGCATTTCCCAACCCGATACAAGGATGCTTGCATGACTCAGCAGATGAGATTCGCCGTCCCAGGCAAGCAAGCCTGGTGGCTCGTTGCCGGCGCCATGGGTGGTTTCGCCGGACTTGCACTCGACTTCGCCGCGGCGGGCGCACTGTCCGGCGAGGCCGCGAAATGGGGATGCATCGGTGCGCTGTCCGGCGCCGCCGTCGGCGTTGCATCACTTCTTCGCAACGCGTTGCACCGCGGGTAGGCTTACCCGAAGGCGGCAGGTCCGCATAACCGGTGTTACCTGCGATGGGATGAACGCTCCGTTTGACGGGGCAGCCGCCATGGCAATCGCGCTGTCCGGTCCCTAGAATGGCTGCTCCATTCAACCCGACCGGAACACATGAAAAACACACTGATCGCCATCGCCTGTCTCGGCATCGCCGCCTTCGCCCACGGCGCGGACTGGGACGAGCCGCAGGAGCCGTTCGCCCTCTATGGCAATACGTACTATGTTGGACCGAAAGGCGTCGCCGCCGTGCTGGTGACGTCGCCCGCCGGCCATATCCTGATTGATACGGGCACGCCGAAGTCGCCGGCCGCCATCGCCGCCAGCATTCGCAAGCTGGGCTTCAAGGTCGAAGACGTCAAGTACATCCTCACCTCGCACGAGCATTACGATCACGTCGGCGGGGCCGCCGGGTTGCAGGCGATGACGGGTGCCACGGTGATCGGCAGCGTGAAAAGCTCGTTGGTGCTGGCGAGCGGCAAACCGAATCCGGCCGATCCGCAACTCGGCAGCCTGCCGGACATGACGCCCGTGGCGACGACGCGCGCTGTGCGCGACGGCGAAGCGGTCACGCTCGGCCCGCTGTCGATCACGGCGCACTATACGCCGGGCCACACGCCCGGCGGCCTGTCATGGACCTGGCAATCGACCGAGAACGGCCGCACCGCGAACATGGTCTATGCGGACAGCCTGAACGCCTTCGGCCTGCACGGCTTCCGCTATGCCGGCGATGCACGCTGGCCTGAAGCGCGCACGCAGCTGGAAGCGTCGATCGCGAAGGTTGCCGGCTTCCAGTGCGACGTGCTCGTTGCCGCCCACCCCGACCTCGCCGGCCTGTGGGAGCGCAAGGAGCAGGCGGCGCAGCGCGGCAACGCGGCGTTTATCGATACCGATGCCTGCCGCAAGTACGCGGAACGGGGCCGGAAACGGCTGGCCACGCAGCTTCGCGAAGAACAAAGCCGCTGAGACAAACCGAACCTGGCGGCGATTCTCCAGGTGCCAATCCGCTCACGCCTTCAGGTAGCCGTGCCGGCGCGAATCCGGCATGACCCACGAAGCCGCCAGGGCGATCGCGCAAATGATGGCCACGTACCAGAAGAACGCGCTCTCGTGGCCCTGCGACTTGAACAGCAGCGCGACGTATTCGGCGGTGCCGCCGAAGGCCGCGTTGCCGATCGCATAGGACAGGCCAACGGCCAGCGCGCGGATCTCCGGCGGGAACATCTCGGCCTTGACGATTCCGCTGATCGACGTATAGAAGCTCACGCCCACCAGCGCCGTCAGCACCAGGGCAAAGGCATGGACCGGCGCCTGCACCCGGCCGATCGCCGTCATCAGCGGCACGGTGCCGATCATCGTCAGGAGGCCGAAGATGATCATCATCGTGCGGCGGCCGATGCGGTCCGACAGCGCGCCGAACAGCGGCTGCATCAGCATGAAGCAGAACAGCACGGCCGTCATCACCAGCGTCGCCGTCTCGGCGTTCATGTGCGCCGTGTTGACGAGGTATTTCTGCATATACGTCGTGTACGTGTAGAACGCCAGCGAGCCGCCTGCCGTGTAGCCGAGCACCGTCAGCAGCGCGCGCGGGTGTTCCAGCACGCCACGGATGGTACCGGCCTTCTCGCTCTTGCTCGCATCGGTGGCGGTTTCCACCAGCGCGCGGCGCAGGAACAGCGCCACCAGCGCCGCCGCCGCGCCGATGAAGAACGGGATGCGCCAGCCCCAGGCCCGCATTTCGTCCGGCGTCAGGAATTGCAGCAGGGCGACCAGCACTAGCGTCGCGAGCAGCTGGCCGCCGATCAGCGTCACGTACTGGAACGAGGCGTAGAAGCCGCGCTTGCCGGCCACCGCCACCTCGCTCATGTAAGTGGCGCTGGTGCCGTATTCGCCGCCCACCGACAGCCCCTGGATCAGCCGCGCCAGCAGCAGCAGGAAGGGCGCCCAGAAGCCGATGGTGGCATACGTCGGCAGCAGGCCCACCATCAATGAGCCGAAGCACATCAGCAGCACGGACGTCATCATCGACGTGCGCCGGCCGAGCCGGTCGGCGATGCGGCCGAACAGCCAGCCGCCGAGCGGGCGCATGAAGAAGCCCACGGCGAAGATGCCGGCCGTGTTGAGCAGCTGCGAAGTCGCATCGCCTTTCGGAAAGAACGCCGCGGCGAAATACAGCGAGGTAAACGAGTACGCGTAAAAGTCGTACCACTCGACCAGGTTGCCGGACGAGGCGCCGACGATGGCCAGGATGGGGTTGTGTATCTTGTGGTCGCTCATGATGAAGCCTGTTTCGACAAATGGCTTTCATCTTAGCGGCAGCGGCGGTGGGACGCGCGCCCGATTGGCAGGGGTAGCGACCTGGCCGGAAGAGGTGGTGCGCCAGCAAAAAAAAGCCCGTGCGCAAGGCACGGGCAAGGGAGCCGTTGTTGTTCTGTGCTCTATATGGTTGTTGCCGTTTTGTGCTCTGAGAGTAGCGACGGTTTTACTTTGTCTGCGGTGCGTGCGTCAGGTTCGCATGCGAATCTTCCCTGGCCTCGGCCTTTGCCTTCGCGGCCTTTTCACTTGCCTTGGCCTTCTTTACCTTGGCGTCGGCCGTTGCTTCTGCAACGTCCTTCTTCGCTTCGGCTTTTTCCTTGGCGACCTTGGCATCGGCCTTCGCGGTTTCCTTGGCTTCCTTCGCGTCTGCCTTGGCGACGTCCTTCTGTTCTTTCGCAACTTCTTTCGCATGCGCCGCTTCGGCGTGCGCGGCGGCGGCCGGAGACGTGGCAGGCGCGGTCGACTGGGCGAACGCGGCGCCGGCGAACAGGCCTGCGAGCAGGGTGGCGGCTACTTTGGTTCCGATTGCTTTTTTCATGTCGAAGTCCTTGTCTGCTGGGTTGGTGATACTCATCGGTATGACACGCTGCATCGGGTGTCACTGGACAGAAAACGCCACCCGTCCTTACGACGTTGACGGCCTTTACATCTGTTACAACTCGGGTCTTCCGCACCGCTTCTGTTACCTGACGAACCGATCCCCCGGCCTGTGCGGGCCTACAGTATCGCCATGACCGACGCACTCAAACTCTACAAGGCCAAGCGCAATTTCTCGATCACGCCGGAACCCGCCGAGGGCGGCGACGAGGGGCAGGAAGCGCTGACGTTCGTGATCCAGAAGCACTGGGCATCACGGCTGCACTACGACTTTCGCCTCGAACTCGACGGCACGATGAAAAGCTGGGCTGTTCCGAAAGGCCCCAGCTACGACAGCCACGACAAGCGCATGGCCGTGCACGTCGAAGACCACCCGATCTCGTACAACGATTTCGAGGGCGTCATCCCGGAAAAACAGTACGGCGCCGGCAAGGTGATCATCTGGGACAAGGGCACCTGGCATCCGGTCGGCGATCCGCGCAAGGGCTACCGCGACGGCAACCTGAAGTTCGAACTGCGCGGCCACAAGATGCGCGGGCGCTGGGTGCTGATACGCATGAAGCGTTCCGGCGAGAAGCAGGAGCCGTGGCTGCTGATCAAGGAGAACGACGAATACGTCCGGCCGGCCGACGAGTTTTCCGTCATCGACGAGATGCCCGACAGCGTGAAGGCACTCGGCATGCCCACGGACGAGAAGCTGACACCCGAAGCGGAGGAAGCGGAAAGCATCGCCGAGCAGCACCAGGGCAAGCCGGCGCGCAAGGCCGCAGCGAAGGGGAGTGCGGCAAAAGCTGCAGCAAAGAAATCGGCATCGACGAAGACCGCGACAAAGACGGTGGCTGTCCGAAAGGCGCCCGCCAAAGGAAAGGGCTCGGCAAAGGCCACCAGCGACCCGCTCGCGGCGGTGCCACTGCCGGCCACGCTGTCGCCCGAGCTGGCCACGCTGGTCGACAGTCCGCCGGGCGATCCGGAAAACTGGATCTTCGAGCTGAAGTTCGATGGCTACCGCCTGCTGGCCCGCGTCGAGGGCAAGTCGATCGAACTATGGACCCGCAACGGCAACGACTGGACCCACAAACTGGAACCGCTGCGCGCCACACTGGAAAAGATGCAGCTGCGGGACGGCTGGTACGACGGCGAGATTGTCGTGCACGATGCGAATGGCCGCCCGAATTTCGGCCTGCTGCAACAGGCGTTCGACGGCGAGAAGACAAAGAACATCGTGTACTTCATCTTCGATGCGCCGTACCTGGACGGCCACGACCTGCGCGACGTGCCGCTGGCCCAGCGCCGCGAGCTGCTGCGCACGGTGCTGGGCGACGAAGGGACGGGCCAGGTGCGCTTCTCGGCCGAGCTGGCGGCGCCGCCCGAGGAAATCGTGGCGGCGGCATGCCGCATGGGCCTCGAAGGCATCATCGGCAAGCGGCGCGATGCGCCGTACACGTCGCGCCGTTCGGGCGACTGGATCAAGCTGAAGTGCGCGCAGCGCCAGGAATTCGTCATTGGCGGCTACACCGATCCGAAGGGATCGCGGGTGGGCATCGGCTCGCTGCTGCTGGGCTACTACGATGACGAGGGCAAGCTGCACTATGCCGGTAATGTCGGCGCAGGATTCAACGACACGTCGCTGCGCGACATCATCGCCAGGTTGAAGAAGGTCGCCAGCGACACCAACCCGTTCGCGCCCACCAAGGCGATCGAAAAAAAGGCGCACTGGGTCAAGCCCACGCTCGTGGCCGAAGTGACGTTCGGTGAATGGACGGGCAGCGGCTCGATCCGCCATTCCGTGTTTCTCGGCCTGCGTACGGACAAGAAGGCGGCAAGCATTCGCCGCGAGCAGGCCGCCCATGTGGAGGATGTGATGCAGACGCACACAGAAAGCAAGGCGGGCGCCGCCCGCAAGAGCGCCGCGGAACCGAAGGCGGGCGCCAAGGCAGGTGCCAAGGCGGGCGCCAAGGCGGAAGGGGTCGCGGGAGCAGACGCCAAGGCGGTAGTCGACAGCAAGCTGCCTGCGACCCTGAAGGTCACCAACCCGGACCGGCTGATCGATCCGGTCAGCGGCATGACCAAGATCGGCCTGGTGCGCTACTACGCGCTGGTGTCGGCACTGATGCTGGAACACCTGAAGGGACGCCCGCTGGCGCTGGTGCGGGCGCCGGCAGGCATCGGCGGCGAACTGTTCTTCCAGAAGCATTCGGAAACCGGCAAGCTGCCCGGCGTGAAACAGCTGCCGCAGGAGCTGGACCCGGATCACCCGACCATGCTGGAAGTGGCCAGCGTGCAGGGCCTGCTGTCGTGCGCGCAGTGGAACGTGGTCGAGTTCCATTCGCAGAACGCGTTCGCGAAGACCTATGAAAAGCCGAACCGGATGGTGTTCGACCTCGACCCCGGCCAGGGCGTGTCGTGGCAGCAGATCCAGGAGGCGGCACAGCTGATGCGCGCGTTCCTCGAACAACTGGGCCTGCCGGCATTCCTGAAGACCAGCGGCGGCAAGGGCCTGCACGTCGTGGTGCCGTTGAAACCCCAGCATGGCTGGGATGCCGTGAAGGGTTTTTCCAGCTTCATCGTCGAGCACATGGCGCGCACCTTGCCGGACCGTTTCGCCTTCAAGAGCGGGCCGAAGAACCGCGTCGGCAAGATATTCATCGATTACCTGCGCAACGGCCGCGGCGCCACCACGGCCGTGGCCTGGTCGGCCCGCGCGCGCCCCGGCATGGGGATCTCCGTGCCGGTGGACTGGAGCGAACTGGAACACCTGAAAGGCGGCGACCAGTGGACCGTGGCCACCGTCCACACCCGGCTGGATCACGGCAATGAACCGTGGGCCGATTATGCGAAGAGCGCCGTCACGCTGACGAAGGCGATGAAGCAGATGGGCTACAAGCCCGGCTGATCCGGTGCCGGCAGCAGCCCGTTGACGGTACCGTAGGCCTCCGCTTCGTCGACCAGCGCGTGCGAGCGGCCATGCGCCGTGAATTCCCGCGCGAGGCGCGAGGCGTGCGCCCACAGCGCCTGCGGCAGCCACGAGCCGGTGCTCACCCGCCGCACGCCCAGCGCGGCCAGTTCCGCTACCGGCGGCAGGCCGGGCCAGGCGATCACGTTCAACAATAAGTCCGTGCCCGCGGCCAGCGCGGCGATGTCCGCCGGGTCGGTCAGCGCCAGCGGGAACAGCCCGTCCGCACCGGCCGCGCGGTACAGCCGCGCCCGCCGCAGGGTTTCCGCGACCTGTTCGCCAGCCGGTGCGAGCTGCCGTGCGAACACGTCGCAGCGGATGTTGATGTACAGGTTCACCCCGGCGCGCGCGGCGGCGGCGCGGGCCGCGCCGATCTTGCGGCACAGGAGTTCCGGCGGCGCCGAGCCGTCCTGCAGGTTGATGCCGACCGCGCCGGCGTCAAGGAAGCGCGCCACCGCGGCGCCCACGGCTGCCGGGTCTTCCGAGTAGCCGCCCTCGATGTCGACGCTGAGCGGCACGCCGATCACGCGATGGATGCGGCGCACGCAGGCCACGTGTTCATCCAGCGGCAGCACGTCGCCATCGCGGTAGCCCAGCGACCAGGCCACGCCGGCGCTGGTGGTGGCGATCGCCGGCGCGCCTTGGCTGGCGATCAGCCGGGCGCTGCCGGCATCCCATGCGTTGGTCAGGACCAGCGGCAGTGACTGGCGGTGCAGGGCGTGAAACGTGGCGTCCATCGGCTGGGCATCCATCGGGGTCTCCTTGGCAAGAATCTTATTTTATCGGGTAAGGCATTGGAGGCGGCGTGCAGCCGATGGCACCGCCGCGAGAGCGCTGGCGCATTCTTGTAGTGCAGCGATGGAAGAGAGCGCGAGCGGGCCGGTCCGAAGTCGGGTAGCGCTTCACATCAGTCCCAGCGCCAGCGCCTTCAGCACCGCCGCCGGCCGCGATGCGCAGTCCAGCTTGTCGAAGATGCTGTCGGCATGCGTACGCACCGCGCCGGTGCTGATCCGCAGTGCGCGGGCAACGCTGGAGATACCTGCACCGGTGCCGATGCGCCGCAGCACGTCTGCTTCGCGTTCCGACAGGGGGCCTGCTCGCAGCCTGGCTGGCTGCATCGCCGCGGCGGCAATCACCGCGTCGACGGCCTGCCTGTCGAAACGGCCGGCCTGGGCCGCCAGCAAAGCGGTGGCCGCGGCGGGCGAGTACGGCGCGCGCCATGGCCGCGGCGAGCGCAGGGCTGTCCATGCAACGGCGGCGGCAAGCAGCCGCTGCGCGGGCGTCAGCGCGTCCGCCGTCAGTCGGCGGAAATAGCCGCTGCCGTCGAGGCGTTCGTACGCATGGGCGGCCAGCCGTGCTTCGTCGGCCAGTGCCGGAACCCGGTGCGCGAGTTGCGCGGTCCAGTAAGGCAGCCGGCGGACCAGGTCCCACTCGGCCTTGCGCAGGCGGCCTGGCCTGTCCCAGACCCTGTTGGGAATCGCCGCCCGGCCGGTGCCGTGGAGCAGCGCGGCGCGCTCCAGGCAGCGCTGCTCCGCCGGGGGCAGGCCCGATAGCGCCGCGGCATCGCGCGCGATGGCGGCCGCCCGGCGCGCGTGCCCGGCCAGCCAGGGCAGCTTCAGTTCCAGCACGTCCGCCACGAGCGCCAGGGGCGCGTCGCCGTTGGCGGCGGGCGGTGGCGCCGCGTCATCGAGGCCATCGAGCCAGTCGCGCGCGTGCGGCACCATGCTCCGCACCAGATGCGCCGGATACTTGCGGCCGGCCAGGCGCCCGATCACGCGCAATGCCTCGGGGAGGCCGTGGGCGCGCGCCAGCACGTCGAGGTCGCCGGCCAGCGCCACATGGAAGACGGTGGCGGGCACCGCGTCGCCATGCAGCCGTGCCGGCAGGCCGTTGCCGTTGGCGTGTTCGAACAGGTGCCGCAGGCCTTCCTCGACGCCGGCCGGCAGCCCGAGCATGCGGGCGATATCGCCGGCCACCTCGCAGTGCAGGCGTGCCAGCGGCAGCGCGTTGGCGAACGTCAGCCCGTGGCCGGCGGGCAGGGTGCGCGCCAGCATCGCGCCGCGGCGACCCACGTCGTCGCCGAGCAGCGCGGCGAAGCCCGTGGCATTGGCGGTGCTGCCAGACCAGCGCAGCAGCGCCACCAGCCGTGCCGTGGCAAGGCCCTCGGGACTTGCGCCATCGGTCTCGGCCACGTGCGCGGCCAGCAGCGCCACGCGCGGGGAATGACTGGCCGGCTGGCCCATGGCGAGGTCGCCGACCATGGCCAGCGCCGCCACGGTATCGGTCACGTGCGCCGTTGCGCGCACGTCGGCACGCGCGGTCACGGCAATGCCCGCCGGCCGCGCCATCGTTTCGGCCGCCGTGCCGCCCACTGTTCCAGGTTCATGTTGCATCATGGCCGGTACTGTAGCGGCGCCGGCCGGTGCCGGCAAGGACGGTCCGGCGCTTACATGCCCGGCGGCGGGTTGACCGGGATCGGATTGCGCAGCGACAGGTTGATCACGTTCCAGCCGCGGATCACGGCGATCGCGTAGCCCAGTTCGGCGACCTGCGTTTCATTGAAATGCTCGCGCAGCTCGCCGTAGGCGGCATCGGTGTCGTCGCGATGGGGCAGGGCGTTCAGGGCGTCGGCCCAACGCAGCGCGGCCCGTTCGCGGGCATCGAAGAACGGCGACTCGCGCCACGCCGCCACGGTATTCAGGTGGCGCGGATCGGCACCCTGGCGCACCAGGTCGCGCCAGTGCATGTCGATGCAGACGCCGCAGCCGTTGACTTGCGAGACGCGCAGGTTGACCAGTTCGACGATGCGCTCGCCCAGCGAGCTGGCCTTGGCGGCCTGCGATAGTGCGATCATCGCCTGCAGGCTTTGCGGGGCGACGGAAAACAGGGGGATACGTGCCTTGGACATGATGGTTTCCTTGGTGGTGGTGGCGCACCGTGCGCCGCCTTCCCTCCTTAGACGGGGTGGAATGAACCGTTGTGACAGGAGGACCGCGATTTTTGCGAAAACGTCGAGTTGTTAACAAAAACTGTGGATAAGCTTGTTAATCAAAGCTGGGCTCGCTTGTTAAGTGGCTGAATTAGCAGGATATTTTCCCGTAGCCCGGTTTTCTGGCAGGCGGTGGATCGTCGCATAATTGCCACAGTGAAAGTGCAATCGGCCGCGCCTGCTGATAAAATTGCCGACAAGCACTATCACGGTGCAATCCTTCGGCCCCCACCCCTGCCCGAATCGCGCGACCAGCCGGTCGCTGTCGTCTTCTTCTCGTAACTGACCGATGTCTGAACAGAACTCTTCGCGATTCGCGCGGCTGTCTGCCGCCATGTCCTTTTTGCTGATACCGCTGGCCGCGCAGGCCGGGCGGCCGCTCGTCACCGACGACGCCGCCGTGCTGGCGCCCGGCGATTGCCAGGTCGAGGCATCGGCCAGCCGCGGGCCGGGCCAGCGCTGGCTGGCGCCTTCGTGCAACGTGGCGGAGAACTGGGAGGCGGGGATCGGCGCGGGCCATGTGCGCAGCGGTGGGAAATTCCGCCGTGCGATCGTGATCGGGGCGAAAACCGTATTCAGGCCCCTGTCGGACGACGGCATCGGGGTCGGCGCGGCGGTCTCGGAGCAACGCATCGCCGGGCCGGAACGGTCCAGGGACCAGACCGTGAACCTGTTCGCCAGCGTGCCGCTGGCGCCGTGGGCGGTGGCGCATGTGAATGCCGGGGCAGTCCGGCACGGCCTGTCGCACCAGCATGCGGCCACCTGGGCGGCGGCGCTGGAAACCACGCGGGGGCGCGGCGGCCTGACATTCGAGACGTTCGGGGAACGCGGATCGAGCCGCGGCTGGCAGGCGGGCGCCCGCTGGACGCTGGTCGAGAATGTGCTCGATCTCGACGCTGGCTATGGCGCCTCGCGGGATTGCGACGGCCGCCGCCGCTTCGCGACGGTCGGCCTGACCTACGTGTTCCAGCGCTGATCCACTGGCGGGGCAGGGAAACGATGGGGCGATAAAGACGCGCTGCGTCGCGGCATGGTGTGGTTCCCGGCTTCGCTTGCGCCGGCGGCACTCTCGGATCAGCGTCCGGTCAGCGCCAGCAATGCATTGTCTTTCCCGACCGCGCGCTGGTAAGCCGGCCTGCTTGCCAGTCTGCTCGCGTAGCTGACGAAAGCATCGCGCGGCGGCAGGGTCTTCAGCGCCAGTCCCCAGCCGATATGCGAGCCGACATAGACATCGGCGGCGCTGAAGCGGTCACCGGCAATGTAAGGATGTGCCTGCACAGCCATGTCGAGCTGGTCCACGGTGCGCTGGTAGCTGCCGTAGCCCAGGAAGAATTCCTGCTCAGGCAATGGCTCGAACCCCGCGCGCAGATTGGTCACCGCCTGTTCGACCGGCCCGGCAACGAAGAACAGCCAGCGGTAGTAGGCGGCGCGTTCATCCGCGGTGGGCGCGAGCCCTGCCGCCGGGAAGGCCTCCGCAAGATAGGCGCAGATCGCCGCGCTTTCCGTGACCACTTGCCCGTCGTGCACGATGGCGGGCACCTTCCCGATCGGGTTCACGTCCCTGAAAAAACGTGTTTTATCGTCGCTGCCTTCGCTGGCTTGGCTGCCTTCGGGCCTTTGCAGCGCCGCGCCGCCCCACCGGTCGAACTGGCTTGACGACTCATATTCCAGCACGATTGTTTCGTACGAACAGCCCACTTCTTCCAGCATCCAGCGTACCATGCGCCCGCGCGAATTCGGATTCGTATAAAAAGTTAACATCAGCATTGCACCTTATCGGTCGGAAAACTGGATGATAGAGAACGGACCTGTGATTGACGTCGGCAACTTCCGCCAATTTATTCGCCAAGCGCGCCATTCGGCGCCGCTGCGACCTGCAGCATCCTGCAGCGGTAAGCTTCCGTTTCCTTGCTCTCATGGCGGGGTGAAAACGTGAAGCCGCACACCGCGTCGACCGGCCGATGCAAGCTGCCACAGGCTTTCTGGCGATCGCTGGAAGCGCTGGGGCTGCATCCAGCGGAGGTGCTGCGCCACGCGAATCTGCCTGCCACGCTCGATCGGAACGGGTCTGCGTTCATCAGTACGTCCCAGTTCTTCGCAGTCTGGAAAGCGATCGAGTCCATTTCAGGCGACCCGGCTTTCAGCATCAGGATGGTCAGTGAAACCAGCACTGCGCGACACAAGATGGCGTTTCTCGCCGCGTCCTACGCAAACGACTTTCGCGATGGCGTGGCCAGGGTCGCACGGTTCAAGCGTCTGTGCAGTCCGGACCGGATCTGCCTGGAAGAGCAGGGGGATACTGTCGCGGTGACGATCGAATGGCCCATCGGAACGGAACCGGAGCCGCCATTATCGGTGGACGCCAATTTTGCGCTGCTGATCGAGCTGGGTCGACGCGGCACGGGGCGGCACATCGCACCTGCAAGGCTGGAGCTGAGGCGGCCCGCGCCGGGCGCGAACAGGCACGGCGATTATTTCGGCTGCGCCGTGCGATATGGCGCGAAGCATGACAGGATGGTGTTGAACGCGGCGGATTTCGATCTGCCTTTCAGCAATGCGAATCCGGAGATGCTGGAGCTGGTCACACCGGCACTCGCGGCGGCCATGCAGCAGATCGAAGACCAGGCGAGCCTTTCGGAACAGGTACGGTCCAGCCTTAAACGCGCAATGAGCATGGGCGCACCCGATATTGCGTTCGTCGCTCGCGACCTGGGCTTGAGCCAGCGGACCCTGCAACGCCGGATCACGGCGGAAGGGAAGACGTTTCGTGGCCTGCTTGCCGATGCACGGCACGAAATGAGTCTTCAATACCTGGCCGATCCCGGGATCGACATAAAAGAGATCGCGTATTTGCTGGGGTATGACGATACCAAGTCTTTTTATCGGGCATTCCGCCAACGGCAGCGGGTAACTCCCAGCCAGTGGCGGCGGGTCAGAGCGGGCCAGGTTGCCGAGTAGGTCGCAGGCCGGATGACGCCGCGCCGGCCGGCGCCTTCGTAGCCCTGGCGATCGGCCTGGCAGGGCATTACGCTGCCTTCTTGCGGATCGCGGCGGTGGATTTCGCAGCGGACTTTTTCGGTGCCGCCGGTTTCGAAGCGGCCGCCTTGGCAGCCCCCGTCTTCGGCGCTGCCTGCTTTGCCGCCGTTGTCTTCGCCGCGCGTGCCGTGCCGGATGCGCCGGCAGCCTTGCGTGGCGCTGCCTTCTTCGCCGGCTTTTTGTCGTCCTGCTCAGGCGCTGCATCCTCGTCGCCGGAGTCGTCGTCCGCGTCGTCCACTTCTTCGGCCGCTGCCTTCTTTCCCTTGCCCGGCCGGTTGCCGAGCGACTGCTGCAGCAGCGCCACCAGGTCGATGACGTTGCTGGACGGTTTCGCCTCGGTCTCCTTCGACGGCATCGTGATCGACTTGGTCTGCCCGGCCTTGACCTTCTTCTCGACCAGCGCCAGCACGTCTTCCTTGTAGGTGTCGTGGTACAGGCTCGGGTCCCATTCCTCGCTCATGCCTTCGACGAGCGACAGCGCCATCTTGAGTTCCTTGTCCGAGATGCCGGGGCCTTTCAGGCCCTTGGCGGGCAGGTCGAGGCCTTCGGTGTCGCGGATCTCGTCGGCGTAGCGCAGCGTGTTCATGATGATGCCGTCCTCGCTGGCGACCAGCGCGCACAGGTGCTGCTTGGTGCGGATCACCACCGTGGCGATGCCGATGCGGCCGGCGCGGCGCAGGGTCTCGCGCAGCAGCGCATACACCTTGGCGCCGCCGCGGCCCGGCGCAAGGTAGTACGGCGTTTCGTAGTAGGTCAGCGGCACGTCCTCGGCATTGACGAAGGCGATGATGTCGATCGTCTGCGTCGCTTTCACGTTGGCGCGCTTCAGGTCCTCGTCGGAAAGCACCACGTACTCGCCGGACGTGTATTCGTAGCCCTTGATGATGTTGTCCCAGGCGACTTCCTTGCCGTTGCCCTTGTTGTAGCGCTTGAAGCCGATCGGCGAGAAGTCGCGCTTGTCGAGCATGGTCAGGTCCAGCTCGTTCTGCTTCACGGCCGAGTACAGGTCGACCGGGATGTGGACCAGGCCGAAACTGATGGCGCCTTTCCAGAGCGAGCGGGCCATGGTGGCGCTCCTAGCCGACGCTGCCGGTGACCGGCAGGACGATGCCACTGATGTAGCTGGCGGTGGCCGGCGAGGCCAGGAACACGTAGGCCGGCGACAGCTCTTCCGGCTGGGCGGGGCGCTTCATGTCGGTGCTGGCGCCGAACTCCTTGATCTTGTCCGGCGTCTGGTCGGCAGGATTCAGCGGCGTCCACACCGGGCCTGGCGCGACCGCGTTGACGCGGATGCCTTTCTCGATCAGGTTCGACGCCAGCGACATCGTGAACGCGTGGATCGCGCCCTTCGTCGACGAGTAGTCGAGCAGCTTGGACGAGCCGCGCAGGCCGACCACGGAACCGGTGTTGATGATCGATGCGCCTTTCTTCAGGTGCGGCAGGGCCGCCTTGGCCATGTGGAAGTAACCGTAGATGTTGGTCTTCATCGTCAGGTCGAAACGCTCCTCGGTGATGTCTTCCAGCGAGTCGGCGTGTTCCTGGAAGGCGGCGTTGTTGACCAGGATATCGAGCTTGCCGAACGCTTTCACCGTCTCTTCCACGGCGCTGCGGCAGAACGCGGCGTCGCGCACGTCGCCCGGGATCAGCAGGGCGCGCTTGCCTTCGGCCTCGATGTGGCGCTGCGTTTCCTCGGCATCCTGCTGCTCGTCGGGCAGGTAGACCAGCGCCACGTCGGCGCCTTCGCGCGCATACAGCACGGCCACCGCACGGCCGATGCCCGAATCACCGCCGGTCACGATCGCGCTCATGCCTTCCAGCTTGCCGCTGCCCTTGTAGCCGGGCGCCAGGAACTGCGGCTTCAGTTCCATCTCGGCTTCGATGCCGGGCTTGTCCAGGTGCTGTTCGGGCAGCGGGGTGGTCGGGAACTCATGGGTTCCCGCCTGCACGCCTTGCTCCTCCTTCTGCTCGCTGCCGCCTTGCGGCTTCGCCTCGTCCTTGCGATCCTGCTGCTGCTGGATCCCGCGCTGCAGGTTGCCGACGTCCTGTGCCTTGTTTTCCGAATTGCTCATGTGACTGTTCTCCCAAAGTTCGAGCGAACAGTATTGGCGCCTGCGCTGCGGTCCTCAGTGCGGTTGCGCACAGATGCGGGCACCCGCGCGCATGGCGCGCCGCCGCGAATCGGTTTGAAACGTTCCCGCTGCGGCGCATTCACCGGCTTCAGGCGACGGGTACCTTGCGCGGCAGCAGCAGTTCCGGCTTGCCGCCGGCGATGGCGCCGGCCGTTTGCGCGATCGTGTCGTAGGGAGCGCCCAGCTGGATGGCGCTGGCGGCGTCGAGGCGGGCCAGCTGGTCCGGCGCCAGCTTCACGTCCAGCGCGCCCAGCGTGCCGTCGAGCTGCGCCAGCGTGCGCGGGCCGAGGATCGGCACCAGCGCCGTCGACGACGCCGCGTCGCGGTGCAGCAGCCAGGCGATCGCCACCTGCGCGGGCGGTGCATCCACTTCGGCGGCGACGGCCAGCACGGCGTCCAGCGTGGCGGTGGCGCGATCCGAGTCCTCTAGGTGCACCAGCCGGCCGCCGAAGCCTTGTAGCCTGCCTGCTTCGTTGTTGCGGTACTTGCCCGTCAGCAGGCCGCCGCCGAGCGGCGACCACAGCGCGCCGCCCAGGCCGAGGCCTTCGATCATCGGCAGCAGTTCGCGGTCCGCGCCCCGTTCGGCGAGGCTGTATTCCATCTGCACGCCGACCAGCGGCGCCCAGCCGCGCAGCTCGGCGATCGCATCCGCGCGGGCAATGCGCCAGGCGGGGAAGTTCGACAGTCCCGCGTACAGGATCTTGCCGGCGCGGACCAGGTCGTCGAAGGCGCGCAGCAGTTCCTCGATCGGCGTGTGGTCGTCGGCGAAGTGCGCCCAGTACAGGTCGATGCGGTCGGTCTTCAGCCGTTTCAGGCTGGCCTCGACCGATTGCACCATGGCCTTGCGGCTGTTGCCGGTGCCGCTGATGCCGCCCGGTCCCGACAGCGTGAACTTGGTGGCCAGCACGAAGTGGTCGCGGTCGGCGGCGATGAAGTCGCCCGTCAGCTGTTCCGACTGGCCGCCCTGGTAGCCGTCCGCCGTGTCGATGAAATTGCCGCCCGCCTCCACATAGCGGTCGAACACGGCCCTGGCTTCGGCGTGCTCGCTGCCATAGCCCCAGCCGGTACCGAAGTTGCCCGTGCCCAGCGCCAGTGCGGAAACGCGCAAGCCGCTGCGGCGGCCAAAGCTCTTGTATTGCATGGTGATTCTCCCGGTTGGTTAAATGACGATCGTCATGTATGCTTCATATATTACGACTATAATGTATAATGTCAAGGAGATTTCACGGAGGCGAGCATGAAAGTAACGAGGGAGCAGGCGGCGCAGAACCGGGAGCGCATCGTCGAGACGGCAGCCCGGGTGTTCCGCGAAAAAGGGTTCGACGGTATCGGCGTGGCCGACCTGATGAAGACGGCGGGCCTGACGCACGGCGGCTTCTATGGCCACTTCGCGTCGAAGGAGGCGCTGCTCGGCGAGGCCGCGGGCCGGGCGCTCGACGGAGCCGGCGACGAATGGCGGACGCGGATGGCGGCGCACCCGGACGATCCGCTGGGTGCGGTGGTGCGCGCCTACCTGTCGCCCGCGCACCGGGACAACCCCGGCATCGGCTGCGCGATGTCGGCGCTGGGCGCAGATATCGCGCGCGCCGGGCCGGCCGTGCGCGATGCGGTGACGGAGCGTGCGCGTGCCCAGTTCGCGCTGCTGGCGCAGGCGGCGCCCGGCGATAGCGGGGAGGCGCGGCGCGCCAACGCGATCGCGACGTATGCCGCGATGATCGGCGCGATGGTGCTGGCGCGGACGGTGTCGGACCCCGCGCTGTCGGAGGAAATCCTGGCGGCGGTCGCGCAGTCGCTGGACGGGAGCGGGCGATAGCGACGATGCGAGCGCACCGGCAGTGGTGGATGAAAGCTCTGCCATGGTAGGCTTGCGCCTTCACACGTCATAACAGGTTTCATCGGCATGCTGGACTGGCTCAGACATTACCGCCGCGCGGCACTGCCCGGGGATATCGGCGCGGGCATCGTCGTGGCCATGATGCTGGTGCCGCAGGGGATGGCGTATGCGCTGGTGGCCGGCCTGCCGCCGGTGGCCGGGCTGTATGCGAGCATCTTGCCGCCGCTGGTCTATGCGCTGTTCGGCAGCAGCATGACGCAATCGGTCGGCCCGATGGCCATCGTGTCGCTGATGACGGGCGCGGCGATCGCGCCGCTGGCGGGCGGCGTCCCCGGCCTGCACGGCGTGCTGGCGGCGCAACTGGCCCTGGTGGCGGGCGCGGTGCTGCTGCTGTGCGGGCTGCTGCGGCTGGGCTTTCTCGCCAACTTTTTCTCGCGGCCGGTGATGAGCGGCTTCACCGTCGGCTCGTCGCTGGTGATCGCCTGGGGCCAGGTAAAGCCGCTGCTGGGCGGACCGATGCAGCACCCGCACCTGCCAAGCGCGATCCTCGGCCTGGCATCGCTGGCGCTGCTGATGCTCGCGCGCAGCCACCTGGCCAGGCTGCTCAAGCGCCTCGGCATGGCGGCCAGCGCGGCGGACGTGCTGTCGAAACTGGCGCCGATGGTGGTGGTGCTGGCCGCCACCGCGGCCGTTGCAGCCTATGGTGCCGATGGCGCCCATGGCATCCGCCTTACCGGGCCGGTGCCGGCGGGCCTGCCGCAACTGAACCTGGCCACGTCGCCGTCGCACTGGCGCGAGCTGCTGCAGCCGGGCCTGCTGATCGGCTTCGTGGTCTTCCTGATGAGCATGAGCGCGGCGCAGACGCTGGCCCTGAAACGGGGCGAGAAGCTGGTGTCGAACCGCGAGCTGGTGGGACTCGGCGCGGCCAATGTCGCCAGCATGGTGTCCGGCGCGTTTCCCGTCACGGGCAGCCTGTCGCGCTCGGCCGTCAATTTCGCCGCCGGCGCGAATACGCCGCTGGCCAGCGTCATCTCCGCCGTTCTGCTGGCCGTGGCGCTGCTGCTGCCCACCGGCTGGCTGGCGCTGCTGCCGCTGCCGACGCTGGCGGCCACCATCATCGTGGCCGTGCTCGGCCTGCTGGAACTCGACACCCTGCGGACGGCCTGGCGCTACGACCGCGGCGATGCGCTGGCCTGGCTGGTCACCTGCGTCGGCGTGCTGGCGCTGGGCGTGGAGGCGGGCGTCATCGTCGGCGTGGTGCTGTCGATGGGGACGCTGATCTGGCGCGCCAGCCGGCCGCACATCGCCGTGCTGGGGCGCATCCCTGGCACCGAGCACTTCCGCAATGTCGACCGCTACGCCGCCACGCGATCGGAAGCCGTGCTGATCCTGCGCATCGATGCCAACCTGTTCTTCGGCAATGTCGAGGCGGTCAACGAGCGCATCGAGGACGAGCTGCGTGCCCACCCGGCCACCCGCCATCTCGTGCTGACGATGCTGGCCGTCAGCTCGATCGATACCACGGCGCTGTTCGCGCTGTCCGAACTCAATGCCGGCCTGCGCGCGCGCGGCATCGGCCTGCACCTGGCCGAAGTGAAGGGCCCGGTGATGGACCGGCTGCGCGACAGCACGCTGCTCGACACGCTGAACGGCAAGCTGTTCCTCAGCACGGCCATGGCCAGCGACTACCTGAATTCAACCGACAAGGAACACCGATGAAGAAGACCGGCGCGGCGCTTGCCGCCTGCCTGCTCGCCACCCTGCTGGCGGCCGCCCCGGCGCATGCGGCACCCGCCGCCCCGGGCGACGGCGATGCCCGGCTGCGCGCCATTTATACGGGCGAATGGGAGTGGCGCCTGCAGCAGCGGCTGGAGAACGAGGAAGACGACACCAATGGCATCCGCGCCGACCTGCCGAAGGTGGACGCGGCCACGCAGCAGGCGCGCCGGGCCCATTGGGAGGGCGTGCTGGCGCAGCTCGACGGCGTGGCGGAAGAGAGCCTGTCGGCGGACGAACGCATCAATTTCGCCGTCTACCGCGCGCAGGTCGCGGCGCTGGTGGCGAACGCGCGCTTCCGCGAATACGAAAAGCCGCTGAACGCGGATTCCTCGTTCTGGTTCAACATGACGTACGAGGCCAGGAAGCCGTTCCGTACGAAGCAGGATTACGTCAACTACGTGGCCCAGCTGAACGACGTGCCGCGCTATTTCCGCGAGCAGGTCGCCAACATGCGCGCCGGCCTGGCGCGCGGCTTCACGCCGCCGAAGGTGACGCTGGCCGGGCGCGAGGCCACGATCGCCGGCGTCGCCGGTGCGCAGCCGGCCGACACGCCGTTCTACCTGCCGTTCAAGGAGATGGCCGTGACGATACCGGCGGCCGAACAGGCCAGCCTGCGCGCCGCGGCCCTGAAGGCCATCGGGGACCGCGTGATCCCCGCCCACGCGGAACTGCTGAAGTTCATGCGCGACGAGTACCTGCCGCGCGCCACCGAGACCCTGGCGGCCGAACGCCTGCCCGACGGCAAGGCGTACTATCAGTCGAAGATCGTCGAGTACACCACCACGCAGCTGAGCGCCGACGAGATCCACCGCATCGGCCTGGCCGAAATGGCGAAGATCCGCGCCGAGATGGCGGACGTGATGAAGCAGGTGAACTTCACCGGCGGCCTGCCGGCCTTCCTGCAGTTCCTGCGCACCGACCAGCGCTTCTATGCGAAGACGCCGGAAGAGCTGCTGATGCGCGCCGCCTGGGTCGCCAAGAAATTCGACGGCAAGGCCGAGCGCTACTTCGGCCGCCTGCCGCGCAGCCGCTTCGCCATCATTCCCGTGCCGCCGGACCAGGCGCCGTACTACACGTCCGGCCGCGGCGGTCCCGGCGTCTACCTCGTCAATACCTACGACCTGCCGTCGCGCGCGCTGTACAGCCTGCCCGCGCTGACCCTGCACGAATCGGCGCCCGGCCATGCGTTCCAGATGCCGGTGGCGATGGAGCAGGCGGGCCGTCCGCCGTTCCGCAACGCGTATATCTCGGCCTACGGCGAGGGCTGGGCGCTGTACTCGGAACGGCTCGGCACGGAAATGGGCATCTACGAAACGCCCTATGAAGTGTTCGGCATGCTGAGCTACCAGGCCTGGCGCGCTTCGCGGCTGGTCGTCGATACGGGCATCCACGCGAAAGGCTGGACCCGCGAGCAGGCGCTGCGCTACCTGATGGACAACACCGCGCTGTCCCGGCACGAGGTGGCCACGGAGGTGGACCGCTATATCTCGTGGCCGGGGCAGGCGCTGTCGTATTACCTGGGCCAGATGGCGATCATCGAGGCACGGCGCAAGGCCGAGGCGGCGCTGGGCGAGAAGTTCGACATCCGCGCCTTCCACGACACGGTGCTGGAACTGGGTTCGGTGCCGCTGCCCGTGCTGAAGGCCAGGATCGACCGGTTCATCGGGGAGGGTGGAAAAGGCCCGTACGGGTGATGCGGCTGGCGCCGCCGAGCGGTATCGTCTGCGCATGACCGGCGCGCAGCGCAATCGGCAGGTGGCGCCTGCACCATATCGTTGCGTTATTGCTTCGTTAATGAATCTTCGTGCGTCATCTTGCCGAATTGTCGTCATAATGGTGCAACCATTCTCAACAGCATTCTTTCTCAACTTCACTGGAATTCCGCCATGCCGCTTTACCAGATCTGGTACAACGACGCCGACCAACCGCTGGTCGTCAATACGCCTTACCGCCTGCGCGATATCGAAATCGCCGGCGAGATCATCCGCAACGAGCAGCGCCAGAACCGCCAGAGCGCCGATCCCGCCGGCCTGACGGTACGCGAATTGCTGCGCGTAAATGGCCTGCGCAATGTGCGCTACACGCTGGACGAAAGCGAACCCGTCGACCTGCGGTGAGAATTGTCACCTGATTTGCACCACGGCAGTGCGTCTGCTCTGCCGTGGTGCATCGCGGGGCCGCCTGGCCCCGAAAATTCTGGCACGCAACTTGCTGTAAGTGCAGGGTCATCGTTGAAAACCGCCTCATGCCCGACTGTACGGAACGCTTGCCTTTCCCGCCGCATCACGCCCCTCCGCACCCGGCGGCGTGGCAGGCCCGGCTCACGCTTGGCTTTACCCGAGATAGCGATACCACCCGGCTGACCCGCCGCGAGCACAGCGGCCCGCTGCGCGTGCAGAAACCGTTGTACCCGGAAGATCCGTCGATCTGCCACGCCATCGTGGTGCACCCGCCCGGCGGCGTGGTCGGCGGCGACCAGCTTGCGGTCACCGCGCACCTGAATCAGGGCAGCAATGCACTGCTGACGTCGCCCGGCGCCGCCAAGTGGTACCGCGCCAATGGCCGCGTATCGCGCCAGCGCGTCGACCTGTCGGTGGAGGCCGGCGGTGCGCTGGAGTGGCTGCCGCAGGAAACCATCTTCTTCAACGATGCCCACGTCGAGCTCGACCACCATGTCACGCTGGCGGCCGACGCCAGTTATCTCGGCTGCGAGATCCTGTGCCTGGGCCGCCGCGCCTCGGGCGAAGCGTTTGCAAAGGGCCGCGTCGACCAGCGCACCTCGGTGCGCCGCGGCGGCCGGCTGCTGTGGTGGGAGCAGGGCGCGCTGACGCCCGAAGCGATTGCCAGCCCGCTCGGGCTGAATGGCCACACGGTGTCGGCAATGCTGCTTGCCGTCGGCAAACCGGTGGCGGCGGAGACGGTGGCGGCATTGCGCGCACTGGCCGACGACCCGTGCTATGGCGTAACGCAGATGAAACACGTGCTGTGCGTGCGCTGGCTCGGCCACGACAGCGAGGCCGCGCGCGAAATGATGCTGGCGGCCTGGCGCATCGTGCGCCCCGCGCTGCTGGGCCGCGCCGCCATCGACCTGCGCAGCTGGCGCACCTGACCGGCGCACTGCGCACTGACAAGGATACCCATGGACCTGACACCCCGCGAAAAAGACAAGCTGCTCATTTTTACCGCCGGCCTGCTGGCCGAACGCCGCCTGGCACGCGGCCTGAAACTCAATTACCCCGAAGCGGTGGCGCTGATCTCGGCAGCCATCATGGAAGGCGCGCGCGACGGCAAAACCGTGGCGCAGCTGATGTCCGAGGGCACACAAATACTGACCCGCGACCAGGTGATGGACGGCATCCCCGAGATGATTCCCGACATCCAGGTCGAAGCGACTTTCCCGGACGGCAGCAAGCTGGTGACCGTCCACAACCCGATACCGTGAGGTGAAACATGATCCCGGGCGAATACCGATTAGAGGACGGCGACCTGCCGATCAACGACGGCCGTGAAACCGTGACGATCGTCGTGTCCAACGTGGGCGACCGCCCGATCCAGGTCGGCTCCCACTTCCATTTCTTCGAGGCGAACAACGCGCTGTCGTTCGAGCGCTGGAAGGCCTACGGCAAGCGGCTCAACATCGCCGCCGGCACCGCCGTGCGCTTCGAGCCGGGCCAGCAGCGCACCGTCGAACTGGTGGCGGTGGAAGGCAACCGAGAGATCTACGGCTTTGCCGGCCAGGTCATGGGCAAGCTGAAAAATGAACCAGACCCGACATAAATAACAAGGAGATCAGATGGCAATCATTTCCCGCCGCGCGTACGCGGAGATGTACGGGCCCACCACGGGCGACCGCATCCGCCTCGCCGATACGGAGCTGTTCATCGAGATCGAGAAGGACTACGCCATCTACGGCGAAGAAGTGAAGTTTGGCGGCGGCAAGGTGATCCGCGACGGCATGGGCCAGTCGCAGCGCGTGCATGCCGACGTGATGGATACCGTGATCACGAACGCCGTGATCGTCGACCACTGGGGCATCGTGAAAGCCGACATCGGCCTGAAGAACGGCCGCATCGCCGGCATCGGCAAGGCCGGCAACCCGGATATCCAGCCTGGCGTGACGATGGCCATCGGCGGCGCCACCGAGATCATCGCCGGCGAAGGCATGATCGTCACGGCCGGCGGCATCGACAGCCACATCCACTTCATCTGCCCGCAGCAGATCGAGGAGGCATTGATGAGCGGCGTGACGACGATGCTGGGCGGCGGCACCGGCCCGGCCGTGGGCACGGCGGCCACCACCTGCACGCCGGGGCCGTGGCACATCCATTCGATGCTGCAGGCGGCCGATGCGTTCCCGATGAACCTGGGCTTTCTCGGCAAGGGCAATGTTTCGCTGCCGCGGCCGCTGGAAGAGCAGGTCGAAGCGGGCGCCATCGGCATGAAGCTGCACGAGGACTGGGGCAGCACCCCGGCGGCGATCGACAACTGCCTGTCGGTGGCCGAGCGGATGGACGTGCAGGTGGCGCTGCACAGCGACACGCTGAACGAAGGCGGCTTCCTGGAGGAGACGCTGGCCGCGTTCAAGGACCGCACCATCCACACCTTCCACACCGAAGGGGCGGGCGGCGGCCATGCGCCGGACATCATCGCCGCCGTCGGCGAATCGAACGTGCTGCCGTCATCGACCAATCCGACCCGGCCGTTCACCGTCAACACGCTCGATGAACACCTCGACATGCTGATGGTGTGCCACCACCTCGATCCGGCCATCGCGGAAGACGTGGCCTTCGCCGAATCGCGCATCCGGCGCGAGACCATCGCCGCCGAGGATATCCTGCACGACATCGGCGCGATCTCGATGATGTCGTCCGACTCGCAGGCGATGGGCCGGGTCGGCGAAGTGGTGCTGCGCACCTGGCAGACGGCGCACAAGATGAAGGTGCAGCGCGGCTCGCTGCCGGAGGATTCGTCCCGCAACGACAACTTCAGGGTGAAGCGCTACATCGCCAAGTACACCATCAACCCGGCCATCACGCATGGCGTGTCGCACGTGGTGGGCTCGCTGGAAGTGGGCAAGATCGCCGACATCGTGCTGTGGAAGCCGGCGTTCTTCGGCGTGAAACCATCGATGATCCTGAAGGGCGGCATGATCGCGGCGGCGCAGATGGGCGACCCGAACGCGTCGATTCCCACGCCGCAGCCGGTGCACTACCGGATGATGTTCGGCGCCTTCGGCGGCGGCCTGAAAAAATCGTTCACCTTTGTTTCGCAGGCCGCGTTCGACGCCGGCATCGGCGAGCGGCTGCAACTGAGCAAGACGCTGATCCCGGTGAAGAATACCCGCAACATCCGCAAGCGCGACATGATCCACAACGGCGCCACGCCGGTCATGGAAGTCGATCCCGAAACCTATGAAGTGCGCGCCGACGGGCGACTGCTGGTTTGCGAACCGGCGGACATCCTGCCCATGGCGCAGCGCTATTTCCTTTTCTGACCTGTGCATCGAACATGCTGACCCTGCATACCAAACTGACGAACGCCGAGTGCGTCGACGCATCGCTCGTGCTGCCCTACGAACTGCGTGAAAAATGCCGGCTGCGCGCCGCGCTCGACACCGGCGAGGAAGTCGCCATCTTCACCGTGCGCGGCACCGTGCTGCGCGGCGGCGACCTGCTGACCGGCGAGGATGGGCGCGTCGTGAAGGTGGTGGCTGCCCATGAAGCCACGTACCGGGTGACCGCGCCCGATGCGCAGGCGCTGCTGCGCTGCGCCTTCCACCTTGGCAACCGCCACACCCAGGCCCAGGTGGGCGACGGCTTCCTGCGCATCCGCGCGGACGCGGTGCTGAAGGACATGCTGCACGGCCTGGGCGCCACGGTGGCCGAGGAGCAGGCGCCGTTCGAGCCCGAGTCGGGAGCGTATTCGGCGGGATTCGGCGGCGGTCATCACCACCATGATCACGGCCAGGGGCCGCTGGCGCCGGTTCCGCTGCGCCAGAAGATCCATCGCCCGGGCGATCCGAAGGAGGCCGCGTCATGATCGCCGCCGCGCAGCTGCTGCACCTGCTGCAGTTCGCCAGCCCGCAACTGCCGATCGGCGCCTACAGCTATTCCCAGGGGCTGGAAGCGGCGCTGGAGCAGGGCATCGTCAAGGATGCCGCGAGTGCGCATGGCTGGATCGCGCGCCAGCTGCATGAAGTCGTCGCGCGCTGGGAGGCGCCGATGTGCTGGCGCCTGATGGAAGCGTTTACGGCGCGCGATGCGCAGCGCGTGGCCGAGCTCTCCGAGCGCGCCATCGCTTCGCGCGATACGGCCGAATTCCGCGCCGAGACCGTGCAGATGGGCTATTCGCTGGCGCGGCTGATCGAGGAACTGGGCATTGCCGACGAAGGCGCGCTGGCGATGCTGAAGGAAGGCGGCGAGGTGCCGCTGGTGGCGGCCTATGCGTGCGCCGTGTCGGCGCTGGGCATCCCGCACGAGGAAGCGCTGCTGGCACTGCTGTTCTCGTGGGTGGAAAACCAGGTGCTGGTGTGCGTGAAGTCGGTGCCGCTGGGCCAGGTGGCCGGGCAGCGGCTGCTGCTGTCGCTGCGGCCGGAAATCGAAGCTGCGGCGCTGTGCGCGCAATCGCTGGCGGAACACGAATTGTCGAACTGGACCCCGGGCCTGTCGCTGCTGTCGATGCGCCACGAGGTGCAGTACAGCCGGGTTTATCGTTCCTGATATCCCGGCCCTGAATAACGAGGAGAAGAAATGGTGGTTCAATCCAACCCGCTGCGCGTGGGCATCGGCGGGCCGGTCGGCTCGGGCAAGACCGCGCTGTGCGAAATGCTGTGCAAGGGCATGCGCGACTCGGTCGACATGGCCGTCATCACGAACGACATCTATACCCGCGAGGACATGGAAATCCTGCTGCGCGCCGAGGCGCTGCCGGCCGAGCGGCTGATGGGCGTGGAAACGGGCGGCTGCCCGCACACGGCGATTCGCGAGGATGCGTCGATCAACCTGGAGGCGATCGCGCGGATGCAGGCCGATTTCCCCGATCTGGAACTGATCCTCGTCGAATCGGGCGGCGACAACCTGGCCGCCACGTTCAGCCCGGAACTGTCGGACCTGACGATCTACGTGATCGATGTGGCCGGCGGCGAGAAGATCCCGCGCAAGGGCGGCCCCGGCATCACGCGCTCGGATCTTCTCATCATCAACAAGACCGACCTGGCGCCGCACGTGGGCGCCAACCTGGACGTGATGGCGGCCGATGCGAAGCGCATGCGCGGCACGCGGCCGTTCGTGTTCACCAACCTGCGCAGCGGCGATGGGGTGGAGAAGGTCATCGACTTCATCCGCGAACAGGGCCTGCTGGGGCAGGCACCGGTAGCTGCCAGATAAACACGAGGAGATCGCATGAAAAAACGCTGCATGAAAAAACTGTTTGCCACCGCCATCCTGCTGGGCGCCAGCCTGCCCGCGCTGGCTCACCCGGGCCACGCCGAGATGGGTTTCGCCGCCGGCCTGCTGCATCCGCTGACGGGCATCGACCACCTGCTGGCGCTGCTCGCCGCCGGCATCTGGAGCGTGCGACAGGAGCGCAGGACTGGGCAGGAGCGGCTGGACCAGCGCTCCGGTGCCGCGCACCCGCTGGCGCTGCCGGCCGTGTTCGTGGCGATGATGGGCGCCGGCGCGGCGGCGGGCATGGCGGGGCTGCACATTCCCGGCCTGGAGAGCGGTATCGCGCTGACGGTGATGCTGACGGGCGCGCTGGTTGCCGCCGCCGTCCGGTTGCCGGCCTGGGCCGGTGCCGCGCTGCTGGGCAGCTTCGCCGTCCTGCACGGTAATGCCCACGGCCTGGAATTGCCGCATGCCGCCAGCGCCGCCGGCTTTCTCGGCATGAGCGCGCTGCTGATCGGCGCCGGGCGCCTGGCCGGCAGGCTGCCGCTGGCCCGTTTCACCGGCGGCGCCATCGCCGCCGCCGGCCTGGGCATGCTGGCGCTCGGCTGATTGCCGGGTGCCGGGACGGGCAAGGCGCCGCTGTTCAAACAGCTGGAATTGCCTGGAAAACAGGGTCCGTCCCTATTTATCGGGAAGTTGCCTGAAAACCAGGGTCCGTCCCCGGTTTTCGGCTCGCATCGCGCTGCGCCAGCCAGGCGGGATCAGGCCGGGCGGCGCGGCTCCTTGCGCCGTTCGCCAAGCACGATCGGGGCGGCGTTCCCGGGGTGTTTGCCGCCGCATCCCTCGTATGCGGCGCGGATCGCGGCCAGGTCCCGCTCCTGGTCGCCCGTCAGCCACAGGTGCTGCGTGAAATCGAGCGTCCTGTTCGCATAGTCAAGGCATACCAGCGCCAGGGGCACCTTTGCTTCCAGCGCCAGATGGTAGAAGCCGCTCTTCCAGCTGGGCCGATAGCCGCGTGTGCCTTCCGGGGTAATCACCAGCCAGTACCAGCTTCCGGCATGCATGCGTTCGGCCTGCGCCCGGATCATGCCCTGCGGCGCGCTGCGGTCGACCGGCTGGCCGCCCAGCCACCGGAACCAGTTGCCCAGCACCGGAATGCGGAACATCGAATCCTTCGCCAGCCAGCGAAAAGGCAGGTTCATTGCCCATTTGCTCAGCAATCCGATGACAAAATCCCAGTTCGACGTATGCGGGTAGACCACCGCGATGCCGCGCGGCCCCGGCAACGGGCGGTAAAGCACGCGCCAGCCAAATAAATGCAGAACTCGCAAGGCCAGGCGCTGTCCAACCCCTGGCAGCCGGTCGGGGTGCAGCTGGTATTCGTCCGCGCTGCCGCCGGTAGCGCCGCTGCGGTTCGCGCCGTTGCTCGTGCCGTTGCTTGTGCCGTCGCTCGCGTCGCCGCTGTTCATGTCTCCGTTGCTCGTGCTCATGTGATGCTTACCTTGTTCTGACGTTGGCGCGGTAGCCCGGCATCCACCGGAACGGTTGATTTCACTTCATGAAACCGCGGACGGCATTCTATCCGTGCCCATACGGCGCGGCAAGGCGGTGTGTATGGCTTGCCCGGGGGCTTGAAGCGCAGGCCCGATAAGGTGCCGACGGCCAGACTGGCCTTGTTCTCACGAAATTGTTGATATTAAAATGCAATTAAGACAATTGCTTTGCGTTCCAACTCCCGATGCGGATACCGCAGCCGTACTGGACACCGCAGCGCCCGGATTCACGATCCACGCAGCGCGCGACCCCGCCGGTGCGCATGCGGTTTTGAGTGCGCACCCGATCCCGGTCGGCATTGTCGTGCTCGACAGGCATGCCGTCATCGGGCCGCTCGACCGACTGTTGCGCGAACACAGCCGCACACGCTGGATCGCGCTTTGCTCCGCAACCGCGCTCGACGAAGCCGCCTGCCGCAAGCTCGTTGCCGACCATTGCCTCGATTTTCACACGATGCCGGTGGATGCGGCGCGGCTGGGGCAGACCCTGGGGCATGCGCACGGCATGGCCAAGCTGGACGCGGCATCCGGCGAAGCGCGCCATGCCGCCGAACCGCACGTTTCGCGCCTTACCGGCGGCAGCGAGGCGATCGCGCGCCTGCGCCGGCAGTTGCGCAAGGTGGCAGCGGCCGATGCGCCGGTACTGATCTGGGGCGAGAGCGGCACCGGCAAGGAGCTGGCCGCGCGCGCCGTGCATGAGGGGTCGGCGCGGGCGGCCGGCCCGTTCGTGCCGATCAATTGCGGCGCGATTCCGGCAAGCCTAGTGCAGTCCGAGCTGTTCGGCCACGAACGCGGCGCATTCACCGGTGCCGGCCGGGCACGTGCCGGCCTGATCGAATCGGCGGCCGGCGGCTCGGTATTCCTCGACGAGATCGGCGACCTGCCACTCGACATGCAGGTGAACCTGTTGCGCTTCCTGCAGGAAAAAACGATCTACCGCCTGGGCGGCACGCGGCCGCTTCCGGTCGATGTGCGCGTCATCGCGGCCTCGCACGTGCGGCTGGACGACGCAGTGGCGCGCGGCACATTCCGCGAGGACCTGTACTACCGCCTCAACGTGCTCACCCTGGAGATGCCGCCGCTGCGCGAGCGCCGCGAGGATGTGGCGGCGCTGGCGGAGACCTTCTTCCGCGATCACGCGCGCGAACGTTCGGGGCATGTGCGCGGTTTTTCGCACGACGCACTGGAAGCGATGCACGCGCACCACTGGCCCGGCAACGTGCGCGAGCTGCATAACCGGGTGCGCCGCGCGGCCGTGATGGCGGAAGGCGGACTGATCATGCCGCACGACCTGGGCCTGGACGGCGCCATCGTGCCGGCGCTGGCGCTGCACGGCGCCCGCGTGCAGGCCGAACGGCGCGCCATCGAGGCCGGTCTCGGTGCCGGCAAGAGCATTACGCACGTGGCGCGTGAACTGGGCGTGTCGCGCATGACGGTGTACCGGCTGATGGCCAAGCACAGTATCGCGCCGCCGGCGCGCAAGCGCGAAGGCTGACGCGCGGCTGCCGGCGCGATCGAGAGGGCAAGGCAAGGTCCGTGACGCCTCCCGGTCGAGCACGGAGCGCTGGCCGGACCGACACCCGGACCGACACCGGACCGACACCGGCGCGTCATTCGATCGCGCGGCCGCGTTCGCCGCACTTCCGGCAGTCACACGGATGTGACAGTCCCTCCCGATCCTTATTGCAGGGTGAACCCAGCGGGAACAAGCAGCCATAAAGTTCCGTCCGCTTGTTGCACCCGAGTGACATACGCCATTCCCAGCCTGCGGTGCCGCACGGTGAAATACCAACGATTTCAACCATTTAGCGAATCTGCAGCCGCATGGCACCAAGCTTGCGATAAGCCACTGACGCGGGAATCGACCACGCAACCCGCGGCGTTTCGGAGAAACCATCAGCGGAATCGCATCGAAACGATGACGGAACTTCCTATCGCGGCCAACTACTTCAGTGAGGAAATCAAATGAAGAAAACAATGCTTGCCACGGCAATCGCGCTCGCCTGCAGCGGGGTCTATGCCCAGACCACCGATCCGACGTCGGCGGTGACCCAGAGCGGCGCCGGAGCCCATGCCAACGACGCTTCCACGGCAACGATCGACAACAGCTACAGCGATGCCAGCTCCAACCGTGACAACACCCAGGCCAACAACAACAACAACAGCACCGGCTACGCCAGCGCTCTGGCGACCGGTACCGCCGCCGCCAACAATGGCGCGACGGCGACCACCAACCTCGACAATGCGTTCAATACCTCGAGCGCCACCGCGACCAGCGCACTGACAGGCACCGTCACCGGCAACACCGTGCAGGACATCGGCAATGTCGCCACCAACAACGGCGCCGCCAGTGGTGGTACCGGCGCGGGCGGCGTCGGCGGTGCCGCCACGGGCGGCAATGCGGCGGCCACGGCCGGCGCTGGCGGCGGCGGTACCGGCGCGGCGGGCGCTGCCGGCGGCATCGGTGGCGTGGCCACCAACGGTAGTGCCACCGGCGGCGCGGGTTCGGGCGGCATGGCAACCGGCGGCAATGCCACCAATGGCGCGACCAGTGGTGGCGCCGGCGGCGCCGGCGGCCTCGCTACAGGCGCCACCACCGGCGCTGGCGGCGCGGGCGGCAGCGGCGGCTACGGCGGCGCGGGCGGCACCAGTTCGGATGGCTATGGCGGCGCCGGCGGTAGCGGCGCTGCGGGCGGTGCGCGCACTGGCGGTGCCGGCGGCGTGGCCGGTGCGGCCACCGGCGGCGCGGGTGGTGCCAGCGGCAATGCCACCGGCGCGGCTGGCGGCAGTGGCGGTGGCACGGGCGCGGCAACGGGTGGTGCCGGCGGCACCGCGGGCCTGGGCGGCCTGGGCGGCGCCGGCGGCGCGGGTGGTGGCGGTGCCGCGGCCGGCAATGCCGATTCCGGCGGAGCCGACGTGAGCACCTCGGCATCTTCCGGCAATGGTACCGGGGGCACCGGCCCTGGCGGTGCAGGCACCGGCACCGCGGGCTATGGTGGCGCGGGTACCTCCGGCGCCGGCACGGCCAGCACGACGAGCGGCACGCCATCCGGCGACCCGCCGCCGAGCACGGGTGACCAGACCGCCAGCACCACGTCGGGCGGAGCGGGTGGCGGTGCGGGCGGCGGTGCGGGCGGCACGGGCGGCGCCGGCAGTGGCGGAGCCGGCAGTGGTGGCGCGGCCACGACGGGCGCCAGCACCGCGAACGCGGGCACGCAGACCGGCGGGGCAGGGGGCGCCGGAGCGGCGGGTGGCGCAGGCGCCGGTGGCGGTACCGGCGGCGCTGGCGGTGCCGGTGCCGCCGGCACCAGCACGGCAGGTGCCGGCGCGGCAGGCGGCACCAACACCTCGGGTGGCGGCGGCGCGGGTGCCGCGGCCGCGACGGCCGGCGGCGCTGGCGCGTCCGGCACGGCCGGCGCGGGTGGCGCAGGTGCGACCGGTGGCAGCGGCAGCAGCGTTGCCGGTGCCGGGGCAGCCGGTGCGGCCGGTGGCGCGGGTGCGGCCAGCGGTGGCGCATCGAACACGGCGGGCGCCGGTGCGGCGGGTGGCGCGGGCACGGGCGGTACGGCAACTGCGGGTGCCGGCACGGGCGGTGCCGGGACCGGTGGCAGCGCGACCAATGGCGATGCCACGGCCGGTGACGGCGGCGCGGGCGGCGCCGGCGGCGCAGGCACGGGTGGGGCAGGCGGCGCGACCGGCGCTACCACGGCCGGCAACGCGGCGGGCGGCGCCGGCGCGGGCGGCACGGGTGGCGCGGGCGGTACCAACACGGTCAATGCCGGTACCTTCAATATGTCCAACACGATGAGCGGCGTGGCGCAATCGGCGGCGGGCATTTCCGTGATCAGCCAGAACAGCGGCATCAGCTCGCTCGTGCAACAGAGCGTCAACGTGCAGGCCAACCTGGCGGTGGGGCGCTAGCAGGGAGTGCGATGCGACCCACTTGCGGTCGCCCGGCAACGGCGTGGTAGATGAAAGCGATGGCTTTTCCTGACAGGCACGTGCGGTACCCCGGGGTAGCCGGCTATCCCGGGGCAGCGCGACGCGGCGTGGCGCAGGAGAATCGGCCACGCTTTCATCGCACGGTTGCCGGGTGGCTGGCCAGGTGGACGTGAGTGCGCGGACTGCCGGCTCCAGCCGTGCGTTCGCGCGACCCGATGCCGTAACAGTGGAGGCAACATGCACGATCGAATGACCCAGGCGGGAGGAGGGCCTGCCAACCCTGCATGCCGGATACGCATGGCGTCGGCGCGGTGGCGCGGCTGTGCGCAGCTGGCCGGGGCGGCGGCATTGTTGATGGCGAGTGTGCCGGCAGCCACGGCGCCTGCCGCTGGAGAAGCCGGATTGCAACTATTCGCGGTAGCGGCAGATCCGCTGCCGCTAGCCAAGGCGGTGCGCGGCCTGCCGGCTGTCCCGAATCCGGCCGTGCGAGCCGCTGTGCCGCGCGGTAGCGTGCCCGATGACAGGCCCGATAACGCGGCAGGCGCGCTCGGCGATGCCAGTCTGGCGGAGCTTCGCGGCGGCACCGAAACGCCGTGGAGCGACATGCGCTTGAGCGGCACCGTTGGCGGCAACAGCGCGGTCAATGTGGTTACCGGGACGAACAATATCACCGATGGCGCGTTCAGCAATGCATCGGGTTTGCCGATGGTGATCCAGAACTCGGGCGCCAACGTGCTGATCCAGAACGCAACCATCGTCAACGTGCAGATCCGATGAACGCTCTTCCATGGCGGACGGCCCGGAGCGGGCCGGCCGTGCCGCGGCCGCGGTCCGCCGCCGCCGTGCCGTGGCGGGCGTCGCCTTCGTGCCTGGCACTGCCTTCGTACCTGGGACTAACGTCGTGCCTGGCACTACTGCTGTGGCTGGTGGCCGCTACGCCAGCCCGTGCCGTCGACGTGCCGTTCGCCGGCAGCGGCCCTGTGTCGATGCGGGTCGTGAGCCTGAAGGAATCGCGCTACCGCGCCACCGTGCGCCAGCAATACGACTTCAGTTGCGGCTCGGCGGCATTGGCCACGCTGCTGACGCATCACTACGCCTACCCCGTCAGCGAACAGCAGGCATTCGCGGAAATGTTTGCTGGCGGCGACCAGCGGCGCATTCGCAAGGAAGGTTTCTCGCTGCTGGACATGAAGCGTTTTCTCGCGGCGCACGGCTTCACGGCGGACGGTTTCCAGCAGCCGCTGGACAGCCTCGCCAAGGCGGGTTTGCCTGCAATCGTGCTGGTGGCCGAACATGGCTACCGGCATTTTGTCGTCGTCAAGGGCGTACGGGACGGGCGTGTGCTGTTCGGCGATCCTTCCGGCGGCACGCGCGCCTTGCCGCGCGCCGCATTCGAGGCGATCTGGCTGAACCAACTCTTGTTCGTGATCCATGACCGCGCAGCGAAAGCGCGCTTCAATGAACGATCCGACTGGGTGGTGGCGCCGCGCATGCCCCCCGGCGATGCACTGGGGCGCGAAGGCCTGGGGCGCGTGACGCTGCCAAAGCTCGACGCCGGCGATTTTTAAAAGGAGAGTGAAGATGAGCAAGCCATGGTTGCCGTTGCCCCGCGCGCGCGTGCTGGCCACCGTGTATCTGCCGGCCGCATACCTGGCCGCCGCATGCCTGGCCGCACCGGCATGCGCCACCGATGCAGGCGCCGATGCAGCGGCCCATGCAGCCACCGATGCAGCGGCCCATGCAGCCACCGATGCGGCCACCGATGCAGCCGTCCATGCACCTGCCGCTGCCGGCGCCGCTGCCGCCGCCAGTGGTGGCCCGGCCGAATGGCAACCGGTCGCCGAACAGGTGCTGGCCGATGCCCGGGGCGGCTTCGAGACCGGCAACGGCCTGCTGGTCGCGCTGTCCGTCGACCGCGTGCTGAGCCTGAACGGCAACACCATCGCCAGCGGCCAGTTGTCGATGGACGCTGCCGCGCTGGCGGGCCGATCCGCATTGTCGACGTTCCAGGTCGCGCGTGTCGGCGAAGGCAGCGCGCTGGTACAGGCAGCGCAGCCGCTGGCGGGCCTGGTCCTGCAAAACAGCGCCAACGACCAGCTGATCCGCAGCCAGACCACGATCGACGCCACCGTCAACAGCCTGTCGATCCTGAACGACATGCATTTCGGCGACAGCCTGCGCCAGTCGCTGTCGACAGCCATCGTGCCGCGCTGAGCGGCCTTTCCGTTTCCACCCCGCGCACCACTCGACCATCACTCCGAGGAGCCACCCATGCGCTTCGTCCAGACCCTGCGCGCCGGTTCGGCCGGCCTGTCCCTGTTCATGCTGAGCGCGCTGGCGCAGAGTAAACCGCCACCGGCGGCACTGGACGAGGGGCCCACGGCGGCCGAGCTTTCGGCCGAACTGCATCGGTTGCGCCAGGAACTCGCGGAGCAGCGCACGCTGCTGCGGCAACTGCGCGAGGCGTTGGCGATGGCGCGCGACGATGCTCCCGGCACCATGCCGGCGGTGCCGAGTGTCGATGGCTGGGAGGGGGCGTCGGCACAGGCAGGCGCACCGGCGCCGCGTCCCTTGCCGCCCACGGTCCTGGCGACGATGCGCGGCGCCGGCCCGGCTGCGCAGTCGCAGCCGCAGCCGCCACTGCCGCCGCCCGGCACAGGCACGCAGCCGGCTGCATCGGCCGCATCGGCCGCCGGCCCCTCTCGATCGGTCGGGCAGGCGCCCGCGCGCGACCTGCGCCCGCCCGAGGTGGCGCCGCTGTTCGAGGCGCCGGGTGTGCTGACGGCGCGCGGCCGCACCGTGCTCGAGCCGTCGTTCCAGTTCGGTTATTCGTCCAGCAACCGCGTGGCACTGGTGGGCTACACGATCATCCCGGCGCTGCTGATCGGGCTGATCGACGTGCGCGAAGTAAAGCGCAATACCTTCACCGCGGCGCTGGCCGCCCGGCACGGGTTGACCAACCGCACCGAAGTCGAAGTGCGGGTGCCCTACGTGTACCGCTCGGATTCCACGGTAAGCCGCGAACTGTTTACCGGCACCGCCGTCGAACGCGTGTTCGATACCAGCGGGCGCGCCGTTGGCGACGTGGAAATGTCGTTGCGCCATCAACTGAACGATGGCGGCGTCGACAAGCCTTATTACGTGGCCGGCCTGCGCGTCAAGACCCGTACCGGCCGCGACCCGTTCGAAGTCGTCACCGATTGCACCCGGCGCTGCATTGGGGCGAATGCGACCGGTACCGGCCTGCCGCTGGATCTGCCCACGGGGTCCGGCTTCTACGGCGTACAGCCAAGCGTGACCTGGCTGTTTCCCAGCGACCCGGCGATTTTCTTCGGCAGCGTCAGCTACCTGCATAACGTCAAGCGCAGCGATGTGTCGCGCCGCGTGCTGAACGGCGAAACCGAGCCGCTCGGCGAGGTGAAGCCTGGCGCGGTCATCGGCTTCAACTTCGGCATCGGCCTGGCGCTGAACGAGAAGGCTTCATTGAGCCTGGGCTACGACCATAGCTCGATGGGGCGCACGAAGCAGAACGGCATGACGGTCCCCGGCTCGGTGCGCACGCAACTGGGCACCCTGCTGATGGGATTCTCCTACCGCCTGAGCGACCGGCGTACCGTCAACGTCACGGTCGGCGCCGGGCTGACGCGCGACACGCCTGACGTGTCGCTGTCGGTACGCGTGCCGCTCAGTTTCTGAAGCGGCGGCCAGGGGCCGCGAGTTCTCTGCAGGGGAATGGTGTTTCGGGTAATCTCTGAATCCCGCAACATACAAGAACATCCATCCATGACTATTTTCACTCGTTCCGCGATCGCCGCCGCGCTGCTGGCCGTGACCGGTGCCGCCAGCGCGGCCGCGCCCCTGGCGAAGACCCCGGCGCCTGGCTTCTACCGCATGATGGTCGGCGACATCGAAGTCACCGCGCTGTCCGACGGGACCGTCGATCTGCCGATGGACAAGCTGCTGCATGAAAAGCCGGCGAAGCTGCAGAGCGCGCTGTCCAACCATTTCCTGAAAGCGCCGGTTGAAACGTCGGTCAATGCTTACCTCATTAATACCGGCAGCAAGCTGGTGCTGGTGGACGCGGGCGCCGGCGGCCTGTTCGGCCCGACGCTGGGCAAGCTGCAAGCGAGCCTTCGGGCAGCCGGCTACCAGCCTGAGCAGGTAGATGAAATCTACCTCACGCACCTGCACCCGGACCACGTTGGCGGCCTGGGCAATGCCGACAAGGCCGCTTTCCCGAATGCGGTGGTGCGCGCGGACCGGCACGATGCGGATTTCTGGCTGAGCAAGGCGAAGCAGGACGCTGCGCCGGAACAGGCGAAAGGTTTCTTCCAGGGTGCCCAGGCGTCGCTGGCCGCGTATGCCGGCGCGAACCGCTTCAAGCCGTTCGACAGCGATACGGACCTGGTGCCGGGTATCCGCGCAACGTCCAGCTATGGCCACACGCCCGGGCATACCAGCTATGTCATCGAAAGCCGCGGCGAGAAACTGGTGCTGATCGGCGACCTGATGCACGCGCACTTCATCCAGTTCGACGATCCATCGGTCACGATCGACTTCGACAGCGATACGAAGGCGGCGCTGGCAGCGCGCAAGGCGGCGTTCGCGAACGCCGCCAAGGGTGGTTACCTGATCGGTGCGGCACACCTGCCGTTCCCCGGCCTGGGGCACTTGCGCGGCAACGGCAAGGCTTACCGGTTCGTGCCGGTCAACTACAGCGTGCCGCGGTAAGGACCGGAAAGCCGGCGGAGCCGGCAGGTAGTCGGCAGACAGTCGGCAGACAATTGCCACCTGTCCGCCAGATAGCCGGCAGCCATCTCCGTGAATGGCTGCCGGCATGGGCCAGGCGTCAGGCCAGCGCCGGATAATCGATATACCCTTCCGCGCCGGGCGCGTAGAACAGCTCCGGCCGCTGCGGATTGAGCGACGCGCCGGTGCGCAGGCGTTCCGGCAGGTCCGGGTTGGCGATGAAGTCCTTGCCCCAGGCGATCGCGTCGGCGGTGCCATCGTTCAGCGCCTGCTGCGCGGCTTCGAGGCTGAACTGCTCGTTGGCAATGTACACGCCGCCGAATTCCTTCTTCAGCAGCGGGCCCAGGCTGTCTTCGCCGATGGCTTCGCGCGCGCAGATGAAGGCAATCTTGCGCTTGCCCAGTTCGCGTGCCACGTAGCCGAACGTGCCGGCCGGGTCCGAATCTCCCATGTCGTGCGAATCGCGGCGCGGTGCCAGGTGCATGCCGACGCGGTCGGCGCTCCACACGTCGATGGCCGCGTCGGTTGCTTCCAGCAGCAGGCGGGCGCGGTTTTCGATCGGGCCGCCGTAGGCATCGGTGCGCTGGTTCGTGCTGTCTTGCAGGAACTGGTCGAGCAGGTAGCCGTTGGCGCCGTGGATTTCCACGCCGTCGAAACCGGCCCGCTTGGCGTTTTCCGCGCCCTTGCGGTATGCGGCGACCACGCCCGGGATCTCAGCGGTTTCCAGCGCGCGCGGTACCGCGTACGGGCGCATCGGACGCAGCAGGCTGACGTGGCCCTTGGCCGCGATCGGGCTCGGCGCTACCGGCGCGGCACCGTCCAGCAGGCTGGGATCGGAAATGCGGCCGACGTGCCACAGCTGCAGGAAGATCTTGCCGCCCTTCGCATGGACCGCTTCGGTCACCAGTTTCCAGCCTTCGACCTGCTCATCCGACCAGATGCCCGGCGTGTTCTCGTAGCCGACACCCTGCGGCGTCACCGAGGTGGCTTCCGAAAGGATCAGTCCGGCGCCGGAACGCTGGGCATAGTATTCGGCCATCAGTGCGTTCGGCACGCGGCCGGGGCCGACAGCGCGGGCACGGGTGAGGGGCGCCATGACGACGCGGTTTTTCAGCGTCACGCCGCCGATGGTGATGGGGTCGAACAGAGTGGTCATATCGTTTCCTGTAGAAAGTGCCTGCGCAGTGTTGTCTGCGTTACAGGCCAGTGTTGATGTGATCGAGAAATGCCGCGATGACCTCTTCATTACGCTTGAACATATTCCACTGTCCAAGGCGCGTCACCGAGACGAGCCCCGCCTTTTGCAGGACCGCCAGGTGGCCCGACACCGTCGATTGCGACAGGCCGCAGCGCTCGTCGATCTTGCCCGCGCACACGCCCAGGCTGAGCGGGTGAAGCTGGTCGGCGAAATGCGTTTCCGGCTCCTTCAGCCAGCCGAGGATGTCGCGGCGGACCGGGTTGGCCAGTGCCTTGTGGATGGCGTCGATGTCGAGTTCAGTCATATCAGGTTTTCTCGATGCGTCTATCGTATTGCTCCGATACGCATATCGGGATAGTACGATATAAATTCAACCCTTGCAGGGAACGCTTCAAACAGGAGTTTTAATGGTTTAAATATTGCTCCGCAGGCCCATGGCATGATCGTGCCGCGGTTGCCGGGCCGGCGGGCGCCTCAGAAATCGCCGTTGACCCGCGCCAGGTAGTACCACTCGCTGTCGGCGGTGGCCGCGCGGTCCGGGAACAGGATGACGCAATCGGCCTCGGCCAGCACCGGCGTGCCATCGGCCCGGCGGCCGATCTCGTCGCCCCGGTGCACGCGGTCGAAGCTGGTCCATGCCCGGCTGAATGTGTCGCCATCGCCGCGCTTGTCGTGCACTTCGTCCATCGACAGCACTTCCATCCGTTCTCGCGGAATGGGAGGGGGCCGCGGCGCATCGATCAGGCCGAGGTGCGCCAGGGTGTTCAGGATGGCGCGGTGCGCCACGTCGGGCGCCTGCGGATCGTCGTGCTGGCCGCACTCGAGCGTCAGCGCATAGCCGCCGGTCGTGCGCATGAACTCGGTCGTGCCGACACCGTAGCGCAGTACCGTTTCAAGCCGGCTATCGTCGCGCAGGCGCCGCCGCACGCCCGCGCCATACGTGCGCAGCCAGCCGTCGACGAAACGCCGCACGCCCAGCACACGGGCCAGTGCACGTTCTTCCCGTTCGCGCCGGAACGGTTCCAGCGGACCATCGTTGTCGCGCGGGCCCACCATCACGAACGGCTCGCCCGGCGAGTTGAAGGAGTGCAGGTCCAGCAGCACGTCATGTGCCGCCAGTAGCGGGCACAGCCAGTTGGCGACGCGGTCTTCGAAATCCTGCGGATCGGCCTTAGGGAACAGGTTGCGGTTCAGGTTGCGGTCGCCGGCCCGTTCGCCTTTGGCGTAGGCCAGGGGATTGACGACCGGCACGAAGGTGACGCTGCCGTTGACGATGGCGAGGTCGCCACTGTCGAGCTGCGCCATCACCCGTTCGATGCCTTGCGTGCCGGCCGTTTCGTTGCCGTGCACGGCACCGGTGACGATCAGCCGGGGGCCCGGACCCTGGCCCGCGTAATGGAGGGATCGGAAGTGCAGTGTGCGGTTCATGCTGGTCCTCGAAACAATGAGAGCGCCATTTTAGCGCCGCCGCAGGGCGCGGCAGTACAATGCCGGCCATGCAACCCTCCACCCGCCAGCCCGGCCTGGACACGCTGCGCGCCCTCGCGATCGTGCTCGTGTTCGCCAATCACTACATGAGCTTCGTGACCGACGAAGCCACGTTCGGCTTCGTCAGCAAGATCGGCTGGACGGGCGTGGACCTGTTCTTCGCACTGTCCGGCTACCTGATCGGCAACCAGATCCTGGCCGGCCTGCGCGCCGGCAATTTCTCGATGGGCCGGTTCGCCGCGCGCCGCCTGTTGCGCACGCTGCCCAATTATTACGTGGTGCTGGCGCTCTACGCATTCTGGCCGCCGTTCATCGACGGCACGCGCCACGCGCCGTGGTGGCAATACCTGACCTTTACGCTCAATCTCGGCCTGGTGCCGGGCACGCGGTTTTCCCATTCCTGGTCGCTCTGCGTGGAAGAGCAGTTCTATTTCGTGCTGCCGGTCGTGGCGCTGCTGATCGCGCGCTGCCGGAACGCCGTGACGCTGGGCTGGTGTGCGCTGGCCTGCGGTTTCCTGGCCGGCATGCTGTTTCGCGACATGGGCTGGCAGGAGGCCCGGCCGCCGCAATGGGGCAACGGCCGGTTCTATACGGAGGTCTACTATGCCACGCTGTGCCGGTTCGATGAATTGCTGGCCGGCGTGGCGCTGGCGATGATCCGGCAATGCCATGCGCCGCTGTGGGTGCGCATCACATCGTTCGGCAACTGGACGCTGGCGGCCGGCATCCTGGTGACGTCGCTGGCCATGAAGCTGTTCCTGGACGACCACTTCGGCCACGCGGTCACCGTGTTCGGCTATCCGCTGCTGGCGCTGGGTTTTGCGCTGCTGGTGCTGGCGGCGCTGAGCCCCGCGTCGCTGCTCGCGCGCATGCGGGTGCCCGGGGCGGGCAGCGTGGCGGTGTGGTCGTACGCGATCTACCTGACCCACAAGCAGCTGTGCGTGGTGCTGGCCAAGGCCTTGCGGCCGATGGGCACCGACCCGGGCGGGGCGGCCGGTATCGCGGTACTGGCCGTTGCCAGCCTGGGCGCGGGCTGGCTGCTGTACAAGGTGGTGGAAACACCGTTCATGCTGCTGCGTGAAAAATACGTGCCGGCCGTGGCGCGGCCGGCGCTCCCGGCCGGGGCCTCGGCCTGAATGCACAGGGCGGCCGCACGGACCGCCCTGTCGCCGGACAAGCCCGTGTTTACCTCGTTACGACGTGCGGCCTTTGCGGCGCGCGGCATAGCCCAGCAGGCCGAGGCCAGCCAGCATCATGCCGTACGTTTCCGGTTCCGGCACGGCTGCCACGGACAGGTGCAGGTCGTTGACCGTGGTGAACACGCCCGGGTCATTCTCGCCACGCAGGACGAACAGCGAGGTCAGTGCCACGTCCGACACGAAGCCGACAAAGGAACCGGATTCCGGTGCCTCGATCGTGTAGGTCAGCGTGGCGCCGCTGCTGTCCGTTGCCGTGATCGTGATGGCATCGAGCGGTGCCGAGAGACCGAACAGGTCGGAACCGAAGAAGAAGCCGCCGGCGCCGGCAACCGGGCCGTTCAGCGTGAAGGTCAGTCCGTCGCCACTCCAGCCCGGCGTTACCCACATATCCGTGCCATCGTCGCTTGCGCCCCACAGCTCCGCGGTCTCGGGACCGGTGCTGAGTTCATACGAATAGTCGCCCGCGTCACGGATCAAGGGGCCCTCGTAGGGTTCGATGCCGAGATCGTCGAAGGTATCGACGCCGGTATTGCCGACGGCCGCGAGGTAGGCGGACTGGCTGGAATAGGAAGTGATATCCGCTTGCGCGGCACTGGCGGAAAGCAGCAGGACGGCGGTAGCGACAGCGGTTTTCGCAGAGAGGGACATACGCACGATTTGGCTCCAAAAACTGTGGTTAAGGAAGACTTCTCTTGTATGTTGTTCAGCGCCGAACCGCTCCTAATCTAATACCGTCGAGCTCGGTTAGCAATCCTGTATTAAAAATAAATTAATATAGTTTCTTTTAATCGTGCGCAGGCAGTGGCTCATTTAGTATTTGAGGAGGTGTGTCCGCAACGTGCAGAAAACGCGGGGATGGCGGTGCATGCCGCTGCCGGCATGCCGTCGTGGCAGGTCGAGGCAATCATCTCGAGGTCCTGCGATTGCAGCCCGACTGTCGAAGCGCGGTTCAGCGCATCTCGATCACGTCGAACGGCGCATCCCGCTGCGCCATGAAGTCGAGCACCGTACGGATGCGCGCCGGAGCCTCATCGTGCGCGGTGGCGGCGATTGCCGCTTTCAGGCCCGGCATCGCTTCGACGATATGCGGACTCCGGTAAGCCTGTATCAGCAGGGCGGCAAGTTGCGCCGCCTCGCGTTCGTGGTGCAGCCGCAAACGCTGTTCCAGGATGCCGAACAGCGCGCGCTGCATGCGCGGCGTGGGATTGGTGATGTGGGCGAAGACCAGCGGCGTGTTGGCGATCGCTTCGCAGATGCGGCGCTCCATGTCGTCCGGCTTGACGTCGGAAGCGATGTCGAAGTAGGCCGCGTTCCAGCGCGTGCGCGCGTAGGCGTGGCCGGGCGGGAAAGAGTCGGCCGTGTCGAGCCCGAGGGCCCGGCTCAGCCGTTTGAACAGGTCGATCAGCGTGGTCATGCGTGCATTCTAGCCGACCACGCTGCCGCGGTCAGGTGGCGTCCTGGGCTTCTTCTCCCAGCAGGCCGGCACGGAAGTCCTGCACCGCCTGGTGGATCTCCTGCTGCGTGTTCATCACGAACGGGCCGTACTGGGCGATCGGCTCGTTCAGCGGGCGGCCCGCGACCAGGATGAAGCGGGCCGCGGCCGCGGCCGGGGCCGCGACGGTGGCGCCGTCCGCCTCCGCCTCGTTGGCCAGGATCGCCATGCTGCGCTCCGCCACCACCTTGCCGGCCACCGTCACGCTGCCGCGGTACGGATAGAGGAAAGCGTTGTGCCCGGCCGGCAGCAACTGGCTGAACGTGGCGCCGGCCGGCAGTTCGACATCGAGGTAGACCGGTTCCGTCACGTCGCGCGTCACGGCGCCCGTCACGCCGTGGCTGTGGCCGGCGATCACGCGCACCGTGGCGCCTTCGGCGGTGGTGAACGCGGGGATGTCGGCGGCCTTGAAGTCCTTGTACCAGGGCTTCATCAGCTTGTCTTTCGCGGGCAGGTTCAGCCACAGCTGGAAGCCTTCCATCAGGCCCGCTTCCTGCTCAGGCATCTCGGAGTGGATCACGCCGCGGCCGGCCGTCATCCATTGCACGCCGCCGTTTTCCAGCAGGCCTTCGTTGCCGGCGCTGTCGCGGTGGCGCATGCGGCCTTCGAGCATGTAGGTCACGGTCTCGAAGCCGCGGTGCGGGTGGTCGGGGAAGCCGGCGAGGTAGTCGCTGGCTTCTTCCGAACCGAAATTGTCCAGCATCAGGAACGGATCGAGGCGGCGCTGCAGCGGCTGGGTCAGCACGCGGTTGATCTTCACGCCCGCGCCATCCATCACGGCCTGGCCCTGGATCACGCGCTCCACGCTGCGTGGACGGCGGACGGTTTCTGCGTTGTTGCTCATGATTGTTCTCCTTGTTCCCGATACTGGCGGTTTGCTTGCTTGTCTGCTTGCCGGCTTAAGCCAGCACGGCGTTGATCTGGTCGTCCGCGTCGGCGCGGGCACGGGCCACGGCGTCCGCGCCCAGGCCATGGCCTTCCGAAAACACGAACTGTACATCGGTCAGGCCCACGAACGACAGGAAGGCCTTCAGATGCGGCAATTGCGTGTCGGACGGGGCATCCTTGTGCAGGCCGCCGCGGGTCACCGCCACATACACCTTCTTGCCCGTCAGCAGACCGACCGGGCCGGTCGCGCCGTACTTGAACGTGACGCCGGCGCGGGCGATCGCGTCGAACCAGCTTTTCAGTTGCACGGTGATGCCGAAGTTGTACATCGGCGCGCCGATCACGATCACGTCGGCCGCCTGTGCCTGGGCGATCAGCGCGTCGTCGAGCGCCACGCGGGCGGCCTGCTCGGCGCTGCGCTGGTCCGCCGGCGTGAACAGGGCCTGCAGGGCGGCCTCGTCCAGCACAGGGTGGGGGGCCGCGGCCAGGTCGCGGCGCACGACGGTGGCGTTGCCGCCGGCCGCCAGCTTCGCGACGATCGCGTCGGCCACGCGGGTGGATTCGGAACCGTTGCTGCGGGCGCTGGAATTGATTTGCAGGATGTTCATGGTGTGCTCCGTTGAATTGGTTGATTGCTGCGATGGATGTACTTTACGCGTTCCATTCGTGCCGATAAAGACGGTAAAATGGATAACATTCATCCACTAGTGGAACAATCAAGGAGGCTGCACGTGGATATCGACCCAAGCGATCTGCTGCTGTTTGCCCGCATCGTTGAAACAGGCAGCTTCAGCCAGGCAGCCGAGCGGACCGGCTTGCCGAAGTCGACCGTGTCGAGGCGGCTGTCGCTGCTGGAAGCCCGGCTGGGCGAACGCCTGTTGCAGCGCACGACGCGCCGCCTGGTGTTGACCGAATTCGGCACCAGCCTGCTCGAACACGCGCGCAAGGTGGCGGAGGAAACGGCGGCCGCGGGCGCGCTGGCGCAGCACCGGCAGGGCGCCCCGAACGGCTTGCTGAAGGTGTCGATGCCGGCCGATTTCGCCAATGAAGTCATGGGCAGCCTGCTGCCGGCGTTCATGGCGAAATATCCGGCCGTTTCCTTGCAGTTCGATCTGTCGCCCCGGCGTGTCGACCTGGTCGCCGAAGGTTTCGATCTCGCCGTGCGGATGGGGGCGCTGCCGGACGACGCCACGCTGGCCGCCCGGCCGGTGGTGCTCAGCACGTGGTCGCTGTACGCATCGCCGTCGTACACGGTGCTGCGCGGGCTGCCATCGCATCCGGACGAGCTGTTCAGGCACGATCTGCTGGGGCTGTCACGTACCGCGTCCGGCATGGCGCAGTGGACGCTATCGCGGGGAAAAGTGCAATGGGAGCGCGAAGTGCCGGTGCGGATGACCGGCAACTCGCCGGAACTGCTGGCCCGGCTCGCCGCCGCCGGCGCCGGCATCGCCAGCTGCACCGACCGCTACGCCGCACCACTGCTGGCCGCCGGCACGCTGGTCAAGGTATTGCCCGAGTGGAGTTTCCCCGCCGTCACCGGCTACGCCGTGTTTCCCGGCCGCCGGCTGATGCCGGCAAAGACCCGCGCCTTCCTCGACATGCTCGAAGCACACCACGACACAAGCGCAAAAAAATAGGGACGTACCCCTGTTTCCAAGCAAAACTGGGGACGTACCCCTGTTCTTGGGAAACTGGCTGTCACGAGGCCGACGTGCGACTGGAAAGCTCCGCTTGCCCGACAAGCTGCCAAAGCAGCCAGCGGGCACCTATCGCCATTTTCCTGACAACAAGGGTACGTCCCCAGTTTTGCCTGGGAACACTACGGGAGTGCGGCCATCGGTTCGCCCAGCCGCACGGCGCCGGCAGGCTGCCAGCCGGGGTTGAAGGCGAGGGAGTCTTTCGGGAACAGCATGACGACGGTGGAGCCCAGCAGGAAGCGGCCCAGTTCCTCGCCTTTGCGCAGCATGATGTGCTGGTCGAGGTACGACCATTCGCGGATGTCCGCCTGGCGCGGCGGATTGACGACGCCATGCCATACGGTGGCCATGCTGCCGACGATCGTCGCGCCCACCAGCGTCATCACGAAGGGGCCGTGCGCCGTGTCGAACACGCAGACCACGCGCTCGTTGCGGGCGAACAGGCCGGGAATGCCGCGCGCGGTCGTCGGATTCACGGAAAACAGGCTGCCGGGAATGTAGATCATCCGCGTCAGCTTGCCGTCGCACGGCATGTGGATGCGGTGATAGTCCCGTGGCGACAGGTACAGGTTGGCGAAGCTGCCATGCCGGAACAGGTCGGCCAGGGCGCGGTCGCCACCCACCAGTGCCGTCGTCGTGAAGCTGTGGCCCTTGGCCTGGAAGATCTGGTCGTCCTCGATCGCGCCGAACTGGCTGATGCGGCCATCGACGGGGCAGACGAACGGCACGTCGGCAATCGGGCGCACGCCGGGTTTCAGCGCACGGGTAAAGAACTCGTTGAAGCTGTGGTAGCTGGCGATATCGGAATTTTCCGCTTCGGCCATATTCACATCGTATTTGCCGACGAACCAGCGTATCAGCCGCGTCGTCATTGCCCCGCCTTTCGCGCCCGCCACGCGGCCGGCGAAATTGGTCAATGCTCCTTTCGGGAGCAGGTATTGCGGGAGGACGGCAAGGCGGTCGGACACGATATGGATTTCCTGATAAGGAATATTGGTTGGATCAGCGCGCATTATAGCCGCGCACGCAGGGGCAATGGCGCGGGAATCACCCGGAAATATTTCCGGCAATGTAAGCTGTTCGATTGAAACTCCGGCAAAATAGCGCTACCACCGCTTTTTATCGTTCAATTTTTTACAATAAAACGTTTTCCATGCGTTCGCCCAATTCCCTCATTCCATTCAAGCTGGCCGCGTTGACGGCTGCCATTCTCGCTTCGCTGCCCGCATTCGCCAATATTGTGCAAACCCTGCCCGACACCGGCGAACAGCGCACGCAACAGGAGCCGCAAAAGCCGGCCGAACCGATGCAGACCGTTGAAATCAAGGGCGCCGCCGCAGCCTACGATCCGCGCCGCGACGATACCGCCAGCAAGATCGTCGTCTCGGACGAGGAAATCAAGCGTTACGGCGATACGGCGATCACCGATGTATTCAAGCGGATTCCCGGCGTGACGGTCGGCGGCTCCGGCCGGGGCGGCGGTGACATCCGCATGCGCGGCTTGGGCAGCGGCTACACGCAGATCCTGCTGAATGGCGAACGGGCACCGGCTGGTTTCTCGATCGATACGCTGTCGCCGGACGTGATCGAACGCATCGAGATCGTGCGCGCCGCCAGCGCCGAGTTTTCCACCCAGTCGATCGCCGGCACGATCAATATCGTGCTGAAACGGGCCGTCAAGACGGCACAACGCGAGCTCAAGCTCAGTGCCGCCAAGAGCGCCGACCAGAACAGCCCGAGCGGCAGCCTGCAGCTGTCGGACAAGGACGGCGCGCTGTCGTATTCGCTGAGCGGGAATTTCTGGCGCGGCACCTACGATCGCGCCTCCCCGGTCGAGGAAACGCTGGTGGACCCGGCCGGTCAATTGCGCATGGTGCGCCACACGCGCCAGCAGGACGGCGGCCGCTGGGAAGGCATGAACCTGGCTCCGCGGCTCAACTGGAACCTGGGCGGCGGCGATACGCTGACGTCGCAAACCTTCGTCAACTTCAACCGCAACCGCTATCACGGCTACCAGGAAATCGATACCGAACTGGGCACGCCGCCGCGCTTCGATGTGCGCGATATGTACAACAGCAACCGCAGCCTGTTCGCCCGGACCGACCTGAACTGGGTAAAACGGCTGGGCGAGGGCGGCAAGCTCGATGCCAAAGCGGGCATCAGCGGCATGCGCTCGGACGGCACGTGGCACGAGTTCGACTACCGCGCCGCCGTGCTGGGGCGCGACGCGACCGTTCTCAGCGAAACGACCGAAAAGGGCTTTTCCACCCAGGGCAAGTACTCCGCGCCCTGGCTGGAAGATCATGCGCTGTCGATGGGCTGGGATGCCGGCCTGACGCTGCGCGACGACGTGCGCACCGAGGACGAGGCCGACCTGCCGGGCTATGCCGCGGTGGATTCGGACGAGGGCTACGAGGCGAAGGTCACGAGGCTGGCGCTGTACGCGCAGGATGAGTGGAATCTCACGCCGCGCTGGTCGGTCTATGCCGGCCTGCGCTGGGAAGGCATTGAAACCACCAGCGAGGGCGACAGCTTCGACACCGTGAGCCAGACCAACAGCGTGTGGAGCCCGCTGGCGCAAACCCTGTACAAGCTGCCGGACAGCCGCGACCAGGTACGCCTGGCGCTGACCCGTACCTACAAGGCGCCGAGCCCGAACAACCTGGTGCCGCGGCGCTTCACGTCCACCAACAACAGCCAGACCGAGCCCGATCGCCGCGGCAATCCAGACCTGCAGCCCGAACTGGCCTCGGGCATCGACGCGTCGTACGAGCACTACTGGGGCGACAATGCGCTGTTGTCGGCGGCGGCCTCGATGCGGCGCATCAGTGGCTATACGCGGCAGGGACTGTTCCTCGAGAACGGCCGGTGGATCGCCACGCCGGTCAACGACGGCAATGCCACGACCCGGAGCATCGAGCTGGAAGCCAAGTTCCCGCTGGCGGCTGTGCTGGACGATGCGCCCGCTGTCGACCTGCGGGCCAGCGTGGCGCGCAACTGGTCGCGCGTGGACGTGGTGCCGGGGCCGGACAATCGCCTGGACCAGCAAACACCGCTGTCGGCCACGTTCGGTGCCGATTACCGTTCGCGCGACGGCAAGCTGGCCACGGGTGCCAGCTTCGCCTTCCGCGATGGCGGCCCGGTGCGCATCGACATCAACCAGACCGGCTACCAGAGCGTGCGGCGCGACCTCGACGTGTACGCGTTATGGAAGTTCAACCCGCAGTACCAGTTGCGCGTGGCCGTCTCGAACCTGCTCGGCCAGGATTCGTTGGGCGACTCCGCGTACCTCGACGGGAACGGCACGCTGCGCCGTACCAGCATCTATCCCGGCTATGCACAGGGGCGGGCAACGCTGGAAATGCGTTTCTGAGCGTTGCCGCGGGAACCCGGGCCGGGCCCGGCCCGATTCATGGCGCCGGGTTAATACGGCGATCCATCCTTGTGTAAAAACCGCCAGCTGCCGTTATCGAACACGGCAGCCAGGTCGTCGCGCGGATAGACGGCCGTGTCGCCCGCCGAACGGTCGCCGATCTCCAGGAATACCGCGTCGGCCGCCGAACGGTTTTCCAGCCGGTGCGCGCGACCTCCCGCCTTGAATCCCGCGCACATTCCCGGCGTCATTACCATTTCACCTTCATCGGTAACCAGTACCGCTTCGCCAGCCACCAGATAAATGAATTCGTCTTGCGTGGTATGCACATGCAAGAGTGCGGAGATACTTCCGGGTGCAAGCGTGCAGCGGTTCACGCCGAAATTCTTCAGCCCGAATATATCGCCGAGCGGCTGCTTCACACGGCCTGCCGTCATTTCCGCGAACGGCGATGGCAACAGCGATGGCCTGGTACGTGGTGCGGCGTCCGGCGCATTGATGGCAAGTGGGATGGTATTCATGGCCTGAGTTTATGAGGGTGGTTTTTATTCTCGCGTAAGCTTACACGACATTTAGTGTGAATATATGTGGAACGCCGCCGCAGTCTTATGGTAAATTGGCGGGACATTGAATTCTCACAGATTCTCACGCGCACTCCGGCACTCTGTGAGTGCGCAACTCTTGTCGCGCGCTCTGTACGCGGACTTTGTCATACGTACTGCTTCAGGCGTACTTTTTCACTTACCAAGGATTTGAGATGACGACTTACCAGGAATACCAGGCCAAGATCGCTGAATTGCAGAAGCAGGCTGAATTGGCCCGTCGGAACGAGATTTCCGAAGCGAAGGAGCGCATTGCCACGATCATGCGTGAACACAACCTGACCCTGGCTGACCTGGGTCCTGCCGTCAAATCGGCAAAGCCCGTCAAGCCGCGCGCACCGGTGCCGATGAAATACCGTGACGATGCAACCGGCCAGACCTGGACCGGCCGCGGCCGTGCGCCGAAATGGCTGGAAGGCCGCGCCAAGGAAGAGTTCCTGATCAAGTAATAATGCCGGGAATGCCATGGCCGTAATGCGGCGATGGCAGCGGCAGCGCGGTGCAGGGCGGGGCGATTTTAAGCGAACCCGAGCTTTAACATCGCCATGCCGGCGCGGGCAATGCGCCGGTGTGGCGAATCGGTGTGGCGAATATTCAACACACCGGTGCATTCAGGAGCAGCAATAAGTTACTGCTTTCCAGGCAGGGTGGCGATATATTCAAACTGCCTGCCATGTCTCCTCATCGATACGGCATAGTCCATGTATTCGAGGAGCGCTGGCCGGCACATCCGCCTGGCCGCCGGGACAACCGGGCACGGCGCTCTCCCAACGCTTGCGGCTTCTATCCCCGCATCCGTTCAATTCCCAGTAATGCTCAGAATATTCCCATCCGGATCTTTGAGCCAGGCGACTTTCATCTGTTCGCCGACATGGATATCTCCGTCCAGTTGCAGCCCCGGCATCTCATAATGTTCGAATGCCACCCCTTTCGATTTCAGTGCAGCGACGATTTCACCGATTTCGTCACCTACCGTCCAGGTTGCCGCGGTGGCCTTATTGGTGCCGGCAAACTCCGAACGGTAAACCATAATCTGCGAACTGCCGCTCAGATAAGACAGTACCTCGCCCTCCGCCTCGCCGCCGACAGGGTTTTCCTGCAGTCCCAGCACATCGCTGTAAAACGCCCGGGCCGCCGCGATATCGCGCACCGCGATCGTCGCCATCACTTCGGTATTCGCCAGCATGGTGTCCTCCTAGGGTTGAGACAACCCGCGCAGCGTATCGCGCCCCGGCTTGCGGCAGCGCGCTGTTGACCCGGCGGCCTCGGCATCGTTCTTGATGTTTACCTGCGTAACATTCCGTTGACCGGAAGATGCCAGGTGAGCGCCGCCCCGGTCCGATGTATGCAAAGATGCCGCATGATTCCATTATTTCCGCTCAATACGGTGCTATTCCCCGATGGCCGTCTCGCGCTGCAGGTATTCGAGGTGCGCTATCTCGACATGATCAAGCGGTGCATCGGCGGATCGGAGGAATTCGGCGTCGTGGCGCTGGCCGAGGGCGAGGAAGTGCGCAAGCCCGGCCAGCAGGAAATACTGGCCCCGGTCGGCACGCTGGCGCGCATCGTCGACTGGACGGCGCCGTTGCCGGGATTGATGCATATTACCTGCCTCGGTACGCAGCGCTTTCGCCTGCAGGCGGCCGAACAGTTGAAGCACGGCCTGTGGATGGCAAACGTCGAACGCCTGCCTGACGACCTGACGGTACCGGTGCCGGCCGAGCAGCAGGATGTAGCCAATGCACTGGGTTCGCTGATCCGCTCGCTGCAGGAGCGCGGCGTGACGCCGGCACAAATGCCGATGGGGGCGCCATATCGCCTCGACGAGAGTGGCTGGGTTGCAAACCGCTGGTGCGAACTGCTCGATATCGACCTCGCGCAGAAGCAATTGCTGCTGGCCCAGGACAATCCCGTGCTCCGGCTCGAACTGGTGCAGGATGCACTGGCCGACAGCGGCTACATGGACTGAGCGGTCACTTTCCCGGCGCAGCCTCCGGTCCTGGCTCCACCCTGGCGCCGCGGCGTGGCCCTTTGGCCGCGCCGCGTGCACCGCTACACTGGCGGTTCATTGCCAGGAGCCCATGATGTACAACCCCGCCTAGTTCGCCGAAGACCGCCTGGCCGTCCAGCATGCGCTGATGCGCGCCCATCCGCTGGCCACGCTGGTGGTGGCCGGCAGCATGGAGCTGACGGCCGATCTTGTGCCTTTCCAGTTGTATCCGGAAGAAGGCCCGCACGGCACGTTGCGCGCCCATGTGGCGCGCGCCAATCCGCTGTGGCGCGAACTGGAAGGCGGCGCCGAATGCCTGCTGCTGTTCCAGGGGCCGCAGGCGTACGTCAGCCCGGGCTGGTATGCCAGCAAGGCCGAGACGCACAAGGTCGTGCCGACCTGGAATTACGCGATGGTGCAGGTGCGCGGTACTGCGCGCGTCACCAGCGACGGAGCGTGGCTGCAGCGCCAGATGCGCGACCTCACGGCGACACACGAAGCCGCGCTGCCGCGGCCGTGGAGCCTCGACGATGCGCCGGCCGACTTCGTGGCGGCGCTGACGCGCGCCGTGGTCGGCATCGAGATTCCCATCGCCCATATCGCGGCGAAATGGAAGGTCAGCCAGAACCGCAGCGCGGCCGACCGGGCCGGCGTGGCCGACGGCCTGGCCGGCCGGGCCCCGGAGATGGCGGGACTGGTGCGCGCGCTTACTGGGGAGTGATCTCTTCTTCGGCCGCGTGCACCCGCACCGACCAGAGCACGCCGGCGGCCAGCAATCCGATGGCGGCGGCTTCCAGCGGCCGTGGCCAGGCCTGCCGGTAGATGAATCCGTACAGCAGCGCGAACAGCGTCTCGAACAGGATCAGCTGGCCGGACAGCGTGACCGGCACGCGCCGGCTGGCGATATTCCACAACTGGTTGCCGATCACCGAGGCGCCCAGTGCCAGCAGCGCATTGCAGGTCCAGAACAATCCCCAGTCGCGCCCGCTGGCCGCACCGGCCACGCCGGTCACTTCGCCGTGGCGCAGCGCCAGCGCCGGCACGGCGATGGCGAGCGCGATGATGCCCGTCGACAGGCCATACAGGGCCGACCACTCGGCGCTGCTGAAATGCGCATTGGCCTTCAGGTAGCGCGCGTTGTAGACTGCATACCAGGTCCAGCACAGCAGGGCTCCCGCCGCGCAGGCAAGGCCGGTGGCGGTCTGCCACAGCGGCCGCCCGGCTTCCCGTGCATGGGCGAACACGTCGACGTTGATGCAGGCGATGCCGGCCGCCACGACGGCCAGCGGCAGCGCCAGCCGGGCCAGCGGCACGGCGCCGTGGTCGTGCCGCCCGAGCAGCGTGACGGTGATCGGCAGCACGCCGATGATCAGCGACGTGGGCGCCACGCCGGCCAGCTTCACGCCCGTGGCCAGCAGCATGTAGTAAACGATGTTTCCCGCCAGCGCATGCCGCAGCAGCGCCGCGCAATCGTCACGGTCGAGCCGCTGCGCCAGGCTAGCGAGCTTCGGCAGCAGCAGCACGAACGCCATCGCGCCATACGCCGTGTAGCGGCCGAGGGCCAGCTCCAGCGGCGAGAATGCCGAGAGCAGCGCCGGCACGATGAACACCATTCCCCACAGCGCGCCCGCCAGCAGGCCGCACATTACGCCAGTCCACATGCATTGTTTCCATTTTTTATGCTGCGCCAGTGTCGCACAGAGTGCGTTATGGTGGCCACATCAGCTTCGGGAGACCATCATGACCGACAAGACCATCATCGGCGCCCTGAAGGGCGAGGCGCGGCCCTTTTCGGCCGCGGAGGATTTCGACTACCTGCTCGAATCGATCGGCGACGCATCGATCGTGCTGCTCGGCGAGGCCACGCACGGCACGCGCGAGTTCTACCGGCTGCGCGCGGAAATCAGCAAGCGGCTGATCGTCGACAAGGGCTTCGACGCGATCGCCGTCGAAGCGGACTGGCCGGACGCGCTGCGGGTGTCGCGCTACGTGCAGCACGGCGGCGACGACATGACCGCCGAGGGCGCGCTGTCCGGCTACAAGCGCTTTCCGCAGTGGATGTGGCGCAACCACGAGATCGTCGACCTGGTGAACTGGCTGCGCCTGCACAATGCCCACGTGGCCAGCAGCGTGCGCCGCGTGGGCTTCTACGGACTCGACCTGTACAGCCTGCGCCAGTCGATGCATGCGGTGATCGACTACCTGGACAGGGAAGACCCGGAAGCCGCCGACCGGGCGCGCCAGCGCTACGCCTGCATCGACCACATGGCCGAAGACCCGCAGCAGTACGGCTACGCGACGACATTCGGCATGAAGCCCCATTGCGAGGAAGAAGTGATGCGGCAGCTGCTGGAGCTGACGCGCCAGGCCAGCCTGCACGTGCGCGAAACGGGTGGGCAGGTGCCGGACGAACTGTTCTACGCGCAGCAGAACGCGCGTGTGGCACGCAATGCCGAAACCTACTACCGCTCGATGTTCCAGAGCCGCGACGAATCGTGGAACGTGCGCGATTCGCACATGGCGGAAACGCTGGAGGCGCTGCGCGAGCACATCAGCCAGCGCACCAGCCGGCCGGGCAAGATCGTCGTGTGGGCCCACAACTCGCACCTGGGCGATGCACGGGCCACCGAGATGGGCGAGCACGGCCAGCTGAACCTGGGCCAGCTGGTGCGCGAACGCTATCGCCCGGACGACATCTTCCTGCTCGGCTTCACGACCCACACCGGCACCGTGACGGCCGCCACCGAATGGGACGGCCCGGCGGAACTGAAGCAGGTGGTGGCGTCGCGGCCGGACAGCGTGGAGCGGCTGATGCACGAGACCTCGATCGCCACCGGCATGCCGCAATTCATGCTGCCGCTGCGCGGCCACGCCAGCATGCTGGCGCGGCTGCCGTCGCGCTACCTGGAACGCGCGATCGGCGTCATCTACCGCCCCGACACCGAGCGCTACAGCCACTACTTCCATGCCGACCCGGCCAGGCAGTTCGACGCGCTGGTACACGTCGACCGCAGCACTGCGCTGCGGCCGCTGGAACGCTCCGCCTTGTGGAAGCAGGACGAAGTGCCCGAAACCTACCCCAGCGGCTTGTAACTCAAAAAACTGGGGACGTACCCCTGTTTCCAGGCAAAACCGGGGACGTACCCATGTTTGGAAGCATCTCGCGTGGACGGTTGACCAAGCGCCGCGACCAGGAGAAATTTCCCGGAAACCAGGGTCCGTCCCCAGTTTGATCAGGAGAAATTTCTCAGAAACCAGGGTCCGTCCCCAGTTTGTGAGAGCACCAACAGCAGGGCGAGGATGGCGAGGTGCAGGGCGACGGTGCAGCGGTACTTCATCTGGAACGACGGCTTGGCGGACTTGTGCCGCACCAGCCGCTGCGCGAGCAGGGCGCCGGGCCAGCCGCCGGCCAGCCCGAGCAGCAGCAGCGTGCGCTCGGGCGTGCGGCGCCGGCCCAGGCGGGCGCCGCGCTTGTCGATGGCGTAGGCGAGGAAGGTGGCCAGGCTGGCCAGCACATGCCAGCCGGCCAGCGCGATGGCGAGTGCCGGGTGCAGGAGCGCGGGATCAGAAATAGTTCAGGCCCAGCGCCGCTTTCACTTCATCGGCAGTCCTTGCCGCCACTTCGCGGGCGCGCGCGGTGCCTTCCTTCAGCATCTGCATGACCTGGCCCTTGTCCTTGGCGAATTCCTCGCGCCGCGCGCGGATCGGCGCCAGCATTTCCTGCAGCACCGCTTCGAGGCGCTTCTTGACGATCGAATCGCCCAGGCCGCCGCGCACGTAGTGCGCCTTCATTTCTTCCAGTGCCGCCTTGTCGGTGTCGAACGCATCCAGGTAGATGAAGGCCACATTGCCTTCCAGGTGGCCCGGGTCCTGTACGCGCAGGTGCAGCGGATCGGTGTACACCTTCTTCACGGCAGCGGTGATCTCGTCGGCCGAGGCGCCCAGGTTGATCGTGTTGCCCAGCGACTTGCTCATCTTGGCCTTGCCGTCGATGCCCGGCAGGCGGCCGATTTCCGGCACCAGCGCCTTGCACTCGACGAGGATGTCGCGGTTGGCGATGCGGTTGAAGCGGCGCACGATCTCGTTGGTCTGCTCGATCATCGGGATCTGGTCTTCGCCGACCGGCACGATCGACGCCTTGAAAGCCGAAATGTCGGCGGCCTGCGAGGCCGGGTAGGTGAGGAAGCCGGCCGGGATGTCGCGCTCGAAGCCGCGCAGCACGATTTCCGCCTTCACCGTGGGGTTGCGCTCCAGGCGCGCGACGGTGACCATGTTCAGGTAATAGAACGTCAGCTCGGCCAGTTCGGGAATCTGCGACTGGATCAGGATCGTCGACTTGGCCGGGTCGATGCCCACCGCCAGGTAATCCAGCGCCACTTCGACGACGTTGCGGCGCACCTTGTCGATGTCGTCCATATTGTCGGTCAGCGCCTGCGAGTCGGCCAGCATGATGAACTGTTCATACTCGTGCTGGTAGCCGACGCGGCTGCGCAGGCTGCCCACGTAGTGGCCCAGGTGCAGCGGACCGGTCGGACGGTCGCCGGTGAGGATGACGGCAGGGGAGGCGGCGGACGCCGGGGCGGACATTTCAGGCTGGCTCATTGCATTCCTTCGGGGTTGGCCCCTGCCCGGATGCGCCATGAAAAACGCCACCCTGGCAGAGGCGGCGTTGATAGTTACATCACATCATTTCAGTGTGGCCGCACGACGAGGGAGCGGCGCCACCAGCAAAGATCGGACAGATGCGATTGGAAAAAAATCATCCCGCTATGGTTGCAGGTTCCCGCTGGGCTGTCAAGCGGCGGAAAATCAACGACTTACGCAAGTTCACCTCTGCTGTGGGGATGCTTTATATCTAGCTCTGCCAAACATTGATCCGGCCAGGCTCGACTTTTCGCCTGAGGGACTTCCCGGGGCAGCGCCGAGAGATTTGGAATCGCCTTCCTGCCAAATGTGCCGATGAAGAATTCACACGTCTCCATGCTGGTCGGAGACCTCGAGATGGGCCTGAACGTAATCGATGAAAGCGCGGACCTTGGGTGTCAGGGCCAGGTGATCCGTCACGCAGGCATATAGCTGCATAGGCTCGGGCACTGCGCGGGCCCCGGTGTGCCGATCGTCGTGAAAGAGACGGATCAACAGTCCCTTCTCGATCAAGGGTTGAGCGACGAAGCTTGCGAGGCGAGTGATACCTCCGCCGTTGACTGCCATTTGGGCCAGCATATCGATGTCGTCGCTGATTAACTCGGCGTTGACAGGCGCATCGAACCGTACCCCGTCGCGCATAAAACCCCATGGAAGGAAACGCCCGTCGGTGGGGTAACGTAAAACCAGGCACGCATGGTGTTGCAGGTCTTCCGGTGACGTTGGCCAACCCGCGCACTCGAGGTAGCCGGGTGAGGCGCAGACCATGAAAGGGCGGGATGCGATAAGCCGAGCCACCAGCCGTTCCTCTAATTGCGCCGGGATGCGGATACTGACATCAATACGCTCCTGCAAATGATTGACCCCATGGTCCGCACTGATCAATTCGATGGTCAGACTGGGATAGCTGGTGCGGAACGCCGGCAGAAGGGGTGCCAGTATATGGCGACCGAAAGCTGACGTTGTCGCAATCCGCAGGTGATCCTGCAGGCCCATCCCTTCACTGACAGCTTGCCTCGCCAGGTCCAGTTCGCGCGGTATATGGCGAACCTTTTCATAGTACAGGCGGCCGGCTTCGGTCAGCGCCATTTGCCGTGTCGTGCGCGACAGCAGCCGAGTATCGAGATGAACTTCCAACCGGCCAATATTCTGGCTAACGGCGGCCACACTGATGCCGAGTGACCGGGCGGCAGCGGCAATCGTGCCCGACTCCACTACCGTGACGAAACTGCTGATCAATCCAATAATGTTCACTGGCTCGTGCACCTATTCATAAGTTTTGCTTCATGTTGAATCAAGCATCTCATGCCTACTGGCATTTGGACGGTGATGGTAGCCTACGCTTGTTTTCTATTCTTATGTGGTGATTGAATGTTACAAGAGCCTGGCCGACGGCGATGCCGAAGGCTGCCAAAGTCCCTGGCCCCTTATGTCTTCGCCCTGTACATGGCAACCGTAATGTCGCTTTTAATGTGCCTGGTCATTACCATTGCAGAATTCGGCTTTACCGATCGCTATGTCGAAAATGTGATGAATGCCTACCGCGTCGCTATGCCGGCTGCCTTCGCCTGCATACTACTCGTTCGTCCCATCGTTGCAAAGTTGGTCGCGTTAAGCGTGCGTTCCGAAGGTTAGTGGTGCAGGCAGTTCAGCGAAATAAATACGGAGTATGAGCATGCCTGCCATAGCTCGTTAAAAAAAACCGGTGGAGGCATCATGAGTCATGGTAAAAATATCAGCATCAACGAACTGGTTGGGGAATTTTACGATTTGCAAGAACAATGGGAGGACGACCCTGTTACCTTCAACTGGGAAAAATCAAAAGAGACTGCGCGAAAAGGTGCGCGTGCATATAACGAAGGCGCAGGCCCTTCGTTCCACGCGCTAGTGCTCGATGGTGTTTGCCATACCGAGTTTCATGATCGTTTTCTCAGGTACTCGATAGAGGCCGGATTCGATCCATTCATGCTGGTAAGAACCGGCTCAGGAAACAATGCCAGCCCGGTGATAAGCCATGAAAGTCTGATGCAGGCTTCCCGGATGAACAAGATATCCGATGGTATGCGTAGGGCTCTGATGGACATCGCCCGGCACCGGTTCTCTCTGCTCACGAATGATATCAACAACGGATCCGATCCCGGCAGTGCGCATTTGTCAGCTGTATTTCAGGCTTGTTCTGACTCATTTCCTTTGGAAATGTTGAAAGACGTCGCTGAAGAGCTGGCCAAATCCCGGCGATGATCCGGAATGCACTTTCGCCAGGTGGTAACGTTGGTGTTTTCTATCCGCTGGGTGGCGCTGAAATAGAGGTGTAAAGCAGGAACGATGAGGTTGAAGCGGCAGCCCGGCTATTTGTAGTGTGCGGGGTTGCTGCATGGGACCACGTGGCGGCGCGGCGCGGCATCGCCGCGTCGCTATGCGAACCGCCACCACCTGGCCAGTCCGCTCCCGCCTCAAGGAAGGTGCTCAGCTAAGATGTCCATGCACTTCCGGGCCAGAAATGGCTCCCCGAAAGACACATGCGCATCTTGCTCAGCGTCGAGCAGAGCGTTCGCTCGGTAATACGACCGCATCGAACCATTCATCGAGCATACGTTTTTCAAAACGCAGTGCGTCGCCATCGTAATAGCGCTTCGATCGGGAAGAAAACTCCATGTCGCGTAATGTCGCCTCGCCACTGCGCACCGTTTGCCCGCTGCTTTTGATTTCGAATTGCAAGTCAATGCGCGGCCAATCCAGGCTGGTGTAGGTACGCAGGTTGGTAACCGCGCGCTTTGGGCCTTCACGGCCAGCCAGGTCAACATCCTTGACATCGATGCGGAGCGTTTGCCCTTCAGGTAACTTCGCGCCCAGTTCGTCGAAATGTTTGGTCAGCTCCCGGAACGCCCGTTCGCGGTCATGCTGATCGGTGGGAAAGTCCGAAAAACGCTCGGGATGGACGTAATTGACGACTACCTCTGCGCAGACACTTCCTGCGCCCAGCATCAGCAAGCCGGTGAGCACAAAATTTCTCGTTACGTTCTTCATAGGGGGCCCCTGTTCAGTTATCACTTCGACGAAATCGATTCAATAATATACGGCATTTCAAGAATGCTGGCTTCGACAGGCTGGTTAATTTTGTATCGTTCTGTAGCGTTGGCTCAATCCACATCCGACCGGTCGCTGTCGTCCGGCGTACGGCCGCCAACGTCTGCGGATTCAGCCGAATGTCCGGAAAATTGATTACTCCGCCCTGTGGATATCGAAGCTTTCAAGCAGCTCCTGATCCTGTACGTGTGTGCGGAGCTTGCGCGCCAGCTTAGGAGAGCTTTTATAGATGTCGCGGCGGCGGAATGTACTTGCTTTAGCCAGGTTCGGTGTACTCCCTATATATCTGCCATCAGCCATGAAGAAATCGTGCCATTCGCAACCCTCGCGGCAATTTGCGAAGTTCGTCCCGGTCAGGATTATGTAATGCTGCGACTCCACGTTCATGCAGCCTGCACCTACTATCAGCTCGCCTGGTTCAGCCCCGGATCGGTAATGGAGCGTAACGGTCCTGTATGGACGTGCCGAGACATTTCCAAACGTAAATGTTTGCTTGAAACAGTATGGCTCGGTCACGTCCTCGCCGACAGAGCAGGTAGTTACAGCTTCGAAGCGGTAAGGCCCGCAAGTAAGCATCTTCTGGCTCCCAAACCACCTCGTCGGAAGCTCAGCCGCAATGGCATTCGCACTACTGCAAGCTCCTGCCAGAGCAATGCATGCAAAAAGTCGTTTCATTCAGCGCTCCAGGTCAGCGTCAGTCTTGGCACCTATGTGCTCTCGGGAGTGGTGTGATTTTACGGCCGATTTCCTGTGTCACCGATTCAGGAGCACCTCGGTCGACGCCGGACTGTCGTGCCGGAGGACGAGGGCCACTGCGCTGCTTCGCTGCGCACGCGCCCAGGATTATCGCCAGTGGCGGCGATCAGGCCTGATGGGGTCCGCGCACCGACGCCGAATTGCCCGTTCGACGACTTGAATAAGGCTTTCCGGTGATCTAGCCTGACCCTATCCGGCATCGTCCCACATGAGTCTGCCGCCGGTGCTTAATCAGGGAGGCCACATGGCAATCGCAACCGGTGCAGGAGACGGCACTCCACTTCCCGCCAGCGAAAATATCGTGTACGGCAAAGTGATCATCAAGGGAACCTTCGTCGGGATCCCGAACCTGCTGGTAGTCGTCTATGACATCGATGCGGCTCGGCAGGAACAGGCTGACGAGGATCTGGACGCGGTGATTTCCAATGCCGCCGCAAGGGCCTGGATCGACTTCCCGGGTGATCGCATCGGCTCGGTACTGACCGCGCGCGATGGCTCGTTTACGCTGGGGTACCGCGACGCGGCGTTCAATCGGACTCCCGCTGGCGAGCACCGTCCCGATCTCGTCTTCTTCGTCCTCGCGCCGGATGTGCGCGTCGGCGACACGTACCTGGGGCAGCCCGTACCCCAGCGCCTGCTGCACTACGCCTATGTGGCCAGAAAGGATGCCGGGCAGCGTGAAGCACTGATCGTTGCCCTGGAGCCCGCGCTTCTCGATCAACGCGGTATCGCTTACCCCGGCTCGGCATCGGCACGGGGAATTGACCCGGCGTCGCTGCTCGCAGCGCAGCAGCAGAGAACCGCCCGGAAAATCGAACTGGTACGGACCGCGGTGGCCGGCCATCTGGACAAATACCGGCGGCTGGCCGAGGTCAAGCGAGAGAACTGGCGCTGGTTCATGCCGCTCAGCGGGTTTACAGAGACGAATTTCACCCGTGATGCCGCCGCGGTACCCGCCCTGCAGCGCCGCGCGATGGCAGACGACGCTGTCCGCCTCGCCTCCATGCCGGGGTTGGCCGGGTTTTACTTCAAGCCGGAGCACTTTGCCAGGATCGGTGCGCGCCGGCCCTCGTCGGCCGACGACCGGGTGCCCATCTCGCTTTGCGACGTCATGTCGGTGATGGGACTGGGAACCGAATTGGTCCGTGTGCGCGGCCTGCTCGACGCGATCGCAATGCGCCATCGGCAGCACGAGCTGGAGCACCCACCCGGCGGCGGCATACCCCCTCCGGGCCCGCCACCGGGCTCCGGTGGAACGGGCACCGAGACCCGTGAAGAGCTTCTTGCGCAGATCGAGCGGCGCATCGCCGGGCAGGTTGCGGATCTGGACGAGTTTACTGCCCAGGAGCAGGCAGGGCCGCTGGATGATCTGCTGAAAATCGAGGCGGTCATCAACCGCATCGAATCGGGAGGGCCGGCCAACGTCACCGCTTTCCACGATTTTCACACGCTGCAGGTGGCGTACAGCTCTGTCTGGACCGCCGCTTTCGATGAGCGCATGCGCGAGGCTGCCGGCACGCTGTACGAAACGCTGGTTCAACTCGCCGACGACTATGGCGTTCCGGTGCCCGATCTAGCCGCCGTGCGCGACGTGAACGAATTTCGGCGTGCAATTTCGGAAATCCAGGGGGTGGCGGAATTTCTTGCAGTGGAGCCAGTGCCGCCGGATGTGCTCCTGGTGTTCCCGCAAATGACGCAGCTGCTCTGGAATCAACTCGACGAAGGGGGCCAGACCGCACTGCTAAACACTGCCGGGAATTTCCTTCGTCCGTACGACGGCAACGACACCAATCCCGATGTCGGCACGCTCACGTCGCGATCCTACATCGACGAGAAATACGCCGAGGTGGTCCGCACTCACCGTAATACGCCGTTATCCAGGGCAGAGGAGCTGGCGCTCGACCTTGCCGATCGTCTCGGCAAACCGCACGAATTCCGCTACTACGCACCCGGCAGCTACAACCTCGGCCTGATGACGACCTATCGCCAGGAGTGGTGGCCGGAAAGCTACCAGCGGGGACGCCTGGTCAGCACCATTCCCATGGCGCCCGGGGAAAAGCGCGCTTTCAAGATATCCCGATCGCGCGAGGTGTCGCGCATCGAACGGGAGGTGAACAAGTCCCTGGTCGAGCGGTCGCAGGAGAGCCAGATGCTGAACCGCGCGGAAACCGACGTGATGAACCGCACCGCGACCACGACAAATTTCCGGCTGACGGCGCAAGGCAGCATCAGCTTCGGCATCGGTTCGGTGGGAGCGACTTCCGAATTCGGCGTCAATCAGGCACAGGAGTCGAGCAAACAGCAGAGATCGATTATCGAGTCCACCAACAAGGCTGCGCAGCAGGTGCGCCAGGAAAGGGAGATCCACGTCGAGGCCACCAGCAAGGACACGGTCGGTTCGGAGACCACGCATGAGATATCGAACCCGAACAATGAGATCACCGTGACGTATCTGCTCTACGAGCTCGAGCGTCGTTACCGCGTGCGCAGCCGCCTGCACCGCGTGGCGCCGGTGATCATGGTTGCCATGGAGATCCCCGCGCCGCACCAGATCACGGCGGGCTGGGTGCTGGAGCACAGCTGGATCCTGCGGCGCGCCATGCTGGACAACAGCTATGATGAGGCGATCGCGATGATCGAGGACGGCGCAACCGGCCTGTCGGCGGACGTCGAGCTTGCAAAGGCCAACTGGACAGTGCAGCGCACGCTGACGCAATCGCTGGAGGCCGCATACAACGACGCCGATGCGCTGCTTCGGCAGAAGCAGCAGGCACTGGTGGACCTGACGACAAGCGCGACGGCTGCCACGAGCGGAGCGACCGACGCGGACGACATCGCACTCGGTATCTTCACGGGTGGGCTTTCCGCATTGTTCGCGAGCGACGACCCGGCCCAGGCCGATCTGCTCGAAGCGCGACGCAAGGGTGCGGAGGAAGCACTCAAATTCAATGAGCGCCGGATTGCCGACCTGAAGGACCGGCTGGGGCGGGCGCGCGGCGACATGGCCAGCGCCGGCGAGAAACTGACCGCGGCGCTGCGCGAATCGCGGCAGGCGCAGACCCGCATCGATCAGCTGTTGCTGCACATCCGTCAGAACATCCTGCATTACATGCACAACATCTGGGACCATCGTCATCCGGACCAGATCCTGTTCCAGCATGCGGAGATCGACATCGACATGTTCGAGCCCGCCGGCGCCAGATGCACACTGCGCGCGCCCACGGCCGACGAGATTCCCGGCGAGATTCCCGGCGTGGTAAGGGATGGCGAATTCTTCGTGGTCGAGTGCGCGCCACCGGCACGCCCCGATCCGTCGGATCCGGCGTCGTCCTTCAAGACCTGCAAACTGCACCAGGTCGCCGATCTCGACCAGCCGATGGGATACAAGGGCAATTACATCCTGTACCGCCTGAAGACATGCACCTATATCACCGACTACATGATGCAGAACTATATCGACGCCCACTTCGGGCTGAAGGATCCCGCGCTCGACACGCCCTACGACACTGCGGAACTGCTGGCATATGCGCAGCAGGTGCTCAATGATGCGACGACACCGTTGACGGATGCCGAGCGCAGCAGCCTCCTCGCGCTGGTGTCGCACCAGCTCACCACGCCGGAGTTCATGGACGACACCATCATCGTGACGACCGGCGAGCTGTTCATGGACGCCCTGAAAGGCGGCCAGACGCTGCTCGAATCGTTCAAGCGTGCGCACAGGGGCCTGGACGTGCTCAAGGTGGAGGAAGAGGTCAGGGCGTCACGCCTGCGCAGCCTGCAGCATGCCGCGATGCTGCTGCAGGAGACGCCGAACTTCAACCAGCCGGCGTTCGACCGCAGCGTGGTTGTCCACGACCACACCGGCCACGCGGTGGTTCCGGTGCCGCCGGACGATTGAGGAGCGGTCATGTCCGATCTGGTCGTGCAGCACGTGCCGATCCCGGGCGGCTTCCTCGACATATTCGACGATGGCGATTTCGTCGTGCATGCTGGCGAGCCGTCGCTCCCGGAGACACAGTCGACGTACTATGGACGGGGACAGGGACCGCCGGAACTGCGGGAGCCAGTCGACCGGTTCCTCGCACGAAGGGCGCAGGCAAGTGCCGCCGATGCCACGCCGCGCCATCCCGCGGCGGCAGCGCCCCGGCTGGAGGAGATCTACGCGGTATCCGACCCGCGAGGGCTGGCACCGTCCGCGCGTCTCGCGGACCCTGCCATGTCCGCCGTTTCGGCAATGGACCGCGCACTTGCGAGGGAAGTCGAGCTCAGGCAGCCAGTCCCGTATCCGGGTTCCGGGGGAGAAGTAACGACCGAGGCACTGGAGCGCAGCAGACGGGGGGAGGGACCGCCGATGTCCATCGCAGGCGCGCGGGCGCGCAGGATCGACCTGGCGCGCCAGTATGCCGAGGGAACGCTGTCGGCGCCGGACCTGGAACGGGAAAGCAGATCGCTCGAGGAGCAATCGCGGCGGGTCATGACGGAGGCCCGGGCACGTGGTTATCGCTTCGGCGAGCCCTGGCCGATGGAGGACGTATACCATCTGGCTGAATCGCTTGGCCTTGCCGCCCCATTCGACATGCCCGACCAGGAGCAATTACGGCGCGAGCGTTACGTGCAGGCCCAGGTCGCTCCGCTGCAGGTGGTGCCGCCGCCAGGGGCTGCCGTGATCGCGCAGACTGCCTGGATCAGCGACTTCATCCCGATCATAGCGGCGCTGAACGACATTTACCGGGTCTTGACGGGAGTCGATCCGACGACGTCGGAGGCGCTTTCCACGGGGCAGCGCCGGCTTGCCGGCGGGTTCGTACTGCTCGATCTGACGGGACTGGTTGGCGCCCTGCTGCGCGAGGGCCCCCGGGTTGCCGCACGGGCAGCGCGGGCCGGGCTGGCGCCGGTGGTGCTCCAGCGCACCTATGAGCGGCTGCAAGCACTGGAAGACGTGGCGCCCGCAGTCGACGCGGCAGTGCGCCGCGCGCAGGCCGGACAGCGCCTGTCCGCACGGGAAATCGCCCTGGTTGAAGGCGCCGAAGAGGCTACCAGGGAACTGCGGCAGGCAGTGCGGCAGGCGCCGCCGGCCCCGACCGATGCTGTGCGCATCGAAGGGATGGACAGGATTCCAGGTCATCTGCGCGCCGTGGCACCGGACGCGGCGCGGCGGGCCATGGCCGGAAGGCGCACTTCAGCAGGCAGGTCCGGAGGATTCGGTCGCATCGACGATGCCGCCATCGGTATGGTCAGGCTGGCCGCCCGCCGGGCAGGCGTGCCTTTCGACCGGGCCCGTCGCGCCCTCGGCAGCGTGCATGACGATGTCATCAGGTTCATCAACGGCTTCCATGGCGTCCCCGGATTCGAGCACGTACTGGCCGACTACCTCCGGGGTGGCGCCTTCCAGCAGGGGGCCAGGTACGTGATGCAGTTTGTCGAGGCCAACGTCCACGAGCCCGCCCGGCTTCTCGCGCAAGGACGCTTGCGCTTTGAAGTTCCGCGCGGCAGGTTGCGCAGGATCGATGCGGTCATTGCCAACGTTCGCCACGAATTCAAGTCCGTGCTTGAGTTCCGGTCGTACTCCAGCCATGCGCGCCAGCTGCGCCGGGACCTTGCGGATCTGCTGGCACAAATGCCGGACTCGCCCGAGCATCTGCGCTGGGTGTTCGACGCGAACCGCCTCGGCATGGACCGAACCCGGCTCGTTACCAGTATGCAGGACACCGTACGCAGGTCGTTCGCGAATCACCCGCGCGCGGAAGAGCTTGCCGGGTGGCTGGAAACGATCGTGACGGTCTGGTAGCTTGCCATCGACGCGGCGCTGCGCGGCATCGACATCGGCGCACTGCGGCCGCACTCCGGCCACGCTCCGCAGGCCGCCGCGGATCAATGGCGGCGTGGATCAATGGCGGCGCGGATCAATGGCGGCGCGGATTATCCGGCCGGTCGTCATGGCGGTTCGGCACGCCGTCATTGTCCCGGTCGCGGTCATGCTGGTTGCGGATGCCGTCGTTGTCCCGGTCGCGGTCGTAGCGGTTCGGCACGCCGTCCCGGTCACGGTCGCCGCGCTGCCATTCGCCGCGCGCGAACTGCCAGCGGCCGTTGCGTTCCTGCCAGCTCGGCGCGTTCCAGTGATAGCCGGCGCGTGCTTTCACGTACTTGCCCTTCACCCATGCATAGCGGTGGCCGGTCCAGTTCCAGTAGCCGGGCGTCCACACATAGCCGTGGCGGGCCGCCGGCATGACTTCATGGCGCGGCGCCGGCGGTGCCTTGCGCACGACGATGATCTCGGTGGCGGCGATGGCCGGTGCGGCGATGGAACCCAGCGAAGCGGCGAACATGGCGGCGATCAGCAGTTTTTTCATGATGTACTCCTTGTGGTGAACGTATGGCTTCATTCTGGCGGCAAGGTGTAACGGCAGTGTGCCCGCACCCAACTTCTCTGTAAGCAATTGTTTCGTTGCCTTCAAGGAAACGACACGTTACCATCGGACTCTTTCCCCCCTGGAGAACCCGATGCACGTGCGCCCTGCCTTTGTCCTGCCCCCGCTGCTCTCGCTGATGCTGTCGCTGATGCTGTCCGGAGCGCACGCGCAGACACCGCCGATGGCGCCCGACATCGGCACGAAATTTTCGGCGGCGGTGCCGGATGCGGATTACGTGAAACGCACGGTCATGATCCCGATGCGCGACGGCGTCAAGCTCTATACCGTACTCGTCGTGCCGAAAGGCGCGAAGCATGCGCCGATGCTGCTGACCCGCACGCCCTACAACGCCTTCGCGCGCGCCCAGCGCAGCAAGAGCCCGAGCATGCTGGCCACGCTGCCGGAGGGCGATGAAACGTTCGTCCGGGGCGGCTATATCCGCGTCTACCAGGACGTGCGCGGCAAGCATGGCTCGGAAGGGGACTATGTGATGACGCGCCCGCTGCGCGGCCCGCTGAACACCACGAAAACCGATCACGCCACCGACGCGTGGGACACCATCGAATGGCTGGTGAAGAACGTGCCCGAATCGAACGGCAGGGTCGGCATGCTGGGCTCGTCGTACGAAGGCTTCACGGTGCTGATGGCGCTGGCCGATCCGCACCCGGCGCTGAAGGCGGCGGTGCCGATGAGCCCGATGGTGGACGGCTGGCGCGGCGACGACTGGTTCCATAACGGGGCGTTCCGCATGCCGTCGCTGGCGTTCGTGAACGCCCAGACCACCGTGCGCGGCCGCGGCGAACCGCTGGCCACCGGCGTTTACGACGACTATGACGGCATGCTGCGTGCCGTCTCCGCCGCCGGCTATGCGCGCCGGTTCGGCCTCGACAGGCTGACGTACACGAAAAAGCTGTTCGAGCACCCGGCCTACGACAGTTACTGGCAGCACCAGGCGCTGGACCGGCTGCTCGGCGCACGCCGCCTGAAGGTGCCGACAATGACGGTGACCGGCCAGTGGGACCAGGAAGACAGTTACGGCGCCTTTGCCGTCTACGCGGCGCTGGAGCCGCAGGACAAGGATAACGACCGCAATTTCCTCGCGGTGGGACCGTGGCGGCACAGCGGCGTCAATTACGAAGGTGCGTCGCTGGGCGCATTGAAATTCACCGGCGATACGGCGCTCGAGTTCCGCCGCGACGTGATGCAGCCATTCCTCGACCAGCACCTGAAGGAGGGCGCGCCGCGGGCCGATACGCCGCCGGTATTGACGTACCAGACCGGCAGCAACCGCTGGCAGCGCCTGCAGCGCTGGCCGCTCGCCTGCGAGACCGGCTGCCCGGCGCCGGCGCAGGCCGTCTACCTGCACGCTGGTTTCAGGCTTGCATTCGCGGCACCCGCCGGCGATGCGCAGAGTCATGCGCAGGGTCACGCGCAGGGTCACGCGCAAAGCAGCGGCGATTACGACGAATACGTGGCCGATCCCGCGAAACCGGTACCGTTCGTGCCACGGCCGGTGCGGATGAGCGATCCGGCGGTGTGGCGGCCATGGCTGGTCAGCGACCAGCGTTTCGTGGCCGACCGGCCGGACGTGCTGAGCTACGTCTCGGAACCATTGACGGCGCCGCTGCAACTGGCCGGCGCACCGGTGGTGAACCTGTTCGCGTCGACCTCCGGCACCGATGCCGACTGGGTCGTCAAGGTGATCGACGTCTATCCGGACGAAGTCCCGTCGCAGCCGGAACTGGGCGGCTACCAGCTGCCGCTGGCGATGGAGATCTTCCGCGGCCGCTATCGCGACAGCCTGGAAACCCCGGCCGCCATCGTGCCCGGCAAGCCGGAACGCTACCGCTTCGCGCTGCCGAACGTGAACCACGTGATCCGGCCGGGCCACCGGCTGATGGTGCAGGTCCAGTCCAGCTGGTTCCCGCTGTACGACCGCAATCCGCAGCGCTACGTGCCCAACATCTTCCACGCGCAGCCGGCGGACTACGTGAAAGCCACGCAGCGCATCTGGCACACGCCGGCGCTGCCGAGCGCCATCGAGCTGCCGGTGGTTCCCGCCGCGCGCTGATGCGGGCAATGGCGGCTACGGGGCGCTGACCCAGGGGGAAGGGCGCCCGCCCGGCGCCTGGGCCAGCAGGCCGCGCATCTCGCGTGCTTCCTCGACCGGCGTGCGGCCGAAGAAGCGCTTGAATTCGCGCGAGAACTGCGACGTGCTTTCATAGCCGACCCGCCCGCAGGCAGTGGCGGCGGTCAGGCCGTCCTGCACCATCAGCAGCCGCGCCTTGTGCAGCCGCGTCGTCTTCAGGTACTGGATCGGCGATGTCAGCGTCACCGCCTTGAAACCGGCGTGGAAGGCTGCCTGGCTCATGCCGGCTTCGCGTGCCAGCGTGGCCACGTCGATCGGCCGGTGGTAGTCGGCGTGGATGCGCCGCAGCGCCTTGCCGATCTTGGCGAACTGCGTCTGGTGGGCCAGGCCGGCGCGCAGGGCGCCTCCCTGGGCGCCGGTCAGCACGCGGAACAGGATCTCGCGCAGGATGCCGGGACCGAGCAGCCGCGTCTCGACCGGCGAGGTCAGCGCGTGCAGCAGGCGCAGCACGGCGTCGCCCAGCGCGTCGTCCAGTTTCGAGGCCATCATGCTGCGCGGAGCGGCGGACGGGACGATGCCGGACTGGGCATCGTCGACGGCAAGTGCCAGTTCGGCCGCCAGCTGCAGGTCGATGGGAATCGAGATCGCCAGCATCGGCTCGGCCGGCGAGGCACGCACGGTCTCGCCTTCGAACGGCAGCGGCACCGCCAGCACCAGGAACTGCTGGGCGTGGTAATCGAAGGCTTCGCCGCCCAGGTAGCCGCGCTTGTGGCCCTGGCAGACGATGACGATGCAGGGCTCGTACAGCGCCTTGCCGCGCGGGCGCACCGAGTTCGCGCGCATGAACTTCACGCCCGGCAGGCCGCACAGCGTGTAGCCTTCGTCCGGCGCGAGTACGCCCATCAGTTCCACCATCCGCGCCTGCCGTTGAGCTACAGTCATCCTTGCCTCCTGTCGTTTCAGGCAGTGATTATGCCGCGCAAATGCCGATAAGTGACGGCCGCTGTAGGATCAGGCAATGATTCGAAACCTTCGCGCAACCCGGCGTGGCCTGCCCGCCGTAGACTTGGCAATATCGCTGGCAACATCGCCATCGATCATCGACGGAGGGTACACATGGCCGGACAACGCATCATCCTGATCACCGGCGCCACCGGGCGCATCGGCGCCGCCACGGCGCGCACGCTGGCCGCGCAGGGCCACCACGTGGTGCTGGGCGCGCGGCGCATCGAGCGGCTGGTGCTGCTGGCCGCGCAGATCCGCGCCGCCGGCGGCAGCGTGGAATGCCACGTCCTCGATGTCACCGATGCCGACGATGCGCAAACATTCGTGCTGGACGCGTTCCACCGGCATGGCCGGATCGATGTGCTGGTCAACGCCGCCGGCGTGGCGGCGCCGTCGCGGCTCGATGCCTTGAAACTGCTGGAGTGGGACCGCATGCTCGATGTCAACGTGCGCGGCGCGCTGTACGCGATCGCGGCCGTGTTGCCGCTGATGCAGCGGGCCGGCAGCGGCCACGTCGTCAACCTGGCCTCCGGCGCCGGCATCGGCCCGGCGCATGCCGTGCAGGGCGCATCGGCGCGGGCACTGCAGGCGATCGCCGACGCATTGCGGCAGGAGGAACGCGACATCGAGGTCTCGGTGATCGCTCCCGACCTGCCGGGCGGCGCGGCCGCCGTGGCGGAGGCCATCGGCGCGGCCGTGGCAAGTGAAGCGCATGCCTGCGCCTGAATCAGCCCGCGGCCAGCCCGCTACAGCGTCTGGTGGTGGTCGCGGAACCAGCGCCGCGCCACCAGGATCGCCGCCGCCTGCATCGCCGCGCTGACGAAGAACGTGACGCCGATGCGCCAGTCCGACGGCGGCAGGTGGCTCACCTTGGCCAGCAGGAAGCCGCCGATCAGCGGCATGATGACGATGCCGACGCTGTTGATCGCGTGCAGCGATCCCATCAGCTCGCCCTGCTCGGTGGCCGGCGTGGCCTTCGAGATGATGCCCTGCAGTGCCGGCCCGGCGGCGAATGCCAGCAGGTTGCACAGGATGAGCACATACATCATCCAGCCCTCGGTGGCCAGGCCGTACAGCAGGTAGGTCAAGGCGCCGGAGCACAGCCCCAGCAGCGACAGCCGCACTTCGCCGAAGCGTTTCATGAACACGCCCAGCAGGCCGGCCTGCACGACCACGGACGCCACCCCCACGCAAAACAGGGCGATGCCGTTCTGCGCGGTCGACCAGCCGTAGCGGAAGGTGGTGTACAGCACCCACGTGGTGTGCAGCATGGTTTGCGCCAGTGCCACCAGCGCGAACACGACCACCAGGCCGCGCGTGGCGCGGCGCCGCCACAGCTTGATCAGGCCGCCCAGCGGATTGAGCTTATGCAGCGGAAACTGGCCGCGCCGTTCCGGCGGCAGCGACTCGGGCAGGAAGAACCAGCCGTAGACGAAGTTGGCCGCCGACATGCCGGCCGCCACATAGAACGGCAGGTGCAGGTCGATGCCGCCCAGCACGCCGCCCAGCATCGGCCCGGCGATGAAGCCCATGCCGAACGCGGCACCGATCTTGCCGAAGCTCTTTGCCCGGTTGTCCGGCGTCGAGATGTCCGACGCATAGGCCGATGCCACCGACATGCTGGCAGCGGACATGCCGCCGATCACGCGCCCGACCAGCAGCCACGCCAGGCTCGGCGCCAGGGCGGTGACGAGGAAGTTCAGCGACATGCCCACCATCGAATACAGCAGCACGGGGCGGCGCCCGACCTTGTCGCTGAAGGCGCCCAGCATCGGCATGAACACGAACTGCATCAGTCCGAACGTGGCGCCCAGCGCGCCGTACCACAGCGACTGCTGCTCGCGCGCGGAGACGAACTCGCCCACCAGTACCGGCAGCACCGGAATGATCAGGCCGACGCCCAGCATGTCGATGAACACGCACAGCAGCGCGAAATTCAGGTTGACGGGCGGGCTCGGCTTTGCCGGTCCGGCCGGATCGGCGGGCGGGGCTGGCACGGCTGGAACGGCGTCGTCCTTCATGGCTCGGCCGTGGCGGCAGCCACGTCGGTGTCGTTCAGCACGAACACCAGCCTGCCGTGCATGGCGCGGCTGATGCGGTTCATGGCGGGGCGCAGCGCCTGGTATTCCTGCGGCGTGCACCAGCCGCGCTGGTTACCGGCCACCATGCGGCGTGCCAGGTGATAGCGCATGCCTTCGCGCGAATAGGTGGCCTGGTAATCCAGCCCGTCCTGGCGGATCGACAGGTTCTTCGGCACGTACAGCACCTGCATCGCGGCGGGCAGTTCGATCGTCATGCTGTCTTCCACGGCGAACGGTTCGCAGCGCGCATCGTACTGGCGCTCGCGGTCGGCAAAGCGGCCGGCGAACCCGGCCAGCGGCACCGGCCCGTTCATCCCCGGCAGGAACGACAGCACGCCGGCCTCCGGCTGGCTGACGTAGTTGCGGATCCGTTCCGTATAGCGCACGCCCAGCCTGTCCGACTCCGCATCCGACTTCGACTCCGGCTGCGGCAGCAGTTCCACGCTGCCGTCGCCCTCGTAGCCATTGGATGCCATCGTGCGCCGCACCCAGTCGGCGGTACCGGCGGCTACCACGCTGTCGACGAACTGGCGTACCGCCACCGCATTGCGGCCATGGCCGACGATATCGGTGATGCGTTCGGCCGAACCGTCCAGCGCCACCTTCAGCGTGACCTTGCGTTCGACGCGGAAGCTGTACGGGTCCGGCAGCGGCGTGCGGCGCAGCGCCGGGGCCAGCCGCGTGGCCAGTGCCGGCTTGCCGGCATCGTTGTCGGGCAGCAGGCCGAACGGCATCGCATCGTCGGTGGAGTCGAGGAAAACGTCCAGCGCCGGCAGGTAGCTGATGGCGTGGTCGAACCACATCACCGGAATGTCCGGCAGCGTGAAGTTCTCGCCGTCGGCGCGCAGCAGCACGGGCGAGGCCGCGATGCCGCGTGCGGCCAGCAGCGCTTCGAGCAGCGCCACGTGATCCTTGCAGTCGCCGTAGCGGCGCTGCAGCACGGTGCCGGCATCGTTGGGCACCCAGCCGCCGTCGCCGACATAGCTGGCCACGTAGCGCACATTGGCGCGCACCCAGTCATACAGCAGGCGCGCCTGCTCGCGCGGCGTGCCGGCGCGGCCGGCCACTTCTTCCGCCAGCGCGCGGATGGCCGGCGTGACGGCCGCCTTCGGCGCCGCACCCTGTTCATAGGCGTCGGCGATCGACTGCCAGTCGGCGAAGGTGGACAGCATCAGGTGCGGCGTGCGGCGCCAGCCGTTGGCCGCGTTCGGCTCGGAGGTGCCGGTGCCGGTGCTGCGGTAGCGCCAGCGCAGCACCCCGTCGCCGCCGGCGACGGCTTTCTCCTCCTGCTGCTGCGCCAGGCCGTACTGCGCGACTTTCAGCGGCAGCGCGCGCGGATAGCGCACGGTGATCTCGCTGTCGTCGCGGATCACGTCGGTTTGCAGGAACATCACGTGCGACATGCCGCCCGGCAGTTCCGGCACCTTCTGTACGAGGCGGTAGCGCAGGCGGATCGCGTCGCCGGCGGCCAGTTGCGGGAACGTCACCTGCAACAGCCGCTTCTCCGGGAACGACACGCCGCCCAGGATGCCGTCCTGGATCTGGATCGCCGACGCATCGACCGGGATCGGCGTGCCGCTGGCGGGGATCGTCTCGGCGGCAAGCAGTTCCAGCGTCTGGCGGCGTGCATCCCAGTTCACGTATTGCTGGCCGAGCGAGCCGGCGCCGGTGGCATCCACGGCGCGCCACGTGTAGTCGACGGTCTGTTCCATCGTGTGATCGGCGCGGATCACGATATCGGTGCGTTCGCGCAGCGCGCGCACGTGGCCTTCGCCATCCGCGTGCGCGGCTTGCACAGCCAGGCAAAGCACGGTGGCCGACAGCAGCCTGGTGGCCGCGCCATGGCCGGCTGCGGGGCGGACCGGGAAGCGCATCATGGCGTCAGGCCGGCGCGGACCATTCGGCGACGAACTGGTCGCGGAACGCCGTCAGGGCGCGCAGCCGTTCTTCGCCGAGGCGCCGGGCCGCGGCGGTCTGCATCGTGCCGGGCAGCGTGGCCAGCTTGACGGCAATGTGGTCGAGCGAGTAAGCCTTGTCGTCGAGCGCCCGGTCCAGGCCGGCCGGGTCGGTGCCGTGCGCCAGCCCGGAGCCCATGCGGCCCGCGGTGTAGAACATGCGCGCCAGCCCGACGGCACCCAGCGCATCCAGCCGGTCGGCATCCTGCACGATCTTCGCTTCGATCGTGGCAGGCACCAGCCCGGCGGAAAAACTGTGGGTTTCGATCGCGTGCGCCACGGCGGGCAGCAGCCCGGGCGGGAATTGCGCTCCCGCCAGTACGCGTGTCGCTTCGCGGGCAGCCTGGCGGGACGCCAGGTGCCGCTCCGGATGGTTCTTCGGCAGGTTGACGATATCGTGCAGATAGCATGCGGCCAGCACCACGAGCGCATCGGCCTCGGGGTGATCGGGCAGCAGCAGGGTGGCATTGCGCCAGACGCGGTGCAGGTGATTGGTGTCGTGGGCGCCATCGTCTCCGGAAATGGCGGCCGCGATCGCGGCCAGCTTCGGGTGCCAGCTGGCCAGCGGGGAATTCGTTGTTGTCATGTTCAGGTCAATGCGGCGGTCGTCGCATTGTGCCACGAATGAAACGCTTTTGCTGTAATTTGGGCAATTTTTTGCCGTGTTTGGCGTTGCCGCATGGAATTTTTGGTGCGTTAAAACTTGGCCTGAGGTAACATTTCGCATCATTCGCATCGTCTTCAACAGGAACAACAATGACCGACACCGCCAGCACCACCACCCCGGCCGAATACCTTGCCTTCACCCTGGGCAAGGAAGAATATGGCATCGACATCCAGAAAGTCAGCGAGATCCGCAATTACGAAGCGCCGACACGGATCGCCAGCGCGCCGGAGTTCGTCAAGGGCGTGATCAACCTGCGCGGCATCATCGTGCCGATCGTCGACATGCGCATCCGCTTCGCGCTGGGCACGCCGGAATACGGCCCATTCACCGTCGTCATCATCCTGAACATCGGCAACCGCGTGGTGGGCATGGTGGTCGACGCGGTGTCCGACGTGACCACGCTGGCGCCGGAGCAGATCAAGCCGGCCCCTGACCTGGGTTCGTCGCTGAACACCGAGCACATCGTCGGCCTGGGCACGGTCGACGAGCGCATGCTGATCCTCGTCGACATCGACCGCATGATGTCGAGCGAAGAGATGGGCCTGATCGAACGCATCGCCGCCTGACCGGAGGTCAACCATGAACATCCTGCGCAACCTTCCCATCGGCAAGCGGCTCGGCCTGGGCTTTGCCATCACCATCGCGCTGGCGATCGTGATTTCCGCCATCGCGCTGTGGCGGCTCAATGACGTGGCCCGGGCCACGCATCACATGATGGCTTCGCCGCTGGCGAAGGAGCGCATGATCAGCGACTGGTACAGCAATATCGACAGCGCGATCCGCCGCACGACGGCGATTGCCAAGTCGTCGGACACCGCGCTGGCGGCCTACTTCGCCGACGAGAGCAAGCGTTCGTCGGCCTCGTCGTCCGCACTGCAGAAGGACATCGAGGGGCTGCTCGTCGCGGACGAGGAGAAAGTGCTGTTCGCGAAGATCATGGACCAGCGCAAGATCTACCTGAGTTCGCGCGACCAGGTGGCGAAGCTGAAGGCCGGCGGTGAGCTGGACGAGGCCGCGCGGATCTTCGAATCGGTGTTCGTGCCGGGTGCCGCGAAATACCAGGAAATGGTCAAGGACCTGCTGAAGCTGGAGCGTATCCGCATCGACGAGACGGCCGCCCAGATCGCCGGCATCAATGAGCGCAGCCGCACGATCGTGATCGCCCTGGCGCTGGCCGTGCTGGTGTTCGGCTCGGCCAGCGCGTGGTGGCTGACGGTCGGCATCACGCGGCCGCTGCGCCAGGCCGTGGATGCGGCGACGCGGGTGGCCGGTGGGGACCTGACCGGCCGTATCGAAGCGGCCGGTACCGATGAAACCGGCACGCTGCTGCGCGCGCTGGGCGACATGAACCAGGCGCTGTTCAACATCGTCACCGAGGTACGCAGCGGTACCGAAAACATCAAGGTCGCGTCCACCGAAATCGCCGCCGGCAACCACGACCTGTCGGCCCGTACCGAGCAGCAGGCCGGCGCGCTGGAGGAAACCGCGTCGACGATGGAAGAACTGACGTCGACCGTGCGCACCAATGCCGACAACGCGCGCCAGGCCAACCAGATGGCCGCCGCGGCGGCCGGCGCCGCGGCCAAGGGCGGCGACGTGGTGCAGCAGGTGGTGGGGAAGATGAATTCGATCGATGCGGCGTCGAAGAAGATCGTCGACATCATCGGCACGATCGACGGCATCGCCTTCCAGACCAATATCCTGGCGCTGAATGCGGCCGTCGAGGCGGCGCGCGCGGGCGAACAGGGCCGCGGCTTCGCGGTGGTGGCGGGCGAGGTGCGCAACCTGGCGCAGCGCAGCGCCGCGGCGGCACGGGAAATCAAGGAACTGATCGGCGCTTCGGTGAGCGAAGTGGCCGAAGGCAGCCGCCTCGTCACGCAGGCCGGCAACTCGATGGACGAAATCGTGGCCAGCGTACGCCGCGTGTCCGACGTGATCGGCGAAATCACCGCCGCCAGCGTCGAGCAGAGTACCGGCATCGAGGAAGTCAACGGCGCGATCGTGCAGATGGACGCGGTGACGCAGCAGAATGCCGCGCTGGTCGAGCAATCGGCCGCCGCCGCGGAATCGATGCAGCAGCAGGCCAGCGCGCTGGCCGAAGTGGTCAGCGTGTTCCGCACGGGTGCGGCGGCGTCGCCGGCGCAGGCGCCCGCCGCGCCCGTGGCGCGCAAGGCGGTCGCCATGGCGCCGAAGGCAACAGCACGCCCGGCAATTGCCGCGCGCAAGCCGGCCGCGCCAAAGGCGGCCGAGGCGGACTGGGAAGAGTTCTGACCCGGTCAGCCGCCGATCGCGCGCTGCGATAGCGCGTCGGCGGCGCCGTTGCGGTGGCGCGGCAGCCAGCGCAGCGCCACCCGGTCCAGCCGCGCCATCAGCGCCACGGCGCGGGCACGGTACTGTTCCAGTCCCCTGGCGCCGGGCACGCCGCTCATCAGGACGTCCTGCACCACCACCTGGCTGTCGCCGTAGACGGCCAGTTCTCTCGCTCCCGCTTCCACTGCCGCTTCCAGCAGCGCGACCAGCGCCAGGTATTCGGCATCGCCGCTGGTCCCTTCGCCGGCACGGCGGCTGATCTCGATCCGTTCCCCTTCCGGTCCCAGCAGCAGCGCGCCGATGCCGATCCGGCCCGGATTCGGCGTTGCGGAACCGTCGAACCAGCCGCGCCAGGCGGATGGCGAAGGCGGCACCGGCTGGCGTGCCAGCTTTTCAGCGGCGGCGCGGGCCTGGGCAAGGGCGCGGGGAGTCGGGGGCAGGGCGGTCATCGGAGCGGGAAAAAGCGCCGATTCTACAGCGGCCAGCAGCGGGAAAATAAAATGCCATCCGGGCGGATGGCATTTTTTACGCTTGCTTCGCTAGCGGCGATGCGGATTTTCCGGCCGGTGGTCGTAGCGGTTCGGCACGCCGTCGCCATCGCGGTCGCGGTCATGCCGGTTCGGGATGCCGTCGCGGTCCTGGTCGCGGCGCGGTCCGTTGCCGTAGTAGGCGTGGCCGCGATCGTGGCCGCGGTCGTAATAACTCCGGTCATGGCCGCGGTCGTGGCCACGGCCGTAGCGGTTCGGATCGCGGTCGGCCCAGTTCGGCCTGCCATCGCCGTCGCGGTCGCGGTCGAAGCGGTTCGGCACGCCGTCGCGATCGAGGTCGCCGCGCGGACCGTGACGGTTCCAGCGCGCCTCTTCATAGCGCCAGCGGCCGCCGTATTCCACCCAGCGCGGCGGCGCATACGCGTAGCCGGGACGCTCCGCCAGCCAGTGCCCGTCCATCCATACGTGGCGATGGCCATTCCAGTTCCAGTAACCGGGCGCCCACACATAACCGTGGCGGGGCGGCGGCCGCGCTTCCCAGCGCAGTGGCGGCGGCGCCGAGCCGATGATGATGTTGACGCCGACCTGTGCCTGCGCCGGTGCCGCGAACGCGGCGGCGCCGAGGGCGATGGCGGCTGCTGCGATGAGTGAGGTCCTGATCATGGTATTTCTCCGAATGTTATGTTCTCTGCCGGCGGCGGCCTGTGCCCCGTTGAAACCACTATAGCGCGCACGGTTTCCAGCACGAAAACCCATTTCAGTTTCTTACAAATCGCGAAGGTTTGCTACCGCATGTTTCGCGCTTGTATCGGGAGTGTTTCCGAGTTGTTTCCGGCAGCGTTTCCACTGCCCCCGGCTAGGGGGCGGCATGGCCCATCCGCTTACCAATATCGTCGAGCAACGCCGCCGTGCCTGGCGGCGCGGCAGGAACCTGGCCGGGCCGCGCAGGGTGCCGTGGGCGCTGCTCGCGGCGGCCGCCTGCGTGCTGCTGGGGGCAGTGCTGCTGGGCGTGAACGCGCTGCGGCTGGGCCCCGCGGCAACGGCCGCGGATGCCGGTGCGCTGCGCGCGGCGGCGCCGCTGCAGCCGGTGGTGCCGGGTGCCCGGTTCGAGGTTCCGGAGGCGCCGGGCGTGACGATGCTGGCGCAGCCCGGCGGCGCGCTCGTCGTGGCCAGCCGGATGCGGCCCGAGACCCCGGTGCGGGTCGACCTGTGCCGCCACCCGGCCGGACCGGACGGCCGGATGGTCCCGCTGCTGCTGGGGCAGCACTTTGCCGGCGCCGGTCGGACACCGCGCGGCGCGCTGCTGGTGACGGAAGGATCGCCGCTCACGGCCGCAATGCCGCTGTTGCGTATCACCGGCCAGGCCGGACTGCCGCTGCAACTGGCATGGAGCGGCGCACCGGCCCGCTGGCTCGGCAACGGCGGCGAAGGCATCGTCAGCGGCGCCGCCGGCACCGTGGCGCTGCGCGACGAAGGCTGGCTGGCATGGGAAGGCGGCGCACTGCACCTGGTACGCCGTCCTGCCGCCGCCTGCCCGCGCGCCGGCGAACTGGTGGCGCGCCTCTACGCGCCCGATGCGGCGCAGCGCGGCAGGGCCCGGGTCACCGCATTCGCGGCGCATGGCGCGAGCGCGACGGCATGGCTGTGGCCCGGGAACCACGCGTTGGAGGCGGTGCCGGCGCGGGCACTGGAAGACGAAACGCTGTTTGCCGCCTTGCAGGCGCGCGGCCTGGTGCGGCTGGCCGAGGATGGCGCCATCCTGCTGGCGCCGCGGGATCTGCCGGCCTGGCGCGCCGCGCCGGCACGGCAGCGGGCCGCCGACCTGGCCGCGTGGGACCACGTGCGTATCGACGATGCCGGCGCCGCGCTGCTGCGCCGGCTGTACCGCCAGGCCGACGGCAGCTACGTGCGCCAGCAGGTGGCGCTGTACAACAGCGAGCGCGCGCTGCTGGCGTGGCGCGTGCGCACCGGCGACGCCTCGCGCTGGCGTGCCGACGGCCCGGCAACGGAATCCATGGCGCCGCAGGCGGCGCGCCTGTTCGCCACGCTGCCGCAGGGCTGGCAGCCGTGGACCCGGCTGGCGGCGTTGCCGGCCGGCGCGGCGCTGGCACGCCTGTCGCTCGACCTGCCGCACCCCGCCACGGGAAGCGAATCGCTGGTGCTGCTGGTGGCCGGGCGCATGCTGAGGATCGAGGGCGCGGCGGTGCAGGCGCGCGCCGCGTGCGACGGCCGCGCATGCACCGCGCCGGACGATGTGCAGGAGTTGCACCTGCGGGCGCAGCCGGGCGCGCGCCGCATCGTGCTGGCGCTGGCACCGCTCGATGCGCGCAACCTGGAACGGCCGGGCGACCTGCGCTACCGCCACCTGCGCGTGGTGGCGAACCGGATCGTCTGGCAGCCGCTTGCCGATCCGGCCTATCGCGGCGCACCGGATGCGAGCGGAAATCCGGGCACGAGTCCGGCTACGAATCCGGCTACGAATCCGGCCACGAATCCGGCCACGAATCCGGGCCAGAATCCGGGCCAGAATCCCGGTGCCGGGCCGGCCTTGCTGGCCGACCGCAACGGCACGCCGCTGTGGACCGGCGATGCATTCACCGGCGCTGCCGCCCGCGCCGGCCTGGCGCCGCTGCTCGGCATCGGCCCGGAACACGGCGCCGGCATCGCCGGCATGCTGGCGCGCGCGGGCCAGGCGGGCTCGCGTGCGCGCCTGTCGCTCGACCTGCCGCTGCAGGCACTGGCGCAACGGGTGCTCGATTGCGTGGCGCAGCAGCGCGGCCGCTGGTCCGGCGCCGGATGCGAAGGCGCCACGGCGGCGCCTTCGCGGCGCAAGGCCGGCCTGATCGTGCTCGACGCGGAGAACGGCGACATCCTGGCGGCCGCCGGCACCGGGCAGCCGACCGTCGACGCGGGCAACTGGCTGGAGGCACGCGCGCTGGACCGGGCCAACCCGGCCGGCAGCCCGCTGCGCCTGCCGGCGCTGCAGCACGATGGCGGCGCCCACCACAGTCCCGGCTCCACCTTCAAGATCGTCAGCGCGCTGGGCCTCGAACTGGCCGCCCGCCAGGACCGCCAGCTCGACGCCTTGCTGGCCGGCCCGCCGCTGCCGGCGATCAACGCGCTGGCGCGCGAACGCGGTTTCGACTTCGCCACCGGCGCCGCCACCTATCCGGCCGGCGCGCGCGGCGCCTTCGTGACGAACTACCGCGAACAGGGCATCGACCACCGGGCGCACGGCGGGCGGCTCGGACTGGCCGAAGCGCTCGCCTACAGCCTGAACACGTGGTTCGCGTGGACCGGCGAGCTGTCGGACAAGACGCTGGCCGGCCGTGCCGAAGGCGGCGCCCCCGACGTACAGCCGCTGGAAGCCGGTGCGCTCGACGGGGCCCGCCCGATCGTGGCCGCGGCGCGCCGGCTCGGCTTCACCCGCCCGCTGCGGCTGGACGGCGGCCTGCTGCCCGCCGATTTCCGCTGGAACGACTACGATGCCTTGCAGGCCACGCCGGCCCGCATCGACCCGGTCCACACGCGCCACGAACTGCGCCAGATGAGCATCGGCCTGCGCATGCAGGCCACGCCATTGCAGATGGCACTGGCGGCGGGCGCGATCGGGCAAGGCGCTACCGTCGCGCCGCGCCTGCTGCTGGAGCTCGATGGCCGCTCGGCTGTGGCGGCCGCGCCGCAACGGCTGGATGTGCGCCTGGACCGCATTCGCGCCGGCATGAAGGGCGTGGTCGATGCCGGCACGGCGGCGGGCGCGTTCCGCCGCCTGCCGCGTACCGTGCGCGCCGGGCTGTTCGGCAAGACCGGCACCGCGCCCACCGGCGAGGGCAGCGCCACCGTATGGTTCACCGGCTGGCTGGAACCGGGCAGCCTGCCGGGCCAGCGGCACCGGCTTGCCTTTGCCGTCCATGCCAGCCACTCCGGCGGCACCGGGGGCGACCACGCCGCCCCGGCCGTGGCGGCGCTGCTGGACGCCCTTGCCGGGCAGGGCGCCGGCAATGGCGCTGGAGCAAAGAATGAACTGAAGGGTAAATGAGGCCATCCACGCGCGAACGGGCCGTGCCCGGCCATGGCATGATGGGCGTTGTTATTCATTCTTCGGATGTTATGAGGCTGCCAGGAACGCGCTACCAGGAACCCGGCTGGGAAGCGGTGCGGAAATTGCTCGGGCATGCGTCGCTGCTCGCTTTCCGGCAATGCGACCTGGCGCACCTGCTCGACCCGGCGCGGCATGCGGCGATGCTGGACTGGTACACCGACGCGGTAGCCCACGGCTTGCGCAGCGCAGGCCGGTCGCTGCGTGGCGCCGTGCCCGGCAACAGCTATGGCGACAGTGTCGGCGACCTGGCGCTGGCGCTGCTGTTCGAATTGCAGGCGCAGCCGGCGTTCTTCGCGGCGTTCGCGGCCGCCGTCGCCGCCGCGCATGCGAAGGAAGGGCCGTTCTGGGAGCACGCCGCCGGCGATACGCTGCTGCGCAAGAAGGTCAACGACATGTTCGCCACGCTGCGCGACAAGGTCGACGCCGATAACTACCAGGCCGCGACCGGCCAGCCCTGCACGCCGAACCGCATCTACACCTACCGCATGCTCGACATGGCGTACGCGGCGATCGCCCAGGTGTTCGCCGGCTGGCCGGGCACCGCGCAGCAGGTGGCGGCGATCCTCGGCCGCGAGGCGGATGGCATGCCGATCGAAATACGCCGGATGAAGTCGATCGCGCTGTGCCAGGCGGCCTGGGTGATCAACTGGAGCGCCACGCTGGAACAGTTCACCGGGGCACCCGGGCCGCTGCACACGAAATCCAAGCGCTTCGCCAGCCTGCGCAACGGCGCCGGCAAGATCGCCGCGATGCTGGCCGAGATCGGCGACTACGAGGAGCTGTCCGCCAACCGCGACGACGGCGGCGACGGCTGGCGCCGCGACGGCGAAGACGCCGCCGCCTGGCTGGACGAACTCGATCGCGTCGCGGCGGCGGCCAGCCCGCACGACGGCGCCGACCGCATCCTGCCGCCGCCTGCCCATGGCGCGGAGGACGAAGACAGTGGCGCGGTTTGCGCCGCCCCCGGCTATGATGATGTGCCGGCCCACGCCGCCGCGCTGGCCACGCTGAACGACGAAGCGCTGCCGGTGCGGCTGGCGGTGTACCTGAAACTGCTGGGGCCCGCGGACGACAGCTACCCCGACGACTGGCTGGACGGCGAGACGCGCGAGCTGCCCACGTTGCAGGCTCTGGCGCAGCGCGGCGGCATGTCCGTGCCGACGCTGCGCAAGCGGCGCAACGCGGCACTCGAGCGCCTGGCCGGCCTGACTGGAGAACACGATGAATCTTGATGCAAGGCTGCGCGAGCGGCTGCTGCTGGCGCGCCCGGTACCCGGCGACCGCCTGATGCTGGCCGATGCCACGCTGCTGGCCGCGCTGGACGGCACGCGGCCCCTGAGCCCCGGCGAACTGGCCGCGCTGAACGGCTCGCCGGCCACGCTGCGGCGTTTCCGCCACCTGGCGCTGGCGCGCCGGCGCGGCGCCTGGCAGTCGTCCAGCGGCATGCTGCGCGCGGCCGCCAGCGGCGACGTGCCAGCACTGGCGACCGACGACGGCCTCTGGACCCTGCACTTCATTGTATCGGGGACGGGCTGGCGGGTGGTGCTGGCGCTCGATGCGGCGGCGCCGGTTGCCGCCGGCCTGCTGCGCGAACGCACCCTGCTGCGGGTGACCGACGGCACCGGCGCCACGCTGCTGCAGGGCCGCCTGGATGCCGACGGCGAATGCGAGCACGCCTGGCCATTCGCGGCGGCGCCGGCCGATCACCTGCAGCGGCACGGCGCCACGTTCGCCGTCACGGCGCTGGCCGCGCCATGAACGAACGACGGGAGCCGTTCCTGGATGGGGCGGAAGGAAGCCGGCCCACCGGCACGATCGCCGGCGCGGATACGCCGGTGGCGGCGCTGTGCGATGCCTCCCCCGTGCCGTCCGGCGCCACCGTCGTGGTGTTCGGCGCGGACGGGCAGGCGCGCCGCCAGTCCCCGGCCGATCGCGCGTCCGGCGCCCGGCACAAGGTCGCGGGCGCTGCCGGCAAGGCCGAAACGGCGTGGTGGTTCATGCCGGGCCCGCATGCGGTCGCGCTGGTGCCGTTCGCCGGCGCCCCCGAAGTGGGCCTGCGGCTGGCCTTCGTGATCGACACCGCCGATCCCCGGCTGGCACGCCAGCGCTTCGACCTGTTCCTGTTCAGCGAGGTGGCCGGGCAGTCCGGCAGCCTGCCGCTGGCGGACCTGGCGGGCCGCCTCGAAGCGGCGCTGCGCGCGGCGCTGGCGGGCGGCTCGCTGGACCTGCCGCCCTGCACGTCGCTGGACGAGTGGAATGCGTTCCGCGCCGGCCTCGACGAATTGCTGTACATGCGCTTCGGTATCACGGTGGACGATTGCGTGCCCATCGGGCTGGACGACGTGGACTATGCCGGCATGTTGCGCCGCCGCGCCACCGCGGCGGCTCCGTTGCCGCCGGCTGCCGGACCGGTGCCGGCGCAGGCAGGAAGGCCGTCAGATCCGCCGGCAATGGCGGCGGCACCCGGGGCGGCAGCCGGTGTGGCGTGTGAATCGCGGCATGAGCCGGCACGCGATTCGGCCCATGAGTCGTACCATGAGTCGTCCCATCAGTCGTTCCATGAATCGGCCCACGAATCGCCCCATGAATCGACCGCCGCGGCGGACGATGCCGCCGCGCTGCGCCGCCTGTTCCTGGAATTGCCCGAGGCGACGCGCGCCTTGCGGCTGCTGCCGGCACCGGCCTTCGCGGTCCGGCAGGCCCAGCTCCAGCAGCTCGGCCTGGCCGCGCTGGAGGTCAATACGATGCCCGCGCTGGCGTGGTCGGCGCCGGGCCGCCGCCGTGCCGTGGACGGGCAGCGCCGCCTGGCTTGCGCCAGCATGGAGGCGATGCGTGCGCTGGACGAGCTGTGGGCCGCGCTGGCGCACATGAAGCTGGCGGGCGGTGGCGACGGCGACGACGAGATCGATCGCATCGTCGCGAACTGCGCATTTCACCTGGCCGCGCGCCGTGCCAATGCCGGCGACGAACGCCGGGAGCCGAGCCTGTGAGCAAGCATCCCGCAAGCGGCCATGCCGCGGTCCCGGCCGGCGATGGCCGCATCGCCGCCCCCACTACCTGCCGCACCGTGCTGCGCGACGGCCGTGTGCTGGCCGTCACCGCCACCGTGCGCCCGCGTGCCAACCGGGCGGACGTGAAATGCGTCGTGCCGGGCGCGCCCGCGCTGGGCGAGCGGATGGCGGAAGTGGTACGCCTGGCGCGCCTGACCGAAGCGCGGCTGGACAGCCGGGTGCAGCTGGTGCTCGGCATCGACGGCGCCCCGGAAAAGGGGGAGCGCAACTGGGAACTGGCCGCCGTGCTGGCGGACCGGATGGCACGGGGCATATGGCGTCCGCCGCAAGGCACGCGGGAGGTGATCGCGCTCGGCTGGTCCGATGCCTGGCAGCTGGGCCGCGTGGATGGCTACGATGCCCCGCCCGCGCTGCCGCCCACCGGCCCGGCCGGGGAGCCCGACGCCGAGCCAGGCGCAGATTCGGCCGGCACCGAACTGCTGCTCGGCGGTGCCGGCCTGCCGCACCTGGGCGCGCTGACCGGGCATGCCGACCCGGCGGCATCGGTGTCGGCGGTGCGCGCCTGGTTCCCGCTGCACAGCGGCGGCATCAACGACGCGCTGGCGTGGGTGGAGGTCAGCGTCAGCCCGCTGGCCGGCGCCGATCTTGCCGGCGGTGCGGAGGAGGAGGACACGATCGCCGTGCCCGGCGTCGACGCGGCCGCGCAACTGGCCGTGCGGCAGGCGCTGGCGGGCGCGCGCCATGCCGATGGCCGGGGACTCGGCCGCTGGCGCACCGCGGTGCGGTTCGGCGAGCCGCGCTTCACGGGCACTTCGTATCAGCTGGCACTGGTCATGGCGGACCGGCTGGCCCGGGGCCGCGACTTCGTGCCGCGCGGCCGGCTGATCGCCACCGGCAGCTCGACGGCGTGGCATGCCGGCCTGGTCGAAGCGGTGGCCGGGCGCGAGGCCAAGCTGGCGCTGATCCTGGCCGAGGCGGCGCCCGGCGACAGGGTGCTGTTGCCGGGCGCCTGGCGCGAAACATTGCCGCCGGGCTGGCGCGACGCATTGCGGGCGAAGGGGGCGTCATGCGCCTGCGTCGACCGCATCGGGCTGATCTGAAAATCGTCGCGTGCAGCACGACAAGGGTGGGCCGCCTGTTAGAATCGGCAGGGCTCATGGTGAAAACTGGGAGGAAGCTGACATGTTCAAGATGTTCGGTATCGGTGGTATCAAATGCCCGCGCTGCGGTCAACGCAACGGTGCCGCCGGCTATTGTGCGCAATGCGGCCTGTCGCTGGGCACGCCGCGCAGCGAACCGGTGCTGGTGGAGAACCGCTGGGTGCCCGCCGACGACGAGCTGGCCGTCTATTTCGGCATGCGCGAACTGTCCGGCATCTTCACCAAGACGCTGCGCGTGCCGCCCACCACCCGTGCCTACATCCTGCAAGGCAGTACCGCGACCGAAGTGCCGCAGGGCGAGTACGAGCTGGAAGGTTTTTTCCAGCGCCTCAACAACCTGCTGCGCGACCAGCATGCCGAGATCCTGATCACCCGCATGCAGCCGCTGCCGGTGCCGTTCGAGCTGGCGGACCTGCATACCGCCGAGCACCTGAAGATCAGCGCCAGTTTCTCGGTGGGCATCAAGGTCGAGCACGTGGCGGCGTTCGCCCAGCATTTCATGACGGCGCCGGGCACCGTCACCACGCGGCACCTGGGCGAACTGCTGCAGCAGTCGGTGTGGCAGATCGCCGCCGAGTTCGTCGGCGCCCGGTCGATCCGCGAAATGAGCGCCAATAACGAACTGCGGCAGCAGCTCGACGAACGCCTGCAGGCATCGTTGAAGCTGCGCCTGGCCGAGTTCGGGCTGGCAGCCGTGCAGGTGGAAACGCTGCAGCTGCGCCACGACAAGTACGACGCCAATCGCGCGCGCGTGGGCACCCTGTGGCTGGTGGCCGACGAGCGCCACGTGCAGCTCGAACATGCAAGGCACCTCGACGAGCTGTACAGCGAGGAAGAATGGCTGGCGCTGGCGCGCGCGGAACAGCAGGCGCGCAACGACTACCGCCGCGCCGAGCTGCGCCAGGATGCGGCCGTGGACAAGGCCGAGCTGTCGCTGCGCGAGAGCGAGCGGATGCAGGCGATACGGGCGCGCGAGATCGAACTGTATGCGCGCATCGTCGAATCGCGTACGCGCAAGGCAGCGATCGAGCGGGGCGCCGGCGCCGCCGCCGCCGAGCTGGAACACGAGCTGGCGCGGCAGGCGGCCGGGCAGGCCGGTGCAACCGCGGACTGGGAGCACGTGCGCCAGCTGGCCCAGATCCGCATGCGCACCGAGCTCGAAGTGGCGCAGCAGGAAGCGGTGGAACAGCGCGCGCTGGCGAAGCAGCGCTTCAGCCACCAGCTGCATGTGCAGCAGATCCGCAACCAGATGGAACAGGCGCTGGCGATCGAGGACGAAGCGGCCCGGCGCGCCGAATCGCAGCGGCTGCAGCAGGCGCACCTGGCGGCCCAGCGCCGCGAAGGCGAGATCGAGGCGGAACACCACCAGGGCCGCCTGCAGGCGGCCACGCTGGCCAACCTGGCACGCCGGCGCGAGGCGGAACGCATCCGCGACTGGGAAGAAGACCTGCACCTGGCGAAACGCCGCGAGCTGTCGCGTGGCGAGGCCGTCAAGGACGCGTCGTCGCAGGTGGAAGCGGCCGGCATCGCCGCCCGGCTCGACGAACTGCGGCGCGGCGGCGCCAGTGCCGAGGCGCTGGCCCAGCACGAAAAGCTGCTGCGCACCATCGAGGCCGACGGCATGGCCCAGCGCCAGGTCAATACCATCGCGCACGAAGCGGAGGAGAGCCGGCTGGCTCTGAAGCTGCGCGAGCACGAGGCGCAGTGGCAGCAGGAGCTGCGCCGGATGGAGCTGGAGCGCGAGGAACGCTACGCGCGTGCCCGCTCCGCATACGAAACGCTGGTGGCGCAGCAGAACCATGCCGCCGAGCTGGCGCGCATCGAGATCGAGCGGCTCGGCACGATCGGCAACCTGTCCGACACCGGCAAGGTGGCGCTGGCGCCCACCGCCAACGCGCAGGCGCTGGCCCAGTTGCTGAAGGTGCGCACGCAGTCGGAAATGAGCGCCGACCAGCTGCAGGCGCTGGCGCAGGTGGTCGGCGCCGAGAACAGCGTCACGCCGCTGGAGGCGATGCGGATGGCGCAGCAGGCCCTGGCCGACGAACGGGTCCAGGCCGATGCCCGGCAGGACAGGGACCGCCAGCACCAGCTCGAACTGCTGAAATTGCAGAACGCCACCCACGCCAACGCGCTGGCCTCGCAAATGCAGCTCGGGGTGGGCGTTGCCCAGGCCGGCGCGCCGGTCCATCATCACCACGCCCCGGCGCAACAGGGCGGCCAGCAGAATGCGGCGGCCTGCATCAACGGCCACCGGCTGCCGCCGGACCGGGATGCGAAATTCTGTGCGGAATGCGGCGTGCCGCTGCGGCGCTGAAGGAACGGCTGCGTATCGATGCAAACGGCAAGGGACAAGATCCGCGAACTGCGCGCCCTCCATGACGACGGACTGCTCTCCGCGGAAGAATTCGAGCGGCGCAAGAACGCCATCCTGGACGCCGAGTACACGCCCGGCGGCACCGCGCCGCCGCCGGCCCGGCAAGGTACCGAGCTGGGGCTGATGGCCGGCCAGGAAATCGGCCCGCAGCACCGCCGCTACCGGCTGGAACGGCTGATCGGCATGGGCGGCATGGGCCAGGTGTGGCAGGCCACCGATCTCGCGACACACGCGGAACTGGGGCACAGCGAGCAGGTGGCCGTCAAGATCCTGCCGCCGCAGCTGACGCAAAGCCCGGCCCACGCCCGCCTGCTGGTCGAGGAAGCCACGCAGGCGCGCCGGCTGGCGCACGACAGCATCGTGCGCGTCTACGAATGGGCGCAGGACCCGGCCACGGCCAGCTACTTCATCATCATGGAATGCCTCGACGGGCAGGACCTGGACGCCTGGCTGGCCAGCCACGGGCCGGTGCCGTTCGGCGAAGTCGAACGCATCCTGCGGCCCGTGGCCAGCGCGCTGCAATATGCGTGGGAGCGGCACCACCTGGTGCACCGCGACCTCAAGCCGGGCAATGTGTTCCTCACCGCGCAGGGCGACATCAAGCTGCTGGACTTCGGCATCGCGGCCCGCTCGCGCGATGCGACAGCCGGCCTGCCGGAGGTGCCGAACGCCGGCACGGCCGGCTATCGCGCGCCGGAAACCGGGACCCAGCAGGCCCGGCCCTTGCCGCGGCTGGATGTCCATGCGGTCGCGGTGATGGTGTACCAGATGCTTGCCGGCGCGATGCCGTTCGATGAATCCCGCTCCGCCCAGCACGAGGTCGCGCCTCCGCCGGGCCTGAACGACGCGCAGTGGCAGGTGCTGCAGCAGGGTTTTGCGTTCGACCCCGAGCAACGCTTCGACAGCGTGACTGCGCTGCTCGACGCGCTGCGGCGTGCGGCCGGCCCGTCGGCCGAAGAATTGGCGGCGCAGGCGGCAGCGGCGCAACTGGCCGCGGAGCGACGCGAACACGAGCGGCAGCGCGCCCGCCTGAAGGAAGCCGAGGAACGCCTGCATGCCGAGCAGCGTGCGATGGAGCAGGCGCGCGCCGCCGGGGCGGAAGAGCAGCGCAGGCTGGAACTGCAGCGGAACATGGAACTGGCGGCGCGGCGCCGCGCGGAGGCGCAGGCCGAGGCTGCGAAGAAGCTGAGGGAAGAGCAGGCGCGCCGCGTGGAGGAACTGCAGCGCGAGAAACAGCGCCGGCTCGAAGCGGAAGCGGCGGCCCAGGCGCGCAAGGAGCAGCTGCGCCAGCAATTGCTGGCGCGGCGCGAAGCCGATGCGGCGAAGGCCCGCGCCATCGAGGAGGAAAAGCAGCGCAAGGCCGCCCTGTTGAAGGCGCAGGCCGCCTACCGGGCGGAACAGGAACGCGCGCGCCGCGACCAGGCGGCCCGCCACGCGGCCGAGCTGTCGGCGCTGATGCCGACCGCGGCGAGCCCGGTGGCCGACGCCAGCGGCGTGCTGCGCGACCGCTTCCTGGACGGCAGCGCCGTCGGCCCGGACCTGGTGCTGATCCCGACCGGCCGCTTCCAGATGGGCGGCACCGAACACGAACACGTGGTGGCGCGCAAGGCCGGCTCGCAGCCGTCCTGGCTGGCGCGCGAACTGCCGGCGCACTGGGTGGCCATCGAGCGTTCGTTCGCGCTGGGGCGCTACCCGGTCACCGTGGGCGAATGGCGCCGCTTCGTGCGTGCCACGGCGTGGCAGCCGCAGCTCGACATCGACTGGACCCAGCCCGGCTTCGAGCAGGACGACTGGCACCCGGTGGTCAACGTCAGCTGGCACGATGCGCAGCAGTATGTGCGCTGGCTGTCGATGATGACCGGTGCGGTGTACCGCCTGCCGAGCGAGGCGGAGTGGGAGTACGCCTGCCGCGCGGGCACCCGCACGGCGTTCTCGTGCGGCGACGAAATCGGCACCGAGTATGCGAACTACGACGGCCATTTCACGTATGGCAACGGGGTGCGCGGCGATTTCCGCGGCGGCACCAGCAAGGTCGGCAGCTTCCAGCCGAACGCCTGGGGCCTGTACGACATGCACGGCAACGTGTGGGAATGGACGCAGGACATGGCGCACGACGACTACACCGGCGCGCCGCTCGACGGCAGCGCCTGGGAAGACGCGGGAGAAGCTGGCGAGGCAGGCAGGGAAGCGGGCCGGGGAACAAACGCCGACCCGGACCGGCGCATGGTGCGCGGCGGCGCCTGGCTGTACCCGCCCCGCTACGTCCGCTCGGCGGCGCGCAACGGCTTTTCGGCGCTGCTGTCGAACGACGTGGTGGGCTTCAGGGTGGCGCGCAGGCTGGGGTGATGCGCATGCGGCGGCACGAATCTGCGACAGACTATTCCCCATTCCGGGAGTAGGCACGGCGCGCGGATCGGCTTATAGTCCACTATCAGTCCGATAAGCTTAACTACCCTGCAAGGAACCCCGATGTCCATCACCGTACGCCGCGACTCCACCCAACCGATGCGCCACATCGTCCATGTGCGCAACCACCTGGTCCCGGCCGACGTGTCGCCGGAAGAGGGCGGCGCCGATGCCGGCCCGTCGCCGCACGACCTGTACGATGCCGCGCTGTCGTCCTGCAAGGCGCTGACGGTGCTGTGGTACGCGAAGCGCAAGAACATTCCCGTCGACGATATCCAGGTCACCACCACGCGCGACGACAGTGAAGAGCGCAAGGGCGTGTACCGCCTGGCCGTGAAGCTGCACCTGACCGGCGACCTGTCGGAGGCGCAGCGTGCCGAATTGCTGTCGGTGGCCGAGAAGTGCCCGGTGCACAAGCTGATGACGGCCGTGAGCACCGAAGTCACCACCACGCTGGAGCAGGCATCATGAATATCGCACACCTGATCAAGGGCCACGACAAGGACCTGGGCGGCGGCTTCATCGTGCGCCGCTACCTGCCTTCGGTGATCAAGCAGGCCGTCGGCCCGTTCATCTTTTTCGATCACTTCGGCCCGCTCGACGTGCCGCTCGACGCCAACCACGATGTGCGGCCGCACCCGCACATCGGGCTGGCCACCGTCACGTATCTGTTCGAAGGCGCGATGGACCACCGCGACAGCGTGGGCACCTACCAGCGCATCGAGCCCGGCGCGATCAACTGGATGACGGCGGGCAGCGGCATCGTTCACTCCGAGCGCGCACCGCTCGACCTGAAAGGCCATCCGCACCGGATGCACGGCTTGCAGCTGTGGGCGGCGCTGCCGAAGGCGAACGAGGAAGACGAGCCAAGTTTCTCGCACACGCCGGCTTCCAGCATTCCCGAACTCACGGTCGATGGCGCCACCGTGCGCGTGCTGATCGGTTCCGCGTTCGGCTGCACGTCGCCGGTGCCCACCTACATGGAAACACTGTACCTGGACGTCGCGCTGGAACAGGGCGCCGAACTGGTGCTGCACGCCTTGCCCGCCGAGGCGGCGATCTACCCGGTGGCCGGCAGCGTCGACGTCGACGGCATCGCGGTTGCCGCGAACGCGATGGCGCTGCTCGACACGTCGACCGCGCCGCGAGTCACCGCGACGGCCGCGGATACCCGCTTCGTCGTCATCGGCGGCGCGCCGCTGGACGGGCACCGCTACATGTTCTGGAATTTCGTGTCGTCGTCGAAGGAGCGCCTGGCGCAGGCGGCCGAGGACTGGGAGGCGGACCGCTTCCCGCAGGTACCGGGCGAGACCGAGCGCATTCCGCTGCCGAACAAGCCGAAACCGCAAGGCACGTATCTTTGAAGGGCCGCTGACGTTCCAACCCGCCACCAGGAGGCCGCATGATCATCACCATCACTGCTTTCAAGTTGCCGCAACCGATCGCCGCGGAGGAAGCACGCCGTATCTATCTCAGCACGGCCCCCACGTACCAGGGCGTGCCGGGCCTGCTCAGGAAGCACTACGTGTTGTCCGAGGATGGCGCCACGGCCGGCGGCGTGTATCTGTGAAACTCGCGGGCGGAAGCCGAGGCGCTGTACACGGAGGCATGGCACGCCTTCGTCGCCGAAAAATACGGCGTCGAGCCTACAGTGATTTTTTTCGACAGCCCGGTGACGGTCGACAACGTGGCGCAGCAGATCATGGCGGACGAGGTGTAGTCCAGCACTGAGATCGAGCGCTAAAGTCGGGCCATGCAATCTTATTGCTCAGACGCTCAGGGATTCATTACAGGTGGCCTGGACGGGGCCGCCTGGAGCGCTTGCCGTCTCGGCACTGGTATGCCCCTTGCTGTACGACAGCACAGCGGCTGTTCCCACCGTTGTCTCATTTCTCATCAGTTGGATGGACGATGTTCCAGCATCAGTCGATATCCATAGACATTCTCGTCGTTAGGCTCAGTTCTACAGCCAAAGAGTCCATATTGGACGAATGGACATGGCTGGTTGTCAATGCTATGCGGCCATACATGGTGACGGCATGTGGCGACGTCTTTATCGAAGACCGGCTTGAAGGAACAATCCACTTCCTCGATGTCTCCGCGTCTGAATTGTCGCGAGTTACTGACACCAGAAGACCAATCGATCGAACAATCGGCTAGGTTCCATTGAACGACTACCGAAGACAGTGACGGAATCCGTGGCTAGTGCGAACCTTTTTCGCCTATGCCATTCAGAAACAAATCCACCAGATGGCCAATACGCGATTTTGATGAACGATCATTCTCGATTGCAATGGAAATGGCAGTCACCACGTAAATCAAATCCTCGTATGTGACATCAGGGCGGATGCTGCCCGCATCTTGTCCACACTGAAGCAGCCGATGTCCTTCCGCCATGACCGCATTGCATCCGGGCGTCCCGCATTGAATAACAGTTCCGAGTGAAGCAGCAAGGCTGCGATAAATGCTTGTATTCCTGGCAAGTTCTTCAAGATAAGCTCGTAACCCGTCACTGGGAGTCAGATCCGGATCGCGCGCACGGCTGCTCTCCGCCAGCGACATGAAACGCTCATTGCTGGTAGCGGCCAACAGTGCCTCACGCGTTGGAAAGCGACGATAGAGTGTACCGATACCAACGCCTGCCCGCTTCGCAACTTCCTCCAGCGAGACGCCTGCTCCTTTTTCCAGGAAAAGCTCCTCTGCAGCAGCAAGGATACGTTCGCGATTTTTCTGCGCGTCGGCCCGGAGGGCATGCTCATCACTCAACTTTTTTCCTCTTTTGCTTGTCAAGTGGAGGATACCTCCATATTATAAGTGGAGCAATCCTCCACTTATGAGAATGGGATCCAGGAAATGACGAAACGTTTCGAAAACAAAGTCGTGGTGATAACAGGCGGCACTGACGGCATCGGCCTCGCAACAGCGAAATTGTTCGCTATCGAAGGTGCGAAGGTGTACATCACAGGGCGACGGCAAGGAATGCTCGAGGAGGCCGTGGAAGAGATCGGCCATGGGGCGGTCGGCGTGCAGGGTGACGTCACCAGCGCTGCCGATGTCGCTCGGCTTTACGAGCAGATCCAGTACGATCACCAGAAGGTCGATGTGGTATTCGCCAATGCCGGAATCTACGAGGTCGTTCCACTCGAGACGATCGACGATACGCATTTCGACTCCATCTTCAACATCAATGTAAAAGGCATGGTGTTCACTGTGCAGAAAGCACTACCGCTGATGGCAGCGGGAGGTACTGTCGTCCTCAACGGCTCTATCGCTGGCAGCAAAGGCCTGCCAAGTCAGTCTCTTTATAACGCCAGCAAGGCAGCGGTGCGCTCGTTCGCGCGCAGCTGGACAAATGACCTTAAGGAGCGAGGCATACGCGTGAACGTAGTCTCGCCGGGTGGTACCGAAACACGTCTGATACGAAGCTATCTTGACTCGCAGCCGGGAGTCGAGGAGACACTGAATAGAAGTGTTCCGCTTGGGCGGCTGGGAGAACCGAACGAGGTAGCGCGAGCAGTTCTCTTCTTGGCATCAAGCGAGAGCAGCTTTGTCGCTGGACATGAACTCTTTGTCGATGGCGGTGTCGCTGCGGTTTAAGCCTGGGACAAGCCTGGACCGATTCAATCGATAAAATTACCAATGGACGCGATGTAGTCATTTGTCTGGTAGCCGCAGGCGGGCCAGCGGCGTGCCGGTCAGGGCGTTGAAACTCCGCCGGCAGGCGGCGCAGCGATAGCGCTGCAAGCCGTTGGCGTGGCCACTGCGGTGGCAACGATTTCCTCCGCAGTCGGGGCACGACTGCTTCCCCGCGGCCGCCCCAATCAGGCGCAGGCATTGGCCGGGCAGGACAAGATTGGCAAGAACGCCCTGCAACAGAGCGATCTCCTCACCTGAAAGCTGGACTTGCTCCAGCACCTTCAACACCGCGCGACATCGGCTGCGCCCAATTCGCCTCCTGATATACATAAAGTGTCTCAACATGAGGTCAGACAATGGTTCTGGTCGAACGGTCACCGATTTGACATGAACAGCTCCTTGAAAACGGCGGTAGATCAGGCGCCGGACACCCGGCCTTGCGTGGAAACGGCGGCGCGGCGGGCCAGGGTCATGCCCAGCAGTACTCCGGCGCCGAGGCAGAAGGCGATGCACAGGGCGGCGACCACGAAGGCGTGAGAGATCGCCGCCGGGTCGTCTCGTCCGCCGAGGACGGTGTAGAAGATCCCGCCGATCAGGGCCACGCTGAGCGCGGTGCTCACCTGCAGGGTCGAGCTGGCGATGCCGGCGATCATGCCGGAGTAGGCGGGCGCCACGCGGCCCGTGATCATTTTCATCAGCGTCGGCATGCCGAGCCCTTGTCCAGAGCCGATGAAGAACAGCAGCACGGCGAGCGGGGTGGATGCCGGCGCCATGCTGTCCGGCGTCGCGGAGATCAGCCATGCCAGGCCAAGGAAGCCGGCGGTTTCCAGTCCCATGCCGATCGGATTGACCCATTCGCCGAGGTGCCGGCGGAAATAAGGCGTGGACAAAGGCCCCAGCAGGAAGCCGGCGCCGAAAGGCAGGAAGACCAGGCCGGCATCCAGGGCGCTGAAGTGCAGGGCCTTCTGCAGATAGACCGAGAACAGCAGGAAGAAGGAAGCGATCGAATAGAAAGACAGGGCGATCAGGAGGGCGCGGCCCAGCCCCGGTGCCCGCAGGGCCGCGGGATTGACGAGGGGCGCCCCGCCGGCCTGCGCAAGCCGGCTTTCGTAGCGCCAGAAGAACCGGGCCAGCAGCGGCGCCGCGCCCAGTGACAGCCAGGACCACCACGGCCATCCGGCCTCGCGGCCTTCGATCAGCGGCACGATCAGCAGCGCCAGCGTCAGCATCGACAAGACCATGCCGCCCGGGTCCAGCCTGCCCGACTCCTGCTCGCCGGCCTGCTTCAAGAGCCGGATGCCGAACAGGACTACCAGGATGGCCACCGGCAGGTTGACCAGGAAGACCGCGCGCCATCCCATGCCGAACAGGTCCAGCGCGATCAGGACGCCGCCCAGCGCCTGTCCGATGACCGAGGCCAGGCCGAACACTGCGCCGTACAGGCTGAGCGCCAGCGGCTTGTCGGATTCCGGGAAGATCGCTCCCACGCAGGCGAGTGCCTGCGGCGCCATGACCGCGGCGGTGATGCCCTGCAGGGCGCGCCCGGCGATCAGGACCCAGGGCGACCAGGCAAAACCGCACAGCAGCGAGGCGGCGGTGAAGCCGATCAGGCCGACGAAGAACACCCGGCTGCGGCCGAACAGGTCACCCAGGCGCCCACCGGTGATCAGGGTCACCGCATACAGCGCGGCATAGGAGGAAATGACCATCTGCTCGGCCGAGGACGAGGTGCCGAGATCGCCCTGGATGGAAGGCAGCGCCACGTTGACGATGAAGAAGTCGAGCGGCGGCAGGAAGGATCCGACCAGCAGGACGGCGAACATGGCCCAGCGGCGCGGCTCGGGTGGGGCGGGATTATTCTGCGACATGTGTTCCTTACAAAACCGGCATCTCAGCGCATGCCGCCCGAACCCAGGATGATCTCGCCAGTCACCCAGCCAGCATCTTCCGACGCGAGAAAGGAAACGATCGGCGCAATGTCCCGCACCTGGCCAATGCGTCCGAGCGGCGTCAGGCTCTCGTACCAGGCCTGGAAATCGGAGCCTATCGCCCCGGCGGCGTGGGTGCCTTCGGTTTCGATCATGCCGGGGTTCACGGCATTGACACGGATGCCGCGCGGCCCGAGTTCGCGCGACAGCACACCGGTGATGGCATCGATTGCGCCCTTCGTACCGGTATAGATCGCACTTCCTTGAGGAAGAACGCGTGTGACATTGGAACTGATGTTGATGATGCTGCTGCCCTTGCCCAGGTATGGCGCGGCTGCGCGAATGACCAGCAGCGGACCCAGAACGTTGATATCGAACTGCTTGCGATAGAGCTCTTCGGTAGTGTCTTCGACTTTGGCCAGCTGGTAGATGCCGGCGTTGTTCACGACGATGTCCAGGCGCCCGAAGTGATCGATTGCCGCCCTGACCAGGGACTCGGCCTCCGCCTGCCCGGTGACATCGGCGCCCACCGCCACGGCTGTCCCGCCAGCGGCTTCGATGTCGGCCACCACCTTGTCGGCACCGCTCCTGCTCGAGGCGTAATTGACGACGACCTTCGCGCCGTCCGCCGCGAGCTGGCGGGCAATGCCGGCGCCGATACCTTTGGAAGCGCCCGTGACGACGGCGACTTTGTCTTTCAGCTTGTTCATGTCTTGATTCCAGGTGAGGCTGGTCCGGACCGGGCCAGCGCGATTGAAAACGCCATGGTGAGCCGAACAGGCTTGTCCGGGAACTGCCATTCACGTATATTTCGCTTACATTTTTGTACGGGCAGATAAGATGGAATGGGGCGATGTCCGGATTTTCCTGGCGGTGGTGCGTAGCGGATCATTCGGCCAGGCCGCGCGCACCCTGGGGGTGAGCCATCCGACGGTGGGGCGCCGGATCAAAGCGCTCGAGGATGAGGCGGAGCAGGCGCTCTTCCGCAGGACCCGGGAGGGACTGGTGCTCACGGACGCCGGGGACGCCGTGCTGACCCTGGCCGAATCGATGGAGGATTCCGCGCTGGCCATGGAGAGGCGCCTGGCGGGCAACCACGAGCGCCTCGAAGGCATCTTGCGGATATCTTCGGCCGAATGGTTTGCCGGCCATGTTCTCGCACCCGTGCTGGCGGAACTGACGCGCCGCCATCCGGGCGTGGTGCCGGAGGTGATCGCCAGCTACCGCTTGTTGAATCTGCCGCGTCGCGAGGCCGATGTGGCGTTTCGCATTGTTCCGTTCAGCGAACCCGACATCGTCCAGCGCCGCCTGATGCGGATTTCCTATGGCCTGTATGGTTCATCCGGCACCGCGGCTGCGATGGAGAGCGATCCGGCATCAGTGGGATTGATACTCATGAATACAGCACAGTCCCATTTTCCCGATGTGGCCTGGCTGCTGGACAGATTCCCGCAGTCGCGGCGGGCATTCACAAGCACGAGCCGAGCCATCCAGGCACAGATGTGCGTGCGAGGTATGGGCATCGCGGTGCTGCCAAGGCCGCTGGGCGATGCAACAGCCGGATTGCAGCGTATCGACACCCCGGACCAGCCTCCAGGCAGGGACATCTGGGTTGGCTACCACCAGGACCTGCGGCACATGGACCGTCTGCGCGCGATGCTGGATATTGCCGACGCGATGCTGTCGAATTCCGCATTTGCGGCAATTTGAGGTGCGTAAGTGTTTTGCGATGGGCCTGACCCGGTTCAGGCAGTGTGCATTTCCCCGGCCACCATCTCGCGCACCACGCCGCCGGTGCGGATGATGTAACTCCCGGGATACGGATCGGCGGCGAAGCGGGTGTGCCCCGGCATGCGGCTCAGCTTGTCGAGTTGCGCCTGCGGACCCAGCGCGGTTTCCTTGCCGGTCAGCGCATCGAGGTGCCAGAAGCCGCCGTCGTGGTGGAACAGCAGCGGCAACGCGGCGGCGATTGGCGCGGCCTGCATGCGGCGCAGCGGATAGCCCGGGTGCGTGTCCGGCGCCAGCACGACGAAGCATTCGGCGCGCGCCCCTTCATCGATGCGATGCAGGATCACGCCGTGCGGCATCAGCGCCGTCACTTCCAGCACGACGATGCCCTTGATGCTGGCCGACAGTTCGATCCGCATCCCCAGCCGCAGCGCCACCGGCTTGTGCTTGCCGGGCCAGACGCCGTCCAGCAGCAGGCCGTAGCGCGAGACGTCCTCGATTTCAAAGCCCAAGGTGCCGCGGCGGATCACCGCGTGGCGGCCGGACAGCCGGCGCGTCAGGCCGGCGCTGTCGATGCCGTCCGGGCCATAGTGATTCAGCAGCGCGTCCGCTTCGGGATCGACGATCTCCATACGGCCGAACACGCATTCGTCCAGCGCGAACAGGCGGATGTGGCGCAGCGCGCCCGCTTCCGGCGCCGCGTTGACGAACGTGGCGGCACGGCTTGGATGCGGGTGGGCCGGGCCTGCGTGCGGCATGTCGATCTCGATCAGGTCCTCGTCCCACGCGATGGTGGAGAAGCCCAGGTCGATCTTGCCCTGCGGCGCGCCCAGGTCGAGGTGGGCGATGCCGGCATTGCGCGCGGTGACGTCGATGTCCATGCTGTCGCCGCCCTGGCCGGAAACGCGCGCGATCGACGCGTCGTCCGCCATCACGCGCACGTTCTTGTGCGTGGACAGGAAGATGCGGTGGATCTCGGTCAGCGTCGCATCGGGGCGCGGCACCAGCACGACGAACGTGCATTCCCACTTGCGTACCGGCTGGCCCGGATGCCGGCTCAGCACCTCGGCATGGATCTGGTACTGGCCGTGCTCGCGGTCGCGCGACGAGAATTCGGCGAACACGGGGCGCCAGTCGCCATCGATGGAGCGGACGAACTGCCGCTCCGAGGCGCCTTGCTGCATCAGGTCCGACGTCAGCCGGATCGCCAGTTGCGGCGCGCACGCATCCGGCATGCCGCGCAGCTCCATCTTCAGGGTCTGGCGGCCGCCCGCCGCGCGGGGATCGAAGCCGCTGATGTGCAGCTGCGGGCGCACGCGGATCGGGCTTGCATAGTTGCCGGCCGCGCCGCGTGCCGGTTCGGCCATGGACTGCGGCGCCCGTCCGTTGCGCACCGCCGCCAGCAACTCGTAGCTCGACGCGGCGTCGGATGCGGCGGCGAAGCCTGCATCCGCCAGGCCCGCCGGTGCCGCCGCCGGCTGCGCATGGCCGCCCTCGCAGGCGTGCTGGCCCGGCGCGACCCAGAAGGTGCAGTGCGGGTGATCGGGATGACGGCAAGTGTTCATGAAGGGCCACGGACGAGACAAGCAAGACTTTACGCGCTTTTGCATCCCCTTGGCAACTCGGCGTAGCCTCGAACAGGGGTGCTTTTCAGCCCGTATTCATCCGCTGCGCGCGTGCGCCGCGTGCGGCCGGTAGCGATCGCTCAACCATGTCCTATCGGCCACGGCGGGCCGCGCGGTCCGAAGTCACTGCTCGGCGGCGCGGCGCAGCCACAGGCTGCTGGCCCAGCCCACTGCGCCGGCCGGCCCGCCGTCATAGCGGATCTGCCACCAGTCGCCTTCGTGGCGTCCGGTCGGCGTGACGAACGACCCGGCCGGCGCCAGGCCGACCCGCGCCGATCCCACGCCGGCCGCATCGCGCACGTTCAGGTCGCGGTGCACCCGGTAGCGCTGACCCGGTACCGGCAGCATGGCGCCGGCCTGTTGCGCGGATGCGTCATCCTGCAAGGGGGCGGCAGAGACAAAGGCAGCGGCAGAGGCAGCGGCAGTGACAGGCGGCGGTACCGCGGCAACGCCATGCAGCAGCAGCGCGCCGAACGCCCAGGCGCCGCCGCCCAGGATGGCGAGGCCGCGCGCTGTCGGCCGGCGCCACCAGTGCGCCGGCGTCAGGAAGCCCGCCAGCACCAGCGTCAGCGCCAGGCCGAGCGCGTAGGCGAGGGCGCCATGACAGGCCACCAAGCCGGCCGCAAAATGGTCGAGCGACATGGTCATCGCCGCTCAGGCATCGAAGCGCAGCACGTAGTGGCCCGCCACCACGTGGTGCCCCGGCGGCAGCACGAACGGGGCCGTGCCGGCATCCGCGCCTTCGATCGCGCCCACGTAGCGCAGCTCGGGATCGAGGTGGTACAGCGCCTGCGTGGCCGACTGCCGCGTGATCGACAGCCCATGGGGACCGGCTTCGAAGGCGAATGCGCTGCGCGACAGGCCGATGCGGTCCGGGCTGGCCTGCCGGTCCGGGCTGGCTTGCGCCGTGGCGTCGTCGCGGGCCAGCAGGCGCGGTTCGTCGAGCACGCGCAGCGTGGCCAGCGCCGGGCTGCCGCGGCCGAAACTGCCCTGCGTGACCGGTGCCGCCACCGGTACCGGCAGGGCGACCAGCGCGCAATAGCGTTCCGCCATCTGCGCGGGTGCCGCCAGCAGCCGGATGCTGCGCGTGCCGTCCGCTGCGAAGCTGGCCGGCACGGCCACCGGTTCCCGGCCGGCCGGAGTGACGGCATGCAGCGCATCGTCGGCATCGACGACGAACGCCAGCGTGCCGGCGCCGGCGCCGGCACCGTTCACTGCCAGCGCGCGGTCGAACGGCACCGACAGCGAGGCCGCACCGGTGCCGCGGTAGCGGCTGAGCCGCGGCAGGGCCAGCGCGGCCAGCGTCAGCCGATGGCGCGTACCGGGCGCGAACGTTGCATCGGTCGCGCCGGCGCGGGCCTCGGCGGCCCGTACCGATGGCTGCGGCAGCGCGGTGCCGTCGTCGGGCACCGCGCGCGAGGAGGGCGCGCGCGGCTGCCAGACCGCAGGCACGATCGGCCGGGCTGCCGGCTGCATCACCGGCTGCATCGTCGGCTGCATCACGGGCGGCGCCGCCGGCATACGCGCGGCGCGCGCCACCTTCAGCAGCAGCCGCCGTCCCTGCGCCTCGCCCTTGCGGGTGATGACATGGCAGCCCAGGCGTTCGTCCAGGCGGCAGTCCAGCGCATCCTTCGGGCGCACCTGCAGGACCGGCTCGGTGTCCGGGCCGTCGTTGATCAGCAACAGCGTGCCGGCCGCGCCGAACGGCCAGCCAGGGGCATTGCCTTCGTCGATCACGGCCAGCCGCTGGTCCGGGTAGACCGGGCAGACCGGCTTCCATGCCGCCGCGTCGGCCGACGCGCTGACGTGGAACAGCACCTTCTCGTCCGGCCCCGGCAGGTAGACGGCGTGGCCGAAGCGCACTTCGATCTCGCCCGGCTGCAGGTCGTCGGCGCCGGCGACGTGGTAGCGCACCTGGTCGGTACCGAGCAGGTCGCCGAAATCCTTCTGGTGCAGCGCCGCCAGCGTCTGCGCCAGGTCGCGCGCGCGGTTGCCGCGTGTCAGGTGGTAGTCGTCGTCGACATCTTCCTGCGGCAGGCGCAGCGTCACGTGCGTGAAGCAGCGCGTGGCGGCGTTGCCGCGCTGCTCGCGGGGGCAGCGTTCCAGCAGGTCGCGCAGCAGCGGGCGGCGCGCGAACAGCGCCAGCCCCGGCGCCTGCCAGATCGCCTCGGCGTTGAACACGTCGGGCACCCGGCCCAGGACTTCGTGTTGGACATAGATCGGCATGGTTTACTCCTCAGTTGAACCGGCATCGATTGCTAGCAGGGGGAGCAGGAAAAACAGCAGGTGGCTGCCGCCCGCGGACAGAAAACTCATCGGCTGTCCCATCACCGGCAGGATCGCCAGGTTGGTTCCCCACGACAGCAGCAGGTGCCCGGCCACGAACGCCGCGCCGCCGCACAGGGCAAAGGCGCGCAGGCGCAGCAGCCAGGCCAGCCGGAACCCGGGGGCCGCGGCGCCCGCGCGGCCGTGGCGCAGTGCGGCGCGCAGCAGGCCGGCCACCAGCGCGGCCTGCCCGCACCACAGCAGCAGCGCCGCCAGCAGCCCGTGGCGGTGCAGCAGGAACGAAGGCGCGAAATCGTCCTGCACGGCCGGCAGCGCCATCACGCTGCCGCCGGCATGGCCGAGCGAGGCCAGTCCCAGCATGCCGTCCGTGCCCAGCCAGCCGCCGGCCGCGATCGCGGCGGCGCCTTGCCGCACCTGCTGGCCCGTATGCGGATGCTGCGCGGGTTCCAGCCAGACCTGGAAGCGGTCGCCGTAGAACGTGGCCGGCAAGTGCGCTGGATCGCCGCCGCGCAGCGCCGCCACGCCCGTGATGCCGGCCAGCGCCACGCAGCCCAGCAGGCCCGCCGCCAGCCAGCGCCGCGCCGCCAGCGCATAGGCGAACGCCATCGCGCCGGCCCACAGCAGCAGCAGGATCAGCGGCGAATAATCGTCGACCTGCACCAGCGCGCAGCCGAGCAGTGCCAGGAACAGCAGCGCCGGCGCGATCAGCCGCAGCCAGCGCGCGCCATGCCCCGGCTGGGCGCGGCGATCGGCGCGCCAGCCCATGCGCAGCGCCAGGCAGTGCGCCGTCAGCAGCGCCAGCACGAGCTTGGCCGCTTCCACCGGCTGCATGTCGAACACGCCGGTTTCGTCACCCCACAGCACCTGGGCCGCCAGCAGCAGCAATGCAGCGCCGGCCGCGCCGGCCAGCAGCCATTCGACGCGCCGCTGCGAAACGGCCGGCGGAAACTGCCGCCATAGCGCGATCGCGCCGCTGCCGATCGCCAGCAGCGCGGCGCTCTTGCCGTAATAGCGCAGCCACCCGGTCTCCGGCCCGGCCAGGCCCAGGTTCAGCTGGCACAGCAGGCCGGCACCGATCAGCAGCAGCGCGGCGCAGGCGCTGGCCGGGAGGCGGTTGGGATGCAGGAGCCAGAGGCCCAGCGCACAGGCGGCAAGCAGCAGCGAGCACGCGGCGGCGGGCGGATCGCCACCGCGCTGCAGCAGCAGGGCGGCGCAGCCGGTGGCCAGCACCAGCGCCGCGGCCGTGCCCGACAGCCAGCGGCCGGCCCAATGCGGCTTGGCCCATTGCGGCATAGCCCATGACGGCAAGGCCCATGACGACACCGCGCGCCGGCGGCGCGCATCGGCCAGCGGGCCGAGGATGTTGCCGCGCCGCGCCGCCGGCACCCGGCCGAACCGCGCGGCGGCCAGCACGGCCAGTGCCGCGGTAGCGGCGAGCAGCCAGGCTGCCGCGCCACCCTGCCACAGGCTGCGCTGCCGCCATTGCCATGCCGCCTCCGGCGGCAGCGCGGTTTCGGGAATGGCGTGCAGGGACACCCGCCGCGCCGGCGCCAGCGTCAGTCCGCCGTTTGCCAACCCGATGTCGTAGCGTGTGCGGCCGACGGTGAGGGCCTGTACGCCGTCGAGGCGGCGCGCCGTGTCGCGCAGGCTGGCGCGATCGGCCAGCACGTCGGCCGGCACCCCGGCGGTGCCGGCGGAGAGCAACAGCGCCGTGCCATGGCGCGCGACCTGTGCGGCACCGCCATCGATGCCGGCAAGGCCGATGCGGTTCCCGCAATGCAGGTTGCCGCCGAAGACCAGCGGCCGGGCAATCGACAACCCGGGCGGCACGACACGGTTCCACAGCGCCGTGGCCCGTGCCGGCCACGCGGCATCCGGACATGGCGGCTGGGCGCTGCCATCGCGAAACACCGTCGCGCCATCGAAGCGCCAGCGCGTTGCGCCATTGTCGAACGCCAGGGCGCCCGCGCTGTCCGGCCGTACCCGGAAGGTCCGGGTGCCGATGCCGAATGTTCGCAGGGACGAAGGATCGACGCTGCCGAGGCGTTCGTCGGTGCCGTCGCGCCGCAGTAGCGGCCGGGCCGGCCCGCCGCTGCGCAGCCACCAAGCGCCGTCCGCGCTCCGGCCGAAGACGAGCCGGGTGCCGGCGGCGCCGATGGCACCGAGCTGCGCCGCCGTCAGGGTGATGGCGGCGGGCCGGTCGAGATTGATCGTGATGGCAGCCGGCAGCCACGCCGCGGGCGCCCGCAGCAGCGCGAAGACCTGCAGCGCGAACAGCAGGGCCAGTAGCGCGAGCAGCGCCTTGCGTGCCGCCTGCGCGCCGGTATTCATGCGCACAGGCCGTTTTCGAGGGAGGCGGCGCTGCTGCGCACCAGCGCCGCCCGCCCACCCAGGCCGGCGCGGACCGCGTCCAGCATCCGGCTGATGTGCAGCGCATTGCGGGGCCGCTCTTCCGGTGCGCGGGCCAGCAGTATCGACAGCAGGCGCAGCGCCGGCTCGCGTGCCATGGCCGGTACCGAACCGGCAAACAGCGCCGCTTCATCGTCGGCCAGCACGGGCGGCAGCGGGCCGGCGTCCAGCATGGCGCGGGCGCCGTCGGACTGGTGTTCGCGGTACGCGTCGCCGCACGCGGCGCACCAGCGCAGCGCTGTCCCGGTGACGAGGAAGTAATACAGCGCGCCGAGCGCGAAGTAGTCGCTGTGGCGCCCCGTGGCATACCCGCCGCCGGGGGCGGGGAAAAACTGCTCCGGCGCCTGCCAGCTGGCCGTGCCGCAATAGCTGTGCGCCTGCGCCGCCTCCAGCAGCCGGTTGGTGCCGAAATCGGCCAGCTTCACCGTGCCGGTCGCCGCATCCACCAGCACGTTGGCCGGCTTCAGGTCCAGGTAGCGCCAGCCATGCTGGTGTACCTTGGCCAGCGCGCCGTTCAGCTGGCCGACCCAGTCCAGCACCTGGGGCAGCGGCGGCGCATCGTCTTCCGCCCGGCGGCGCGCGACGTGGCGCCCCAGGTCGCCGCTCATCAGCTCCAGCGCCAGCACCGGCAGGCCGTCATGCCAGCCGCTGTCGACCAGGCGCACGATGTGGCGGCCGTCCCACGGCTGCAGCGCGTCGAGGAAGGCGATCTCGTTGCAGGCGCTGGCGATCCACCGTTCGCGCTGGCCGGGCTGCGCGCAGGCCATGCGCTCGGAGTTGACGAGCTTGATGGCCACGTCCGGCATGCCGGACAGCGCCGCGGCGCGCCAGATGGTGCCGTACACGGAGGCGCCGATCTGCTCGCGCAGGCGGTAGTGGCCCTTTCCAAGGGCGATGGTGGTGTCGCGAGCAGGCATGGTTGTCGGTATCGGCTGTTCCGATGCCGGCTAGCGGGGGGAGGGGGAAAGAAGGTGGTACACCGGCCCTGCCGGATATTTACCGGGAAATCAAATAAATGATGGGGATGATGACCAGTCCGATCGCGTAGACGAGAGCGAACCAATGGCATGGCTCGGGAGGGACATGCAGCCCCGGGCTAAACAGCCGGACCTGCACGCTCACCCGTACAGGACGACCGCTTTGCCGGCGCGTGTCCGCCGACATCAGGGAAACTAAATCAGCTCGCAGCGCGCGACATCGCATGAGCATCTGCACCAGCCGGGAGACGTAGCGGGACCGTTGGGTCGGTTGCTGCCTGCCAGATCGCTTCCGCTACATCAACGGGATGCGTTACCAAGGTGGATTCGCCCATCCGGCCAAAAATCCCCTGTACGAATTCGCTGTAGGCTTCTGGAAAAGCGCCTTCCATACGGGACTGTGCGTTCTTGCTGAATGGGGTTTCCGGCGCACGGCCTGGAATGACCAGATTGATCCGGACATTGAACTGCGCAAGCTCCAATGCCACCGATTCCGAGAAAGCATTGACGGCAGCTTTGCTGGCGGTATAGACAGCCAGCAATGGATGAGGTTGGTATGTCGTGGCTGAGGTCACGTTGACGATTACACCGGAACGCTGTTGACGGAAATGCGGCAGCATGGCATGAGTCATTGCAATAGTGCCCAAGGTATTTGTTTCGAATATTTCCCGGATTGTCTCCATCGACGTTCCTTCAACAATACTGAGCAGGCCCACGCCTGCATTATTCACCAGGACGTCGACCGGTCCGATCGATTCAACTGCCCGTTCAATACTTTCCGGGTCAGTCACGTCGAGTTTCACGACGCGCAGATTGGGAGACTCGGGAATACTTTCGGGCTTGGGGGAGCGCATCGTTGCGATGACTCGCCAGCCTTTGGCCAAAAAGTATTCTGCTGTTTCCAGGCCAAAACCCGAAGAAGCTCCAGTAATCAAGACGGTTTTCATCAATCGATCCTTTCAAATGTGTGAACAAAGAATAGACGATGCTGTCCGGACGATCTACACTTAGCGGTCCGCAATTTGTGTGCAGGAGTCCGGAATGGTAGATCCGTTGTCCGAAGTCGTGTCTCTCCTCAGGCCAACCGCCCCTTACTCGAAAATCGTCAGCGGGTCTGGCGAGTGGACTGTGCACAGGACCGAATCAGGAGGGCCTTTTTTCTGTGCCGTCATGGAAGGGGAGTGTGCGATCGCTGTCGAGAAGCGGGGGACCATCCATTTGCGGCAAGGTGACTTCGTCCTTATTCCTGCAGCTTACAGTTTCGACATGTCGAGCATCCAGCGGTGCGAGAACAAGAAATATCGTCCCGAAGATGTTGCCGTTCTCGATAGCGAGACCAGGCACGGTGACCCGCTGGGGCCCGCGGATGTCCGGCTGCTGGTCGGATATTGCGTTTTCGAGTCGCCGGACGCGATGTTGCTGGTGTCCTTGCTTCCGGATATCCTGCACGTGCGCGGAGAAACTCGTCTGCAGTCAGTGATGGAACTCGTCGTCGGCGAGTCTCGTACGAATCGCCCGGCCCGCGACGTGGTTCTCAGACATTTGCTTGAAGTGCTGGTGATTGAAGCATTACGCTCCACAGAGGGCGTTTCTTCCTCGCCCGGGTTGGTACGCGGCCTTTCCGACGAGCGGCTGGCAAAAGCCATACGTCGCATGCATGAGGCACCACAGCATCCCTGGACCGTGGCGCAACTCGCGAAGGAGGCGGCATTGTCGCGCTCGACTTTCTTCGAACGCTTCAGTCGAGCAATCGGTTCTGCGCCAATGGAGTATTTGCTGGCGTGGCGCATGGCTTTGGCAAAGAGCCTGCTGGGACAACCGGACCACAGCGTGGCAGACGTCGCTGAGCGGGTGGGCTACAGCTCCGCAAACGCCTTCAGTGTCGCCTTCACCAGACAAGTGGGACAGCCACCGGCCAGATATGCCCGGTTGTATTGCGGTGCGTCCCGATCCACCAAGGGTAATCCCGGCCGCCATCGGCACGAAGCATGAAAAAAGCCCGGCAGTGCCGGGCTTTACGTTGCGACCGAACGATCAGTCGTGATGGTGGTGCTTGCGGTGACCCTTGCCGTGGCCCTTGCCATGGCCGCGGCCGCGGTGATCGTCGTAGCGGTATTCGTGGACCACGCGGCGTTCCACATACACCGGTTGCTGGCGCACATAGCGTGGACGCGGTGCGTCGTAGTACACCGGCTGCGGCTGGGCATACACGCGGCCATGCGGACGGTAGTCATGGCGGTCGCGGTCGCTGGAGCTGAGCGCATTGCCGACCAGGCCGCCGACCACGCCACCCACCACGGTGCCGGTGGTGCCGTTGCCGGTCTGGCTGCCGAGGGCGGCGCCAACGACGGCGCCGGCGGCGGTATTGAACGCACGGTCACCGGCGGCAAGCGCGGCGGAAGACGTGGTAACGGCGGCACCCAGCAGGACGATTCCGAAGATTTTTTTGACCATCATGATATTTCTCCCTCACTTTGCGCGGCGGCACCGGAATGATGACTGCCGTTTGGTTGAGGTCTACTTTACCGGGCCGGGCGGGAATTGCCAGTCGTTACACAGATTATTACAAACGAGCGCGGGCAGGTAACAGATCTGTTACATGGGAAGGCCTGCGCCGCTATCGCGCCACGCCCGGCAGCCGTTCCCACTCGTGGCGCAGCAGGCTCATGACGGTCACGTCCTGGTAGCGGCCGTTGATGAAGAATGCCTCGCGCAGCATGCCTTCGGTTGTGAAGCCGCATTTTTGCGCGACGCGCACCGAAGCGATGTTGCGTGGGGCTGCCAGGACTTCCAGGCGGTGCCAGGTGTGCACGCGGAACAGGTGATCGGCCAGCATCCGCAGCGCCTCGGTGGTGTAGCCCTGGCCGGCGAGGGCGGTGTCGAACAGCCGGTAGCCGATCTCGCGGCTGGTCGGCGTGCGGCTCTTGAAGTGGGTGATGACGCCGACGATGTGCCGGGACTGGTTTTCCACGACGAACAGTTCGCTGTCTTCGGTCACGAAGCCATGCTGCACGAATTCCTTGCGCATCGCTTCGGGCGACTTGAACTGGCTGGAAAAATAATCCCCGCGCGACGGCAGGTCGTTGACCAGCGCGATGAACGTGTTCAGGTCCGTATTCAGCAGGTGCCGCACGGTGCAGAGTGGTCCCTTCAGCATGGACACATGCTAAGCGATGGCCATGGCAAGGTCAAACGCGAACCTGTTCGATCATTGTTTCGATCGCGATGTTATAAGTTGCCTTGCAACATTGTCGAATGATATCTTCCTGCTTTCCCGAACTCCTCCGTATACACCGCATGCACATTCGCCAGCCCATCCTGTCCGCCATCGCCGCCAGCCTGCTTGCCGCCGGCATGACCGCCGCCGCTCCCGCATATGCCGCCAAAGCCGCCAACGCCGCCAATGCCGTCAATGCCGCCAATGCCGCCAATGCCCCCGCCACGCTGGCGCAGATCCGCGATGCCGCGATGGGCAGCGACTGGGCCTACCAGCGCCTGGAAGACATGACGGACCTGGTCGGGCCGCGCCTGTCCGGTTCTCCCGGCGCCGCGGCGGCCGTGCAGCAGGTGGCCGAGACGATGCGCAAGCTGGGTGCAAAGGTCACGCTGCAGCCGGTAAAGGTGCCGCACTGGGTGCGTGGCGAAGAAAAGGCCCAGCTGGTCGAGTACACCGGCCGGCCGGCGGGCGTGGTGCAGAACATCGTGCTGACGGCGCTCGGCGGCTCCGGCGCCACGCCGGCACAAGGCCTGACGGCGCCGGTCGTCATCGTGCGCGACTTCGACGAACTGCAACGCCGCGCCGCCGAAGTGAAGGGCAAGATCGTGCTGTTCGAGGTGGCCTTCGACCAGGGCATGGCCGATGCCGGCCTGGGCGGCCCGGCTTACCGCCACGGCTCGGCCTTCCGCACGCGCGGCCCGGCGCTGGCGGCGGACCTCGGCGCGGCGGCAGCGCTGGTGCGTGCCGTCGGCGGTGCCGACTATCGCCTCACGCATACCGGCACCACGCGGCTGGCGGACGACAAGCGCATCCCGGCGGCGTCCGTGACGGCCGAGGATGCGATGCTGATTGCGCGCCTGAGCAGGCGCGGCCCGGTGACGATGAAACTGATGCTCACGCCGCAGACGCTGCCGGATGCCGACAGCTTCAACGTGATCGCCGACCTGCCGGGCACCGACAAGGCCGACGAAGTCGTCATCGTTTCCGGCCACCTCGATTCGTGGGACCTGGCCACCGGCGCGCATGACGATGCCACCGGCGTCACCGCGTCGATGGGCGTGCTGGAAACGCTGAAGAAGCTGAACCTGAAACCGCGCCGCACGATCCGCATGATCGCCTGGATGAACGAGGAAAACGGTGGCCGCGGCGGCGCCGCCTACCACGAGGCGCACAAGGCGGCCCTCGGCAAGCAGTTCGCCGCGATCGAAAGCGACGGCGGCGTGGCCGGCCGCACGTTCGGCGTGCAGGCCGGCATCCGCCCGCAATACGAGAAGCTGTTCGCACCGCTGCAGGCCGCGCTGGTGCCGATCGGCGCCGGCGTGCTGCAGCGCCGCGACGTGATCGGCGCCGGCGACCTGCACGCGATGGAAGCCGACGGCGTGCCCTCGTTCACGCCGCTGGTCGATTCCAGTGTCTATTTCAGCTACCACCACACGCCGGCCGACACGTTCGACAAGGTCGATCCCGACCACCTGAAGCGCCACGTGGCGGTCATGTCTGCGCTGACGTGGTACCTTGCCAACATGGAACAGCCGATCGGCCGCGCGCCGGAGCAGTTCAAGTGAAATTCAACCGGCGGCGGCCGATGGCTGTCGTTCACTTTCGAATGGAACCGCGATGACATACGTGAAGACGATCGGGGCCCTGTGCGCCCTGGCCCTGGTGCTGGCCGGCTGCGGCAAGGTCGACCCGCAATTGACGGCGCAGCAGATGACGATGACCGATGCCACCTGCGCGCCGGCCGAGATCGGAAAGATCGCCGACACGGACGTGCGCAAGGCGTTCCAGGAACGCTGCGACCGCCGCGATCAGTTCAAGCCGGCCGCGCCGGCCAGCTGATCACCCCGCCGGGGGCGGTGCCTTCGGCGAACCGAAACGGCTGCTCATCGCCGCGCCCACCGACGCGGCGATGATCGCGCCGATCGCCGCCCACTGGTTCAGCGCCAGCCGTTCACCCAGCAGCAGCAGCCCCATCACGGCGCCGATCGCCGGCTCCGCGCTGAGCAGGATGCTGAACGTATTGGCCGGCAGCCGGCGCAGCGCCAGCATCTCCAGCGAATAGGGGATCGCGCTGGAAACGATGGCCACGCCCAGGCCGAGCGCCAGCACCTGCGGCTGCAGGATGGCTGCACCGGCCTGCCAGAAGCCGAACGGCGCCGCCACCAGCACGCCGATCCACATCCCGTAGGCCGACGTCGCCGGCCCATGGCGCATGCCGGCGCGCTTGCCCGCCAGGATGTACACGGCCCAGCATGCGCCGGCGCACAGCGCGAGCGCGATGCCGCGCCAGTCCAGCGCCGCCGCCGTGCGGTCCAGCGGCAGCAGCAGCGCCAGTCCGCCGATGGCCAGTGCGATCCACAGGAAATCGATGCGCCGGCGCGATGTGAACACGGCCACCGCCAGCGGGCCGGTGAATTCGACCGCGATCGCCACGCCGAGCGGTATGTAGGCCAGCGACGAATAGAACGACAGGTTCATCACCCCCAGCGATACCCCATACAGCGCCAGCGCATGCCAGTCGCCGCCCAGGCGGATGCGCCATGGCTTGAAAACGGCCGACAGGATCACCGCCGCGAACGTCAGCCGCAGCGCCGTCGCGCCGGCCGGGCCGACCAGCGGGAACAGCTGCTTGGCCAGCGAGGCGCCGGCCGTCAGCGAGACCAGCGCGAGCAGCAGGGCGGCGAAGGGAAGGGCATTGGAAGCGGGGGCGGAAGAGGAGGCGGGCTGCATGCAACGTGGGATTGATGGGCGGCTGCGATTGCCGCGCTGTTCGGGTAGGCCGACAGTATATACGCCAGCTGCCTGTCCGCCAGCCTCCGCCAGGCGCTGGCCCGTGCTACCATGACGCCCGATGAAAGCGCTGCTCCGTACCTTGTTGCTGTGGTGTCTGCTGGCCGGTGTGCCCCTGCAGGGCTTTGCCTCGGCCACGATGCTGCTGTGTAACGCACAGCCTGCACCGGCCATGGCACATCACGAGGCCATGCCGGCGGACGGCCATCACGACCATGCGGCGATGCTGGCCGCGCAGCATGGCCATGCCGCGCCCCACCACGGGGACGCGCACCACGATGCCGATGCATCCCATGCGGAGCATGCGCAATGTGCCAGTGCCGGCGCGTGCTGCACCGGTGCCCCGCTGGCACCTGCGCTGCCCGCGGCACCGCCGCTGCAGGATGGCCGCTGCGCCACCGTTCCCTTCGTCTCCGCGGTGCCCGCCGCCGTCGACCTGGCCGGCCTCGAACGGCCGCCGAAATCCGCCCCAGCCTGAATCGAGCGCCGCTCCGGGCAACCTGTCCGGCCGGTCCTGACCCGCACCGCGCGGGTCAAGCACATACGATCATGCAAGAGGTAACAATGACATCATCACCGATGGCGACGGCCCTGGCCGTTCCGATCCTGGCGCTGGCCCTGTCCGGCTGCGCCAGTTTTTCCCCCGATGGCGGCATGGCCGCCGTCGACCAGGCCACGCAGGCAAGAGCTGGCGCGCCGACCAAACTGCTGCGCACCGACGACGACCGCCGCGCGCTGGCGGAACAGCTGAAACCGATGCTGGCGCAGCCGATCGGCGTGGACGACGCCGTGCGCATCGCGCTGCTGAACAACCGCGGCCTGCAGGCCACGTACTGGGAGCTGGGTATTGCAGAGGCCGACCTGGTGCAGGCCGGCCGGCTGCAGAATCCCGCCTTTGGCTACCAGCACAAGCGCGGCGGCGGCACCACGACGATCGAGCGTTCGCTGGCATTCAACCTGGCGGGCCTGATCACGGCGCCGCTGGCGCAGCGTATCGAAGGCCGGCTGTTCGAGCAGACCAGGCTGCGCGTGACCGCAGAGGCGCTGAAAGTGGCGGCCGACACGCGGCGCGCCTATTACGAAGCGGTGGGCGGCGCCCAGGCCGTCGAGTACGCGAAGCAGGTGGCCGGCGCCGCCGATGCCAGCGCCGAACTGGCGCAGCGCATGCGCAGGGCAGGCAACTGGAGCGCCTACGACCAGGCACGCGAAGCCGCGTTCCACGCCGAGGCGATGGCCGACGTGGCGCGCGCGGCGAAAGCGGCGACGGCGGCACGGGAGCGCCTGACGCGGCTGCTCGGCCTGTCGGGCGAGGAAGCCCGATACCGGCTGCCCGGCCGCTTGCCGGACCTGCCGGCGGCGCCGCGCGAGCTGGCCGACGTGGAAGGCGCCGCGCTGCGCGAGCGCCTCGACGTGCAGGCGGCAAGGAAGGACACCGAGCACACCGCCGCATCGCTGGGCCTGGTGCGTGCGACCCGTTTCGTCAACGTGCTGGAACTGGGCGTGGTGCGCGAACGCGAAGGTGGCGAGCCGGTAGAGCGCGGCTACGAGCTGACCCTGGAAATCCCCCTGTTCGACTGGGGCACCGCGCGCACGCGGCGCGCCGAGGCGGTGTACATGCAGTCGGTGAACCGGCTGGCGGAAACCGCCGTCAATGCCCGCAGCGAGGCGCGCGAGGCCTACGCCGCGTGGCGCACCGCCTACGACCTGGCCAGGCACTACCGCGACACGGTCATCCCGCTGAGGAAGCAGGTGTCGGACGAGACGCTGCTGCGCTATAACGGCATGCTGCTCAGCACCTTCGAGCTGCTGGCCGACGCGCGCGAGCAAAGGGTGGCCGTGGCTGGCGCGATCGAGGCACTGAAAGAATACTGGATCGCCGACGCCGACCTGGAGACCGCGCTGGGCGGCCGCCTGCCCGCCGTTGCCGCCGTGGCGCACACCATGGAGCACAAGACGGAGCAGGAGCCAGAGCACACGCCCGAGCACAAGAAGGAGCACAACCACGAACACGGAGCACACCAATGACCGCATCGAACAATTCGCGCCGCAGCTTCCTGGCCGGCGCCACCACCCTGCTGGGCGCGGGCATGGTGAGCCGCGCCGGCGCGGCATCGCTGCCCGAAGCGCCGGTGGGCCCGTCCGCTGCCACCGCCGCGCCGCTGGTGCCGCCCAACGGCCGGCCATACAACCCCGTCGTCACGCTGAACGGCTGGAGCCTGCCGTGGCGGATGAAGGATGGCGTCAAGGAGTTCCACCTGGTCGCCGAGCCGGTGCTGCGCGAGGTGGCGCCCGGCATGACGGCGAACCTGTGGGGCTACAACGGCCAAAGCCCGGGGCCCACGATCGAAGTGGTCGAGGGCGACCGCGTGCGCATCTTCGTCACCAACAAGCTGCCGGAGCACACCAGCGTGCACTGGCACGGCCAGATCCTGCCGAACGGCATGGATGGCGTCAGCGGCGTGACGCAGCCGTCGATCCAGCCCGGCAAGACGTTCGTATACGAGTTCGTCGCGAAGCACGCCGGCACGTTCATGTACCACCCGCACGCCGATGAAATGGTGCAGATGGCGATGGGCATGATGGGCTTCTGGGTCACGCACCCGAAGGATATCCGCCGGCATGCGGTCGACCGCGACTTCGTGTTCCTGCTGGGGGCCTACGACATCGAACCGGGCAGCTACACGCCGCAGGTCAACACGATGCTCGACTTTAATCTGTGGACCTTCAACAGCCGCGTGTTCCCGGCCATCGATCCGATGGTGGTGCGCCAGGGCGACCGGGTGCGCATCCGCGCCGGCAACCTGACGATGACGAACCACCCGATCCACCTGCACGGCCACACGTTCGAAGTGACCGGCACCGACGGCGGCTGGGTCAAGCCGTCGGCCCGCTGGCCCGAGGTGACGACCGACATCGCGGTCGGCCAGATGCGCGCGATCGAGTTCGTGGCCGACAATCCGGGCGACTGGGCATTCCACTGCCACAAGTCGCACCACACGATGAACGCGATGGGACACGACGTGCCAACGCTGATCGGCGTCGACCACCGCGGCGTGGCCGAGAAGATCAACGATCTGGTGCCGGGCTACATGGTGATGGGCGACAAGGGCGGTTCGATGGGCAGCATGCGCATGCCGCTGCCGGAAAACACGCTGCCGATGATGACCGGCACCGGCCAGTACGGCGAGATCGAGATGGGCGGCATGTTCACGCTCGTGAAGGTGCGCGAAGGCCTGGCGCGCGGCGACTACCGCGATCCGGGGCACTACCGGCATCCGGCCGGCAGCGTCGCCCGCGAGTGGAGCGGCGAACTGCCGCCCGCGCCGCAGGCTCCGGGCATGGCGCCGCTGGCGCCGGCGCAGGGCAAGCCGGTGAAGGTGAAGCGCGGGGGAGGGCATGACCATCATTGACGGGTTGTCGGTCTGAAGTCCCGGAGGGCATGCTATATTGCCCTCCGATGAAAGCCCACCTCGACTCCTTCGTCCTCGCGCTCCGCTACCTCCTCAAGTGGTCCCTGATTTCCCTGCTGATCGCCGCCCTGGCCGGCACCGCCTCCGCACTGTTCCTGTTCTCGCTCGACGCCGCGACCGGCTGGCGTGAAAGCCATCCCTGGATCATCTGGCTGCTGCCGCTGGCCGGCTTCGCGGTCGGCTGGATCTACCTGCGCTGGGGCCGCAGCGTGGAGGCCGGCAACAACCTGCTGATCGACGAGATCCACGATCCGAAAAACGTGGTTCCGCTGCGCATGGCGCCGCTGGTACTGGGCGGCACCGTGATCTCGCACCTGTTCGGCGCGTCGGTCGGCCGCGAAGGCACGGCGGTGCAGATGGGCGGTACGCTGGCCGACCAGCTGACGCGGGTGGCGAAACTCGGCCCCGCCGACCGCCGCATCCTGCTGATGGCGGGCATCAGCGCGGGTTTCGCGTCGGTTTTCGGCACGCCGCTGGCGGGCGCGATCTTCGGCCTCGAAGTGCTGGTGATCGGCCGCATGCGCTACGACGCGATTTTCCCGTGCATGGCGGCGGCGATCCTGGCCGACCAGGTTGGGCTGGCGTGGGGTGTGCACCATATTCACTACGCGGTTGCCGCGGTGCCGCCGCTCACGGCGTGGACGATCAGCGCGATCATGGCCGCCGGCGTCGCCTTCGGCCTGGCAGGCATGCTGTTCGCCCGCGCCACGCATGCGCTGTCGGCCTTCATGAAACGCCATGTGTCCTATGCGCCGTTGCGGCCGCTCATCGGCGGTGCCGTCGTCGCTTGCGCGGTGTGGGCCGTGGGCACGCAGCGCTACGTGGGCCTCGGCATACCCGTCATCGTCGAAGCGTTCGCGCACCCGCTGCCCATCTGGGATGCGCTGGGCAAGCTGGCGTTCACGGTGGCGTCGCTGGGCACCGGCTTCAAGGGCGGCGAAGTCACGCCGCTGTTCTATATCGGCGCCACGCTGGGCAACTCGCTGGCGCCGCTGCTGGACCTGCCGTTCCCGCTGCTGGCGGGTGTGGGCTTCGTCGCCGTATTCGCCGGCGCGGCCAATACGCCGCTGGCTTCCACGGTGATGGCGCTGGAACTGTTCGGCCCCGCGATCGGGCCGTACGCGGCGCTGGGCTGCGTGGTGGCGTACCTGTGCTCGGGCCACGCCGGCATCTACCGGGCGCAGCGCGGCTCGAAATCGGCCTTCAGCGCGGATCCGGGCGCGGATCGGTGAGCGGCTCCAGCCCGTCGTCGGCGTCCAGGCGCGCCAGCAGCCGGCGCGCATCGAACGGCGCATGCACCTTGATGTCGTTATCGAAGTAGCAGTAGATGTCGCGGCTGGCGCGCTTCGGGGGCGCCGCCTTGGTGATCAGGCGTGCGCCGTCCGGCTGGCTGCCGCTGCTCCATGCGCGGATCCTGGCTGCCCAGTCGTCCAGCGCGGCGTCGGTGTAGCCGCCGGCATACAGCTCTTTTTCGCCGTGCAGGCGCAGGTACATGAAGTCGGCCGTCACGTCCTCGAAGTCGGGCCACTTGCCGGCCGTGTCGGCCACCACCAGCGCTACCTTGTACTTGCGCAGCAAGGCCACGAACGCCGGGTCGTTGAAGCTCTCGTGCCGGATCTCCAGCGCATGGCGCAGCTTGCGCTTGCGGTCGATCTCGAGGAATTCCCGACCGTTCATGCGCGCCTCGTGGCGCTGCGCCATCGCCAGCGCCGCTTCGGTATCGTGCGGCAGGGCGGCCAGGAATGTTTCGATCACGTCGGCATCGAACGCGAAGTTCGGCGGCAACTGCCAGAGGAAGGGTCCCAGCTTGTCGCGCAATGCCAGCACGCCGGAGGCGAACACGTTGTTCAGCGACGGCACCGGGTCGCGCAGCCGGCGCATGTGCGTGATGAAGCGGTTGCCCGTGTGCGAAAACACGAAGCCCGGCGGCGTGGCGTCGTACCACTCCTGGTAGCTTTTCGGCCGCTGCAGCGAATAGAACGAGCCGTTGATCTCGATGGTCGGCAGGGCGCGCGACGCGAAATCGAGTTCGCGCGCCTGCGCCAGGCCGGGCGGGTAGAAGACCTTGCGCCAGGGTTCGTAGCGCCAGCCGGAAATGCCGACGCGCAGCCGCGCCCGCGCCCCCTTCGCCGGCCCGCTCATGCGCCCGCGAACAGCTCGCGCACGTCGCCATCGCCGGCCGCCTGCCGGGCGCGCTGGCCCCAGGCGCGCAGCAGGTGTTCCACGCCCTGCGGCGGCAGCGCGGAACAGAAGTACCAGCCCTGCACGCAATAGGCATGCTGGTGGCGCAGCCAGTCCAGGTCCACCTGGCGTTCCAGGCCCTCGCACAGCAGTTCCGCGTCGGACACCTCGGCCACGCCCTGGATCAGCCGGAACAGGCTGGCCGTCACGGCGCTGTCGGCCACGCCGTGCACGAAGCGGCGGTCCACCTTGAGCCGGTCGAACGGCAGCGTGCCGATCGCATCGAGGTTCGAATAGCCGATGCCGAAGTCGTCGATGGCGATGCGCAGGCCGAGGCGGCGCAGCGCGGCCACCCGTTCGCCCAGCGCTTCCGGTGCTTCGAGCAACTGGCTCTCGGTCACTTCCACTTCCAGCAGCGCGCCGGGCAGCCGGTACTCGTCCAGCAGGGCCATGATGGCATCGGGCAGGCCGGGATGCAGCAGTGTGGAACGGGAAAAATTGAGCGATACGGGAACCTGCGGCAGGCCGGCATCCATCCAGCCGCGCATGTCGCGGCAAACCTGGCGCATCACCAGCATGTCCAGCGCGTGGCTGCTGCCCGCGCTTTCGGCCAGCGGCACGAAGGCCGACGGCGGCACCGCGCCGCGCTGCGGATGGTCCCAGCGTACCAGCGCTTCCAGGCCGATCAGCATCTGCTTGGCGAAATTGACCTGCGGCTGGTAGTGCATCGACAGCCTGCCAGCGCCTGGCTGGCCTTCCAGCACGCCGAGCAGGTCATGCAGGAAAGTCGAGCGTTCGCGCATTTCGCTGCCGTATTCGCGCACCACCGAGAAACCGGCCATGTCGCCGATGCTGGCCGCCGCCGTTTCCGCCATGTCCAGCAGGGCGGCCGCTGCCACCGGCGTCGGCAGGCTCTCGCGCACGATGCCGATGCGGGCATGAAGCACCTGCGTGCGGTCGGACGGCAGCGTGACCGGCACGTCGATCGCATGGCACAGCGCCTGCAGGCGGTCCATGCCCGCCGGGGCCAGCAGCGCAAAGGCAAAGCGGTCGCCGCCCAGGTGGCCGGCCAGGCTGTCCACTCCGGCCCAGCCGACGATGCGCGCGGCGATCTCGGCCAGCGTGGCATCGCCGGCATCGCGGCCGTACACTTCGTTGATCTGATGAAAACCGGTCAGGTCGATGTAGCCGACGGCCAGCTCGCGGCGCCCGGCCTCGCTCTTGGCATGCTGCAGTTGCTGCACGAACGCGCCGCGGTTGTACATGCCGGTGACGGCATCGCAGTAGCGCAATTCCAGCGTATCGGCAACCAGCCGCGCCAGCCCCTGCAGCATCGTGCGCTGCGCGGCTTCGAGCCGGCCGGGCGCGCGCCACATCACCCACAGGGTTCCCAGCTGATAGCCGCGGTTGCCGTACAGCGCCACGCCGGCATAGTGGTGGTAGTGCGGCGGCTGGCGTACGATGGGCTTGGCTGCGGACCAGTCGTGCTGCCGGGCATCTTCCACCTCGAAGAAGTCGCTCCCGGACGCCACCAGGTCGCTGCAGAACGAATCGCCGCGCTCGATCTCGCGCAGCGTCGTGCCTACGGTGACCGGCATCCAGATGTGCGAGCGGTACACCAGGCTGATGCCGCCGATGTCCGCGCCCATCGTCTGCACGGCCAGTTCCACGATAAAGCGCAACTGCGGATCGGGCTTGTCCAGCGCAAGCTCGTAGCGCGATAGTTCGCGCACCCGACGCTGCTCGGACTCTTCCCGTTCGAACCGCATGTCCATGACAGATTGCCTCCTTTTCAATGGGGCCAAGCTTACGGAGGTTTTACTTGCGATGCAACCGTTGTCCGGTAGGGTTGCGAGAGCTCTGCCTTCAGGGCGATGTGATGGCGCGGCGCGGGGCACTAAGATGATTGCCCGAACCACAGGAGGAAGCATGCAGGAAGGAAGCAAACAAGACCACCCGGAAATCGCGGCGGCAACCGGGGGCAAAGAGATGGGCAAGGGCCGGCTGGAAGCCTTCAGCGACGGCGTCATCGCCATCATCATCACGATCATGGTGCTCGAGCTGAAGGTGCCGCACGAGCCCACGCTCGAGGCGCTGCTGCCGCTTTGGCCGCTGTTCTTCAGCTACGTGCTCAGTTTCGTCTACGTGGGCCTGTACTGGAACAACCACCACCACTTGCTGCAGCTGGCGCGCAAGGTCGACGGCCGGGTGCTGTGGGCCAACCTGCATCTGCTGTTCTGGCTGTCGCTGGTGCCGTTCATGACCAACTGGCTGGGCGAGCAGCACATGGCCGCGTGGCCGATGGCGCTGTACGGCGTGGTGCTGCTGATGAGCGCCATTGCCTACGACCTGCTGGTGCGCAGCCTGGTGCGGCTGCACGGCCCGCAGTCGGCGCTGGCCCATGCTATCGGCCGCGATACCAAGGGATGGGTGTCGATCGTGCTGTACGCTGTGGGCGTGCCGCTGTCGCTGTGGCAGCCGCTGGTGGGCGCGGCGTTCTACGTCGGGCTGGCGCTGGTGTGGATCCGGCCTGACCCGCGGGTGGAGCGCAACGTGGCGCAGGAGTGAAAAAAGCCGCGGCGACCGCCGCAGGAATAAAAAAGCCGCGGCGACCGCCGCAGGAATAAAAAAGCCGCGGCGACCGCCGCAGGAATAAAAGCCGCGGCGACCGCCGCGGCTCTTCCCGTTCGAAAAACATGGTTCAGACGTGCGCCGGCTTCGCCTCCGGCCATGGCAGGACCATCAGGAACGCCACGGCGGCGATCGGCAGCAGCAGGCACCAGAAGCCGAAATGCACGTAGCCCGCGCCGCCGGCGATGCAGCCGACCGCGAATGCCAGCACGGGCCACACGAAGCGGATGAATTTTTCCTTCGCGGCCGGGGTGGCATGGCCGGTGGCCAGGTCGGTCATGTCGATCAGCAGTTCGGTCACGTTGCCGGTCATGACCGTGGTCGGCGCGATGCGGGAGAACTGCAGCTTGCCGGCGGCATTGTGTACACCCATCGCCGCGGCGCCGAGCATGCCGGTGAGAAGCACAAGCGGCGCATCCGGGCTCACGATCGGCATCGCCAGCAGCGCCGTCGCCATGAAGGCGACCAGCAGCACCAGCTGCATCGACAGCATGGGCCGGATCGGCACCACGCCGCGCCGCTCGCACCGGTTGCCCAGCAGCCGGGTGGCCACCACCCCCGCGCCGAAGGCGGGGAAGGCCAGGCACTTCAGCAGCAGGGTCGTATGCGAAGGATGCGTCAGCGTGGCACCGATCAGCACGAAGTTCCCCGTCACGTGCGCCGTGAACAGCCCGTACAGCGCGACGAAGCCGGCCGTGTCGACATAGCCGGCCAGGCCGCCGAGGCAGATGCCGAGGAACAGGTCGCTGGGAGTGGCCCGCATCAGGAACGCAGGAAGGCCAGCAGGTCCGCGTTCAGGCGGTCCTTGTGGGTGGACGGCAGGCCGTGCGGCGCGCCTTCGTACACTTCCAGGCGGCCTTGCGGCAGGATCTCGGCGGCGCGGCGCGCGGTGGCGGCGATCGGCACGATCTGGTCGTCGCTGCCGTGGATTACCAGCGTCGGGATCGTCATCTTCTTCAGGTCTTCGGTGAAATCGGTCTCGGAGAATTGCTTGATGCACGCGTAGGCGGCGCGGATGCTGCACTGCATGCCCTGCAGCCAGAACGTGTCGCGCATGCCTTGGGAGTCCTTGGCACCGTCGCGGTTGAAGCCGTAGAACGGCGTGGTCAGGTCCTTGAAGAACTGCGCGCGGTCGGCTTTCACGCCGGCGCGGATGCCGTCGAACACCTCCATCGGCACGCCTGCCGGATTGTCCGGGCCCACCAGCATGCGCGGCGTGACGGCGCCCACCAGCACGGCGCCCTTGACGCGGCCGGTGCCGTGGCGGCCGATGTAGCGGGCGACTTCGCCGCCGCCAGTCGAGTGGCCGACCAGAGTCGCGCCCTGCAGGTCGAGTGCCTCGATCACGGCCGCCAGGTCGTCGGCGTAGTGGTCCATGTCGTTGCCGTGCCATGGCTTGCTGGAGAGGCCGTGGCCGCGGCGGTCGTGGGCGATCACGCGGTAGCCATGCTCGGCCAGGAACATCATCTGGTCTTCCCAGGCGTCGCCCTGCAGCGGCCAGCCGTGGCTGAATACCACGGCCGGGCCGTCGCCCCAGTCGGTATAGCGGATGATGGTCCCGTCGCGGGTGGTCACGGTGTTGATGGTGCGTTGAGCGGTCATGATGTTCCTTTCCGAACGTGGTTGCGCAGTGTTTGCGATGACTTGCATTGTCTTCGCCCGGCCATTTCCGGGCCACTGCACTAAGGGAGAGAAGAGGGCGCCACGGCAGGGGGTTATCGGACGGCGCGCGGTGGCGCACACTGCGCCTCCCACCATTGCCAAGGAGCCGTCATGTCCAACCTGTCCCGGGCCTTTGCCCTGTGTGCCCTCGGCGGACTGCTGGCCGCCGCCACCGCCGTCCAGGTGCATGCCGCCGCTCCGTTCGCGGCGGCGCAGGCACCCGGCTGGTACCGCATCGCCCTGGGCCGCTACGAAGTGACGGCGCTGCTCGACGGTACCCATCCGTTCCCCGCCCACGAGGTGCTCACGCGCGGCACCGCGAGTCTGGACAAGGCCGATCCCGGCCTGGCGGACCGATTGCTGGCGGCCGCGTACCTGAAGGCGCCGGTGGAAGGGTCGATCAACGCGTTCCTCGTCAATACCGGCACGAAGCTGGTGTTGATCGACAGCGGCGCCGGCGCGCTGTACGGCGCGGATGGCGGCCACCTGCTGGGCAACCTGCGCTCCGCCGGCTACGCACCGGAACAGGTGGACGAAGTGCTGCTGACCCACCTGCATGCCGATCACGTGGGCGGCGTAGCGCTGGGCAGCGCCGCCGCGTTCCCGAATGCCGTGGTGCGCGTCGACGGGCGCGACGCGGCGTACTGGCTCAGCACCGCCGAGCAGGACAAGGCTCCGGCCTTCCTGCACGGCATGTTCGACGGTGCGATGGCGTCGCTGAAGCCGTACATCGCGGCGGGGCGCTTCAGGCCCTTCGATGGCGCCGGCCGGCTGGAAGAGGGGATTACCGCGGTGGCGTCGCCGGGCCACACGCCGGGCCATACGGCTTACCTGGTCGAGAGCGATGGCGAGCGGCTGCTGGCGTGGGGCGATACCGTGCATGTCGCGCCCGTGCAGTTTCCCGACCCCGGCGTGACGGTGAAGTACGACAGCGATGCGGCGCAGGCCGCGGCGCATCGCCGCGAATGGTTCGCCGCGGCGGCCCGGCGCGGCGACTGCGTGGCGGCGGCCCACATTTCGTTCCCGGGACTCGGCCACGTGGTCGATGGCGTCGACGGCTACCGCTGGCTGCCGCTGAACCACGTGGCCCGGACACCCGTGCCCGGCGGTGCGCCGCTGCCGCATCCATGCGCGCCTGCCGGCTGAGCAAGGCCGGTGCTTGCGGCGCAGGCCGACCGGCGCACGCGGTCGTGTCCTACAACCTACTGCTGAGCAGAGTGGCAGAATGGACTTGTCATTCCGGCATCTGGCCGGAGCATTGCAGGGCCATCGGCCCGAGGGAGAACATCATGCACATCCACCTGCTCGCGGCAGTCGCCGCACTGGCATTCACGGGCGCCGCGTCGGCGCAGAGCCATTCCGTCAGCAACATGGCTAATCCGCCGCAGACCCAGTCGGACAACAAGGCCGCCACCGAAGCCACGCCGGGCAGGACGGCAACGGCGCACCGCAATACCAGCAAGCAGCCGGACAAGAACGCCGGCCAGGCGCGCAATGCGCAAACGGCGCGGCAGCCCGCCGGCAAGGCCGAGACCAGCGGCGGCTCGACGACCGGCGGGACCGGTAGCGCGATGACCGGCGACCGGGTCGGCGCCGGTTCCAGCGCCACGGCCACCAGCGGCATCGGTGCCGGCAATGGCGACCGTGGCGCGGAAGGCGCGATGGAGATCAAGCCGTCGGAGGCCTATGTGAATCCGGTCGAGCGTCGCGCGCTCGACGAGGCGCCGAAGAGCGGCCAGAAGTAGGCCGGGCCTCGCAAATCCGGTTGCCCCAAGCCGCCCGACTCGAGCCGTCCCCGCAATCCCGGTGGCAGCCCGGGGCACCCGGCTACGGCTGGGCCGCGATCCCCACTTTGTCGAGGGCCTCGGCCATCCGCACCAGTTTCACGAATTCGGCGCGGTAGCCTTCCGGGTCGTCGCCGCGCGCGCCGCTGGCCAGCGCGGCGATGTCCGCATACCCCATGCCGGCCAGTTGCGGCTCGCCGCGCAGCTTCTGCCCGAACGCGGCGACGGCAATGGCGAAACGCTGGTCGTCCGGCGCGGCGGCATGGCTGGCGCGGCCCGTGGCAGGCACCGCGTGCTCGATCTGCCGACTGGCCGTCTCGCCCGGCAGCTTGTAGCGCAGCTTGACGAAGCACAGCTCGCTTCCGCCTTGCCCTGCCGCCGCTGTTGCTTTCGCGGCCTTGTTGCCCGCGTAGCGCGGCGGATCGACCAGTGCGGCCGCCGCGCCGGCCGGCGTGATCTCGTAGATCGCCGTCACCGTGTGGCCGGCGCCGATATCGCCGGCGTCCACCTTGTCATCCTTGAAGTCCTGGCGCTCCAGCATCCGCGTTTCATAGCCGACCAGGCGATAGGCCGCGACCCGTGCCGGGTTGAACTCGACCTGCAGCTTGACGTCGTTGGCGATCGGGAACATGGTCGAGCCGAGCTCCTCGCCCAGCGCTTTGCGCGCTTCCAGCAGCGAGTCGATGTAGGCGGCGTTGCCGTTGCCGGCCTGGGCCAGGCGCTGCATCAGCGCGTCGTTCAGGTTGCCTTCGCCCACGCCGAGGATCGACAGGTAGACACCGCTCTTGCGTTTGTCCGCGATGAAGCGTTCCAGCTGCCGCGGGTCGGTCATGCCGAGGTTGAAGTCGCCGTCGGTGGCCAGGATCACGCGGTTCACGGCCTTCGGATCGAAGTTGCGCGCGGCCAGGTCATAGGCGCGCTGCAGTCCCGCCCCCCCGGCGGTACCGCCGCCTCCCTTCAGCGCGGCAATGGCGTCGGCGATCTTGCCCTTTTCCTTGCCGGGCGTGGGTTCCAGCCCCACCTGCGTGCCGTTGGCATAGGTGACGATGGCCAGGCTGTCGCCGTCGCGCAGCTGCTGGGCGAACAGGCCGAACGCCTGCTGCAGCAGCGGCAATCGGTCGGCCGGCATCATCGAGCCCGACACGTCGACCAGCAGCACAACGTTGGCGCGCGGCCGGGCGGCGGCGGCGATGTCGTAGCCGCGCACGGCGATGTGGACCAGCTGGTTGCCGGCCTGCCACGGGCTCGGCACGACGTCGGTGCCGATCGCGAACGGCCGTGCCGGGTCGCGGGGCGCGCTGTAGCGGTACGGGAAGTAATTGACCATTTCCTCCACCCGCACTGCGTCCGGCGGCGGCAGCGTGCCGGCGGACAGCAGGCGCCGCACGAACGCATACGAGGCGGTGTCGACATCGGCGCTGAACGTGGATACCGGCTGCTCGCTGACCAGCACGGCCTTGTTGGCGTGCTTGCCGGGGAATTTGTTCGCGCTTTGCGGCACGATGACCGGCGGCAGGTAGGGGGCACGGAAGTGTGGAGCGTGCATCGGCATGGCCAGGCGCTGGGCGCTGCCGTGGGCCACGACCGCAGGGACCGGCGCGGCCGGTGGTGCCGGGGGAGGCGGCGAGAGCTTAGGCGCGGCAGCGTCCGGCGCGGCTTGCCCGGATACGGTTTCCTGGTGGACGGTACCGGAACCGCAGGCCGCCAGCAGCAGGACGATGCCGAGCGGTAGAACGAGGTGGAGCGGCGATTTCATGGGAAGCCTCGCAGGTTGTCGGGGGTGCGGACAACATGCCAAAACAGCATCGGCCAGTCAACCGCCGTTACAACTGGCAACCCTCGGCGGGCAACCGGCGGCGGAGGCGCGCGGCGGGTTGCGATCGCGAAGAAGGATGGCGGAAGGCAGAAAGAGTCGAACTTACAGAGGAACGGCTGACGCCCCTCACCGGGTTTGAAGCCCGGCCCCATCACCGGATGAGAATGCCTTCCAGGGAAAACAGTGCCGCGTGCCCGGCCGCGACTGTCATGTCGGGTCGGGCCAGCTTGCGTTGGGCCGCACCAGGTGGCTGTTGCGGACGCGGCGAGTATAGCCGACACGGTCGAAATATTCCAACACCTGGATCGCGCGCTTGCGGCCCAGGTTCGTCGCATCGCGGAACGTGGCCGCCTGCGCATCGGCCAGCGTGGCGACGATGCGCGCCATCTCGGCCAGCGCGCGCGGATGGTAGAACAGGTCGGGCACTACCTGCGACAACTGTCCGGCCCGCGCCAGCTTGCGCAGCAGGCGCCGCACTTCGTCTTCGGGTACGCGGTATTCCCGCGCCAGGTCGCGCACCCACGGCGGATCGAAGCGGCCCCGTTCCAGGGCGGCGAGCAACGGCGCGGCCAGCGTTTCCTCTTCCCGCGTCAGCGCCACGCTGTGGCCCGGCAGGTGCAGGCTGTGGCCGCGCTGCGCAAGCGTGCCGGCGGCCAGCATGCGCGCCACCAGCGCCGGCCACAAGGCGTCCTCTGCGTCGGGCTGCGCCATCCGTTTCAGGCGCCACAGTTCGGGCCCCGCTTCATCCGGCTGCCTGGCGTGGAAGGCGGCCAGCGCGTCGAGTACCGAGCGCTCCAGCCGTGCCAGCGCCGGTTCGGCGATCCACAGGTCCTCGCCGCCGGGCAGCGGCAAGCGCAGGCAGCCGGCCGGCAGCGCGATCGCATCGGCCGGCAATTGCGTCAGCCGGGTCAGCATGGCGGCGCGCACGCCGAGCGGGCTTTGCGCCAGCAGCGCCGCCACGTCGCCGCTGTCGACCCAGGCCTGCAGCGCATCGAGCCATGCCAGCCGCGCCGGACTGCGGCGCTTGCGCGCGGCGCCGAACGGGTCGAGCACCGTGCCGCCGCCGATCGTCTGCGTCGCCTGGGCGTTGCGCACCACGAAGCGGTCGCCGGGCACCGCATGCACCGGCACGTCGAACACCAGCTGCACGCGGGACGGCCGTCCCGGTTGCACGGCGTCGGCGTCGAGCGGCACCACGTTGGCCGTATGGTGCGCGGCACCCAGGTGCACGTGCACCGGCGACCACGCCTTGAGAATTCCCGTGGCCAGCGTCAGCTGCGCATCGATCCGTTCGCCGCAGGCCTGCAATGGCGGAGCGACGATCCACGTGCCCCGTTCGATGTCTTCCTTCGCCACCCCGGCCAGGTTCAGCGCGAGGCGCTGCCCGGCATGGCCCTGGACGGCGCTGCGGCTTTGCGCGTGCAGGCCGCGCACGCGCGCGCTCTGGCCGCCGGGTGCCAGCACCACCGTGTCGCCGACGGCCACCCGGCCGGACAGCGCCGTGCCGGTGACCACCGTGCCCTGGCCGGACAGGGTAAACACCCGGTCGACGCCGAGCCGGAACAGGCGCCGGTCGTCAAGCGCCGGCAGCGTGCGTGCCGCTTCCGTCAGGTAGGCCAGCAGGGCTGCCACGCCGGGGTCGCCCGGCAGCGTGGCGGCGGTACGGAACACGGGGGCGCCGGCGAACGGCGTATCGGCCAGCAGCGCGGCAATGTCCGCCTCGACGGCGGCGATGCGTGCCGCGTCGGCGCGGTCGGTCTTGGTCAGCGCCACGGCGCCGCGGCGCACGCCCAACAGCCGCAGGATGGCCAGATGCTCGACGGTCTGCGGCATGATGCCGTCGTCGGCGGCAACCACCAGCAGCGCATGGTCGATGCCGGTCACGCCCGATGCCATCGTGCGGATGAATTTCTCGTGGCCCGGCACGTCGATCACGCCGAGGATCTCGCCATCGGCCAGCGGCAGGTAGGCGTAACCCAGCTCGATCGAGATGCCGCGCGCCTTTTCCTCCTTCAGGCGGTCGGTATCGACGCCCGTCAGCGCGCGTGTCAGCGTGGTCTTGCCATGGTCGATATGGCCGGCGGTACCGACGATCATGTGGATTCCAGGTCCTTCAGTTGCCGTTCGAATTCCGCGGCATGGGCTTCTTCCAGGCAGCGCAGGTCGAGCCACAGTGTATCGCTGGCGATGCGGCCGATGACCGGCACCGGCAGTGCGCGCAGCCGGCGTTCCAGCACGCCCAGTGGATTGCCGCGCGTGGCGGCGCTTCCCGGCACGGGTACGGGGCGCACGGCGAGGCCGAAGCTGGGCAGCACGTCGACGGGCAGGGCGCCACTGCCGATCTGGCTCGTCATGGCTTGCGCGCCGACGGCGTAGGCGTCGCCCAGCGCGCGCTGCAAGGGCGCCTGCAGCCGTTCGGCCAGCGCGCGCATTGCGCTGGCGGGGCGGGTCAGCAGGCGCAGCGTCGTCAGCCGCTCGGGCAGCAGGTCCGGCGCGTGGTACAGCGCCAGCACCGGTTCCAGCGCGGCCAGCGTCAGCTTGCCGACGCGCAGCGCGCGCTTCAGCGGATTTTTCTTGATGGCGGCCACCAGGTCCCTGCGGCCGGCGATGATGCCGCACTGCGGGCCGCCCAGCAGCTTGTCGCCGCTGAAGGTCACCAGGTCGGCGCCGCCTTCGATGGTTTCGCGCACCGTCGTCTCGTGCGGCAGGCCGTATTTTTCCAGGTCGACCAGGGTACCGCTGCCCAGGTCCACCGCTACCGGGACGCCGCGTTCGCGGGCCAGCGGCGCCAGCTCCGGCAGCGTCACCTCTTTCGTGAAACCGGTGATCGCATAATTGCTGGTGTGGACCTTCATCAGCAGCGCAGTCTGCGCATCGACGGCTTCCGCGTAATCCTTCAGGTGCGTGCGGTTGGTCGCGCCGACTTCGCGCAGCGTGGCGCCGGCGCGCGTCATCACGTCCGGGATGCGGAAGGCGCCGCCGATCTCCACCAGTTCGCCGCGCGACACGATGACCTCGCGGCCGCTGGCGAGCGTATTGAGCATCAGCAGCACGGCGGCGGCGTTGTTGTTGACGATCGTGACGGCTTCGGCGCCCGTCAGTTTCAGCAGATGTTCCTCGACCAGCGAATCGCGGTCGCCCCGCTTGCCCGTGTCGAGGTCCCATTCCAGGTTCATCGGCCAGCGCAGCGCATCGGCCACCGCCTGCACGGCCACATCCGGCAACAGGGCGCGGCCCAGGTTCGTGTGCAGCACCGTGCCCGTCAGGTTGAACAGCCGGCGCATCGCCGGGCGGTTGGCCGCGGCGAGCCTGTCCCGCAGCGCGGCCAGCACGGCGGCCTCCGACGTATCGGCGGCCCCGCCCGCCAGCAGCGTGCCGCGCAGGCCGGCCAGCAGGCCGCGCAGCGCGTCGACAGTCTGTTCTCGGCCGTATTCGGCCAGCAGTGGCTGGCAGGCGGGTGCGGCGAGCAGCAGGTGGACGGCCGGCAGCCTGAGGTGAGGCACCGACGCTGCCGGGTTTCCGTCTTGCGCCGGCGGCGCCTGCTCCTTGCCCTGTGCCGCCGCTGTCATTCCGCGGCGCCCAGCCGCAGCAGCGGGTTGCCGCTGGCCCGTGCATAGCCCAGCTCGGACACCAGCATGTCCAGCACCAGGCTGGCGAGATCGTCGGCCAGCGGGTCGACGTTGTAGTCGTGTTCCTGGTTGAAGATCTTGCGGTACGAATGGCACTCGTCGCACGTTTCGGCGCGCGCCACGCGGGTCGGGTCGTTGGCCTTGTTCAGCATCTTGCCTTCCCTGGCCGCCGCCACGTTCTCGGCGACCGGGTCGGCATCGGCGTCGGTCAGGCCCTGGTATGCCACTTTCGCATTGGCTTCACAGCACGAGCACTTCACGCGCACCATGTGCCATTCGCTGGCGCAGACCGCGCAATGCAGGTAGCGATAACCCTGCGACTGGCCGCCGATGCGGATCACGCTGGCCACCGGGTGCGAGCCGCACACCGGGCACAGCGTGCCGGTGACGAGCGGCTGGGCCCAGCGCTCGTCGAGCTGCGCGGCCATCACGCTCCAGGTGACCTGCAGCGCGGCCGCCACGAACGGCGCCTGGGCGGGATCGATGCCTTCGGCGAATTCGCCCAGCACGGCGTCGGCCGCGCCTTCCAGCTGCGCTTCGTCCAGCGCGCGCAGGGCGGCGAGGGCGGCCGCCAGCTGCGGCTGGCCGGCGGCTTTCGCCTCCAGCCTGTCGAGGATGGCGGTGAATACCGTGCGCCACCCGTCCGGGCGCTTGCCGGTGACCGGCAGCGGCGGCATGTTGTGCTCGTGCGCGACGCGCATTTCCTCCTGCGGCGGCAGCGGCACGCCTGCCGGCAGCAGGGTCTTCACGACATCGGCCTGCGCCTGTACGAGTTCGGCCATCACTTTGACGTAGCTGGCCAGCGCTTCATCGACGGGAATGCCCTTGATGTTGTTCTGCGCCAGCTGGCGCAGCCGTTCGGCACGCGCCGTGTACAGTTCGCCCGGCCGCGGCAGCAGCAGGCGGGGGATGGCGGTATGGTCGAGCGATTCGATCTCGCCCGGTTCTAGCAGTCGCTGTACCAAGATAACTCCAAATTCACACAGTTATTTCCTCAAAAACAGGGTCAGACCCTGTTTTTGAGGAAATAAAAAAGCCGGGCCACGTGGGCCCGGCCAATTTTAGACGAATCGCATGAAACGCGCAGTTTCCGCCCGACTTCAGCGGTTGCGCTTGCGCATTTCGTCCTCGAACCAGCGCTGGTGATGCTTGCGTGCCCAGCCGTAGGTGACGGTGCCGCGGATCATGGCGCCCATCGAACCCTTGATCCAGAAGCCGGCGTACACGTGCACGATGATCGAGACGATGATCACGGACGCGAAGAACGCATGCAGCAGCGAGGCCACGCGGATCACGTCGATCGCGAACAGGTGCGAGAACCAGGCGCGCCACATGACGATGCCGGTCAGCAGCAGGCCGACCATCGACACGATCAGCACCCAGAACAGCAGCTTCTGGCCGGCGTTGTACTTGCCGATGCGGGGCAGTTTCTCCTCGCGGTTGGCCAGCACGTCGTCGAATTGCTTCAGCCACTGGCGGTCCGAGGCGTCCAGGAAGTTGTGGTGCCAGAAGCGCAGCACCAGCACCAGGAACGACACGAACATCACGATGCCGATGAACGGATGCAGGATCCGCGTCCACTGGCCGCCGCCGAGGAACACCGCCATCCACGACATCGCCGGATGGAACAGGGCGAGGCCGGAGACCGCCAGCAGCACGAACGAAATCGCCGTGATCCAGTGGTTGGTGCGTTCGTTCGGCTTGTACCGCTCGATCAGCGGGTAGCCTTCCTTGTCCTTCAGGGTGTCATCGTGCTTCCGGATCTCATCGTGGCTCATGACGTTCCTCCGCTATGCGTTTCGCGTCGTGCAGTGCTTCCTCTTCTTCCTTGCGGCTGACCTCGTTCGGTCCGACGCGGGTGTAGTGGAAGAAGCCGGCCAGCGCCGCCGCCGCCATGCCGGCCAGGGCCAGCGGCTTCGTCAGGCCCTTCCATGCGCCCACGACGGGGCTGATGGAAGGATTGTTACGCAGGCCGCTGTACAGCGCCGGACGGTCGGCGTGGTGCAGCACATACATCACGTGCGTGCCGCCCACGCCGGCCGGGTCGTACAGGCCGGCGTTCTCGTAGCCGCGCGACTTCAGGTCCTCGATCCGCTCGGCCGCATGCGTCTTCATGTCTTCCTTCGTGCCGAAGACGATCGCACCGGTCGGGCAGGTTTTCACGCAGGCAGGTTCCTGGCCCACGGCCACGCGGTCCGAGCACAGCGTGCACTTGTACGCGCGGTTGTCCTTCTTCGAGATGCGCGGCACGTCGAACGGGCAGCCCGTCACGCAGTAGCCGCAGCCGATGCAGTTCTCTTCGTGGAAGTCGACGATGCCGTTGGTGTACTGCACGATCGCGCCAGGCGCCGGGCAGGCTTTCAGGCAGCCCGGTTCCTCGCAGTGCATGCAGCCGTCCTTGCGGATCAGCCACTCCAGGTTGCCCTGTTCGTTCTCGTGTTCCGCGAAGCGCATTACGGTCCACGATTGCGGCGTCAGGTCGGTCGGGTTGTCGTACACGCCGGTGGTTTCACCCACTTCATCCCGCAGGTCGTTCCACTCCGAGCACGCCGTCTGGCAGGCCTTGCAGCCGATGCATTTCGATACGTCGATCAGCTTGGCGACCGTACCGGTGATCGGCTCGCGGGCAGCGGGCGGCTGCACCGTGGTGGCCGAGATCCGTTTGATGTCCAAAGATTGTAATGCCATGATCTTTCCTTATCCTCGCTCAGGCTTTCTCGACCTTCACCAGGAACGACTTGAATTCCGGTGTCTGCGAATTGCCGTCGCCCACGACAGGCGTCAGCGTGTTGGTGAGATAGCCCGGCTTGGTCAGGCCCTTGAAGCCGAAGTGCAGCGGGATGCCGACCGTGTGCGTGACCTTGCCGTCGATGGTCAGTGCCTTGATCCGCTTGGTGACGACGGCTTTCGCCACGATCACGCCGCGTTTCGACGACACCTTCACTTTCTGGCCCGCCACCACGCCGACTTCCTTCGCCAGCGCCTCGCCGATTTCCACGAACTGCTCCGGCTGCGCGATCGCGTTCAGGCGGGCGTGCTTGGTCCAGAAGTGGAAGTGCTCGGTCAGGCGATAGGTCGTCGCCACGTGCGGGAACTCGTTGTGCGTGCCCATCTGCGCACGGTCGCCCGGGAACACGCGCGCGCCGGGGTTGCTGGTCGCCTTCGGGTTCTTCGGGTGCATCGGGTTGTAGCCCAGCGGGTTCTCGAACGGCTCGTAGTGCTCGGGGAACGGGCCTTCGTTCATCTGGCCGCGGGCGAAGAAACGCGCCACGCCTTCGGCGTTCATGATGAACGGATTCATGCCGTTGGCCGGGTCTTCGTCCAGCTTGAAGTCCGGCACGTCCGCGCCGCTCCACGTGGTGCCGTTCCAGCCGACCAGTTTCCGGGTCGGGTCGAACGGCTTGCCCTGCGTGTCGCACGAAGCACGGTTGTACAGCACGCGGCGGTTGGCCGGCCATGCCCACGCCCAGCCCAGCGTATTGCCGATGCCGGTCGGGTCGGAGTTGTCGCGGCGGCCCATCTGGTTGCCCGCGGCGGTCCAGCTGCCGGCGAAGATCCAGCAGCCGGAAGCCGTGGAACCGTCATCCTTGAGCTGCGAGAAGGAAGCCAGCTGTTCGCCTTTCTTCAGCAGCACCTTCGTCGGATCCTTCGGATCGGTGATGTCCTTCAGCGCCTTGCCGTTGAATTCCATCGCCAGTTCTTCCGGCGTCGGATGGGCGGGCTGCGCGTACGGCCACGTCAGGTTCAGGATCGGGTCGGGGAACTTGCCGCCCTCGGTCTGGTACAGCTTGCGCAGGCGCAGGAACAGGCCGGACATGATCTCGATGTCGCCCTTGGCCTGGCCCGGCGGTTCGGCGCCTTGCCAGTGCCACTGCAGCACGCGCGACGAACTCACGAGCGAACCGCGTTCCTCGGCGAAGATCGCCGTCGGCAGGCGGAACACTTCCGTCTGGATCTTCGTGGGGTCGACGTCATGGAATTCGCCATGCGGCTTCCAGAACTCGCCCGTCTCGATGGCCAGCGGATCCATGATGACGAGGTACTTCAGCTTGGCCAGCGCCTCGGTGACCTTCTGCTTGTTCGGCGCGGACGCCAGCACGTTGAAGCCCTGGCAGAAGTAGCCGGTCATCTTGCCCTGGTGCATCAGCTCGATTGTCTGCAGCAGGTCGTACGGCTTGTCCAGCTTCGGCAGGTAGTCGAAGGCCCAGTTGTTTTCCTCGGTGGCGGCATCGCCCCACCAGGTCTTCATGAAGCTGACGTGGAACTTCTTGTAGTTGCTCCAGTAGCTCAGCTGATTGGGGCGCAGCGGCTTCGGTGCCCGCGCATCGATGTACTTGTCGAAGTCCTGTTCGGCATCGAACGGCAGCGTCATGTAGCCGGGCAGCAGGTTCGACATCAGGCCCAGGTCGGTCAGGCCCTGGATGTTCGAGTGGCCGCGCAGCGCGTTCATGCCGCCGCCGGCGATACCGATGTTGCCCAGCAGCAGCTGGACCATCGCGCCCATGCGGATCGTCTGCGCACCGGTGGAGTGGTGCGTCCAGCCCAGCGCGTACAGCACCGTGGCGGCACGGCCCGGCACCGCCGTCGAAGCCAGCGTCTCGGCAACCTTGTGGAACTGTTCGGGCGACACGCCGCACACCTTCTGTACCATTTCTGGCGTATAGCGGGCGTAGTGCTTCTTCATCAGCTGATACACGCAGCGCGGGTGCTGCATGGTCGGGTCGACCTTGGCGTAACCGTCCTCGCCGATCTCGTAGTTCCAGCTCGACTTGTCGGTGTACTTGCCTGCGGTGGCGTCGTAGCCGGAATAGATGCCGTCGTCGAACGCGAAATCCTCGCGGACGATGAAGGACATGTCCGTGTAGTTGCGGACGTATTCGTGCTGGATCTTGTCGTTCGTGATCAGGTAATTGGCGATCGCGCCAAGGAACACGATGTCCGTGCCGGTACGCGTGGCAACATAGTAGTCCGCCACGGACGCAGTACGGGTAAACCGCGGGTCCACTACCACCAGCTTGGCCTTGTTATGTGCCTTGGCTTCGGTAACCCATTTAAAACCACAGGGGTGCGCTTCGGCGGCATTACCGCCCATAACCAGAATCACGTCGGCATTTTTAATGTCGACCCAGTGATTCGTCATCGCACCACGGCCAAACGTCGGGGCAAGACCTGCCACCGTCGGACCGTGTCAAACACGCGCCTGGTTATCGAATGCGAGCATCCCGAGACTGCGCACAGTCTTGTGGGTGAGGTAGCCGACTTCGTTGCTGGCGGCCGAAGCGGCCAGGAAGCCGGTCGTCAGCCAGCGGTTGACGGTCACGCCGTCCGCATTCTTCTCGATGAAGTTGGCGTCGCGGTCGGCCTTCATCAGCCGGGCGATGCGGTCGAGCGCGTCGCTCCACGAGATCTTCTGCCATTCGGTGCCGCCCGGCGCGCGGTATTCCGGCTCCTTCAGGCGGTTCGGCGAATGGATGAAGTCGATCAGGCTGGCGCCCTTCGGGCACAGCGTGCCTCGGTTGACCGGGTGGTCGGCGTCGCCCTCGATGTGGATGATGCTGGCGGCCGCGTTCTTCGAGCCGTCGCCCAGGCCGTACATCAGCAGGCCGCAGCCGACGGAACAGTACGGGCAGGTGTTGCGGGTTTCGGTCGTGCGCGCCAGCTTGTACTGCCGGACTTCGGCCATGGCCGTAGCCGGCATGAAGCCCAGCGCCGCGATGCTCGAACCCGCGATGGTTGCGCCAGTTACCTTCAGGAACTGGCGCCTTGACATCTGGTTCATGGAAATCCTCTGTAAGGAGTTTATTTGTTTCGCCAAGTAATGTTATCACTGCGAAGAAAGTATTTTCGCAGCGAAACTCAACCGGACAAGGGGTTAAATTCAAAAACTACGTGTTATCCCTTATCAGGCGAATGCAAAATAGTTGATCGAAAAGCCTGATATTAGTCAAAAGGCAAATCGATTAAATATAATGAGAAGCGTTCTCATTCAATCCGCCCGAGTCCCTACTTATCTATTCACCAATCTTCGACAGCATTTGGCGCATCCCGAGTGTTGTTAAAATTCGGGGACTGGAAGGAGTCATGGCATGCATGCCATGACCGCGTGGCAGGCGCGGAGCCGTGCCCCGGTGTTGTTTTGCGACCAGCCCAGCCGTCGGCGAAGTGACGCGCGCTGTGGCATCATTCCCGCCTCGTTTTGATAAGGAGCACCGCCATGGTCGACGATCCCGCCACCGCCTGTCCCACCGCCTTCGGGCAGGAGCCGCCTCCCTCGACGGAACGGCGCGGCGTGCTGCGCGTACAGGCAGGAAGTGCCGCGCCGGCCGAGGACGTGCTGGCCGATGAAGTGCCGGTGGCGCTGGTCTACAACGGCATCTCGCACGCGGTGATGATGGCGACCCCGGCCGACCTGGAAGACTTCGCGCTCGGCTTCTCGCTGACGGAAGCCCTGATCGACCATCCCGGCGAGTGCTATGGCATCGACATCGAGGCGGGGCCGGCCGGCGTAGCGGTGCAGCTGGATATCGCCAGCCGGGCTTTCGCCGCCCTGAAGGAGCGCCGCCGTTCGCTGGCCGGCCGCACCGGCTGCGGCCTGTGCGGTGTGGACAGCCTGGACCAGGTCTACCGCACGCTGCCGCGGCGCGCGGCCGGTGTGGTCCTGACCGGTGCGGCGGTGCGTGCCGCGCTGGCCGCGTTGCCGGGCCGGCAGGCACTGAGCCAGCTTACCGGCGCGACGCACGCGGCCGCCTGGTGCGATCTCGACGGCCGGCTCGCCGTGCTGCGCGAGGACGTCGGCCGCCATAACGCGCTCGACAAGGTCGCCGGCGCCCTGGCGCGCGCGCCGGCTTTGCGTGGGGGCGATGGGTTCGTCCTTGTCACCAGCCGGGTCAGCGTGGAGATGGTGCAAAAGGCCGCGATGGCGGGGGCCGCCGGCATCGTCGGCGTGTCGGCACCGACAGCGGCGGCGGTGCGGATGGCCGCCGGGGCAGGGCTGGTGCTGCTGGCGTTTGCGCGTGGCGACCGGTTCACCTGCTATGCAGGCCAGGAACTTCTGGTGCCCTAGATTCCTGTGCATCGGCCGGCTGCCGCGCCGGAGCACCTGCCGGCGTGCCAGGATGGCGCGCAGGCTGACACGCTCGTGGGCAATATGCTGACGCGGCGATGACGCAACTCTTGCTTAAATGGTGGCAAGGAATCCCATCATGCAAAAACACCACCCGAGCGGCCCGGCGCCGCATTACACGCTAGGCCTCGAGAAGGTCGAGATCGACGAAGTGCTCGATGCCTGCGGGCTGGTTGGCGCGGTGCTGAAAGCCGTTGCGCCCGACCTGAACGCGCGTTCCGCCGCGCGGCTGCTGGCCGAGGCGACCCGCCACGAGTACCATAACGAACCGCTGACCCGCACCATTCTCGTCGAGGTGGCGCGCGCGCTGCAGCGCCGCGAAAGCCAGGCAGCGTCCGCTTCGGAATCGCACTGACCCGGCAGTTGTCCCGCAGTTGTCCGTTTCCGGACAGCGGGGGTGGCCGGAAACGGCCGCGGCGGCGGCGGTGGCGCCTTGCGGCGCGCCGATTGCATGGCCTGGCTTGCCATGGCATGCAAGTTGCACAGTTCCCATCATTTCATTGCTACAGTGAAGGGATGGAGACGATGACCTCGAACAACGCAAGGTGCGGCCGATGAGCCGGCGCCCTATCGGCAATACCCCCGGCAATACCCGTGGCCACTTTCCCGGCCGGTTCGCCAGCCACTTGCTGCGCACTGGCTGGCGCAACGCGGCGGCCAGCCCCTGGCAGACCCTGGCCGCCGTCGCCGGGCTGGCGCTCGGCCTGGCGGTCTTCACGCTGCTGAGCGGTTTCGTGCGCCATGCGTGGAGCGTCAACGCCCACTTGCCCGACTCGCTGTTCATCATCAAGCAGCGCGACAATACCGCTCCCCAGGCACCCTGGTTCGACCAGGCGCCGATGGCGCTGGCGCGCACGGCGTCGGCAGTGCCCGGTGTGGCCGGCGCCACCGTGGTGGTCGCGTTGCGGCCGGAAGTGACGGGCTTGACCGTGCGGGCCGGCAACCGCCTGGTGCCCTTGCAGGGCCTGGCCGTACTGCCGGGTTTTGCCGGCATGCTGGGCCTGCGTGCCATCGACGGCGATGTGGAAGCGGCACTGGCGCGTCCGGACGGCATCGTGCTGACCCGGTCGGCCGCGATGCGCCTGTTCGACACGGCCGATGCCGTCGGCCGCACGCTGCGCGCGGAAGGGCAGGTGCTGCGCGTGGCGGCCGTGCTGGCGCCGCAGCCGGGGCCGACGACGCTGCCATTCGACGCGCTGGCTGGCGTGGCCAGCGCCATCGTCGACCCGGCAATTCGCGAGGAAATGCTGACCGGCCGGCAGGGCTGGCCCGGCAAGGTGCTTGTGCGGCTGCGGCCGGATGGCCAGCCTGAAGCGGTCGGCGCCGCGCTGCAGGCCGCCGTCGACCACCTGCCCGGCATGCAGCGCCATGGTCCGGACGTACTGGCGCGGCTGGCCGGGCGCAAGCCGCTGGAACTCGGGCTGGCGCCGCTGCGCAGCGCCTACTTCGACCATGAACTGGGCAGCAATTTTCATTTTCGCGCGGGCGAACGCGCCAACCCGGCACTGGTGACCGGCCTTGGCTCGGTGGCGCTGCTGATCCTGGCGCTGGCCGGAGCCAACTACGTCAACCTGGCGGCCGTGCGCGTGCTGCGCCGGCAACGCGAACTGGCCGTGCGCAAGGTGCTCGGCGCCCGTGCCCGCGACATCGCCGCGCAATGCGCGACGGAAGCCGTGACGGTGACGCTGCTTGCAGCGCTGATGGGCCTGCTGCTGGCATGGCTCGCCCAGCCGGCCTTCGCGGCGCTGGCCGGCCGCGACCTGCCCGGCATGCTGTCGGCGGGCCACCTGGCGGCGGTGCTGGCAGCCGCCTTCGTGCTCGGCTGCGCCGCGGCCGTCTATCCGGCGTGGCTGGCGGTGCGCGTGCGGCCCGACCGCGTATTGTCCGGCAAGCCGGATACCGAGTCCGCCGGCGCGGCGCGGGCGCGGCGGGTACTCACCGTGCTGCAACTTGCGGTGGCGATGGGCGTGGCCGGCGTGGCGCTGGCAATCGCATGGCAGACGCGCCATGCGGCGTCGGCGGCGCCCGGCTTCGACCCGGCGCCGCTGACGCTGGTCGACGTGCCGGAACAGTTGCGCTTTTCAGACAAGGCGCGCGGCCTGATGGCGGCCCTGGCCGCGCAGCCCGGCATCGATGGCGTGGCCGTGTCGCTGGATGCGGTGGGCCGCAGCGAAGATCCGCTCGGCCGCACATTCCAGAGGCCGGGCGGACAGTCCGCGGCGCTCGATGTACGCTGGGTCGGCGCCAACTTCTTCACCCTTTACGGCATCCGGGCTCGTGCCGGCCGCCTGTTCGACCCGCGGCAGGACCGCGACGACGACCCGGGGCCGCTGGTGCTCAACGCCGAGGCTGCGCGCCTGCTGGGCTTCCGTGAACCGGCGAGCGCGCTGGGCCAGACCGTGCTGTTCCGCGACTGGGACGGCAAGACGGCGCCGCGCCGCGTGATCGGCATCGCACCGCCGCTGCGCTTCCAGTCGCTGCGCGAGCAGCCGCGGCCCGTTGCCTTCGAGCTGTCCACCGGCGGCGCGACGCTGACCGTGCGCTCGGCGCTGCCGCCGGCACGGGTCGATGCGCTGGTGCGCCAGCTGTGGCCGCGCTTCTTCCCGGATGCGCTGCCGCGCATCCACCGCGCCGGCGACATCCTGGACCGCAACTACGCCGACGACAGGCGCCTGGCGCGGCTGCTGGCGATCGCGGCCGGCGTCGCGCTGGCGCTGGCCGCCGCCGGGTGCTACACGCTGTCGGCCCACACCGTGCAGCGCCGCGCCAGGGAAATCGTGCTGCGCAAGCTGCACGGCGCCTCCGGCGGCGCGGTTGGCCTGCTGGTGCTGCGCGAGACAGGGGCGCTGGCCCTGCTGGGCGCTGTCGCCGGGCTGCCGGTGGCGGCACTGGTCATCGAACGCTACCTGGCGGGTTATGTCGAGCGCGCTCCGGAGGGGCAGTGGGCTTTGCCGTGCGCCCTGGCGGCAACGGCGGCCGTTGCGCTGGCCGCGGCGGCGCGGCATGCGTGGCTGGCCATGCGGGTGGCGCCCGCGCAGGCGCTGCGGGGGTGATGCGGGGGTGATGCGGGGTTGCCTGTTTTACACTTTTTCCCGCTGGGCCAGCAGCTCCGCGGCGGCGCGCACCAGCGTGGCGGGACCAACCGGTTTCGGCAGGTGGTCCGTATAGCCGGCCTGCAGCGCCCGGTCGCGCTCGCGCGCGCCGGCCAGCGCCGTCAGCGCCAGCGCGGGCAGCGCGCGGCAGTTGGGCAGCGCGCGCACCTTGCGCAGCAGTTCGAAGCCGTCCATGCCGGGCATGCTGATGTCGCTGATCAGCAGGGCCGGGCGCACGCTGGCCACCAGGTTCAGCGCGCCGATGCCGCTGCCGGCCGTGTAGACGCGCGCATTGGCCGCCACCAGCGCGCGCTTCAGCACGTCCAGCGAATCGGGCTGGTCGTCGACGGCGACGATCACCGCGCCGGCCAGGTCGATCGCCGCCGCTGCCGTATCGGGCTTCGCGGTGCGCGGCGCGGCGTAGGCGGACAAGGGCAGCGCCACCGTGAAGGCGGCGCCGCGCCCGGCGCCGGCGCTCTCGGCGCGGATCGTGCCACCCTGCAGTTCCACCAGCTGGCGGGCGATCGACAGGCCCAGCCCAAGGCCGCCGTGCAGCCGGGTGGTCGACGCATCGGCCTGGCGGAAGCGGTCGAACACGTGCGGCAGGAAGGCGGGTTCGATACCGGCGCCGGTGTCGGCCACCCGGATCATCGCGTGGCCGGGCTGTTCGGCGGCGCCGGCCAGCGTGACCGTGACGCGGCCGCCCGGCTCGGTGAACTTGACGGCGTTCGACAGCAGGTTGCCCATCACCTGCTGCATGCGCCCCGCGTCGGCCAGCACCGGGCCGGCCTGCCGGTCGATGTCGGTGGAAACGACGATGCGGCGCGCCAGCGCCATCGGCCGGATCGCATCCACCGCGGCGGTGACGAAGTCCGCCGGCCACACCGGCGCGGTGTCGACCTGCACCTTGCCGGACACGATGCCGCTCATGTCGAGCAGGTCGTCGATCATCTGCACCTGGGCGCGCGCGTTGCGCTCGATGGCGGCCAGGCCGCGCTGCAGCGTCGCGTCGTCCTTGCCGCCCTGCTGGAGCAGCTGGGCCCAGCCCAGCACCGCGTTCAGCGGCGTACGCAGTTCGTGCGACAGGGTGGCCAGGAATTCATCTTTCAGGTGCGACAGGCGCTCGAGCTGCAGCCGTGCCTCGTGTTCGTCGAGGAACTGGGTGCGACGCTCCTCGGCGGTGGCCAGCGACGCCGCCAGGACGTGGGTGCGCGCCTCGAGGCGGGCATCGTAGACGGCGACGATCAGCCCGATGGTGAGGATGGCGGCCGCGCCGAACGCCACGAGGATCGCTAGGTTCATGCCGGCCACGCCGCCGGCGGCGGCCTGGCACACGCTGCCGAGAGGGAAGCTCGCGGCCGCCATGCCGGTGTAGTGCATGCCGGCGATCGCCAGGCCCATCACGACCGCGGCGGCGGCCTGGATCAGGCTGGCCCGCGGCGTGCGCTGGCGCAGCCGGTACGCGATCCACAGGGAGCCGGCAGCCGCGCCGATCGCCAGGATCACCGACGCGACGAACGCCAGCGGATCCCAGACGATGCCGGGTGCCATCCGCATTGCCGCCATGCCCGTGTAATGCATGCCGGCAATGCCGAGGCCCATCAGCAGGGAGGCCATGCCGAGCCGGCGGGCGGAAACCACCCGGTGACGAAGTTGCCATAAAGCAAGTCCGGTGACGGTCACCGGCAGCAGCAGCGACAGGCCGGTGATGCCGACGTCGTAGCCGACAGGGATCGGCAGCCGGAAGGCCAGCATGCCGATGAAGTGCATGGCCCAGATGCCGGTGCCGAGCGCCAGCGCGCCGCCGGCCGTCCACCCGGCCGCCACCAGGCCCCGCGAGCTGCGCACGCGGTCGGCGAGGCTCAATCCGGTGTAGGCCGCGAAGATTGCGACAATGATCGAGACGGCGACGAGGATGGGGTGATAGTAACCGCTGAGCATGATTCCGTTGTGCCGATGGGCTGTCGTCACTATACCGGAGTCGGAGGCGCAATGAGGAGACGGATGGCGGCGGCGGGTGGCGGCCACGCCACGCCGCCGCCGTTTTTGCCAGCGGCTCAGGGAACGGGCAGGCCCTTCGGATCGCTGCAGTATGCCCGTCCGCGGTAGGCGAACCAGTCGAAATCGGCGTGCAGGCGGCTGCCCGACATGTCCTGGCAGGCCATGCCCACGAAGGTGCCGGTGAAATTGGGCTGGCCGGGCGCATTGGCTTCGTCGGACAGGATGCTCGCATCGAACTGCTGCGAGAGCCAGTGCCAGCCGCCGTTTTGTGCATCGGCGGCAACATCGGCCGGCCGCCAGCCGAACAGCAGGCGCTCGTCGTCGACTTCCACGCGCAGCTCCACCGGGCCGGTTGCCGGCAGCGGCACCGGAACCGTGAAGGTATCGGTCTGCACATGATTGGGCAGGCTGCTCATCACGCGCAGGTGCCGGCCGATGGTGTCGTCGTGGGTGATGTACAGGTAGTGGAATTTCGACGCGTTGTAGTAGCACACCAGGCCGGCCTGCTGCTGGTAGTGTTCCGGCGCGAAGTCGACCACCGTCGCCGCGCTGAAGCAGTGCGACTGCTGGCGCCGCGCCACCAGCGCCTGCCGGAACGTGCTGCCCAGGCTTTCGCGGCCGAACAGCCGCAGGTGGCCGGGCCGCGCCGACAGCGAAAACAGCTCGTCGGGCCATGGCGTGCGCAGCCACTGGAAATCGATCGGCAATTGCGCAGCCGTGAAATCCTCGCGCCCGGGCGCCGCCGGGAAGCGGTGCTCGGGCATGCCGGGCGCGGCGGCCTGCAGTGCCGGCATGGCGTCGCCATCGATCGTGCGCAGCCAGCCGTCCTCGCCCCACGCCACGGGCTGGATGGCGGTCTCGCGCCCCAGCGTGCAGGTGCCGCGGTTGCGCAGCGGGCGGCCGCACAGGTACACCATCCAGGTTTGCCCGTCGGCGGTGTCGACCAGGTCGGCGTGGCCGGCGCGCTGCAGCGCAGCATCCGGGCGCTGGCGCGCGCTGAGAATGGTGACGTCGGGATGCAGTTCATACGGCCCGTGCAGGCTGCGCGAGCGGGCCATCGTCACGCCGTGGTTCCAGCCGGTGCCGCCTTCGGCGGTCAGCAGGTAATAGTAACCGTCGCGCTGGTACAGGTGCGGCGCCTCGGTCAGGCCATGCGCGGTGCCGGGGAAGATGTTCTCGCGGCGGCCGACCAGGCGGCGCTCCGCCACCGAGTATTCCTGCGCCACGATGCCGTTGAAGCGGTTGCCGCCCGGGCGGTGATCCCACAGCTGGTTCAGCAGGTACTTGCGGCCGTCGGCATCGTGGAACAGCGAAGGATCGAAGCCGCTGCTGTTCAGGTACACCGGATCGGACCACGGGCCCTCGATGGACGGGCTGGTGACCAGGTAGTTGTGGAAGTCGCGCAGCGATGCGCTGCCGGTGGCGCCGCCGGTAGAGGTGCGGCCATAGCGCTTGACGTCCGTGTAGATCAGCCAGAACAGGCCGTCCGCATGGGTCAGGCAGGGCGCCCACACGCCGCAGGAATCGGGCGCGCCCAGCATGTCCAGCTGGCTGGCGCGGGTCAGCGGGCGCGTCAGCAGGCGCCAGTTGACCAGGTCGCGTGAATGGTGGATCTGCACGCCCGGGAACCATTCGAAGGTGGAGGTGGCGATGTAGTAGTCGTCGCCCACCCGCACGATGGACGGATCGGGATTGAAGCCGGGAAGGATGGGGTTCTGGATCATGCTTTGGGTTCGGTGGCGGGTTGCGGCGCGTTTTCGCGCACCAGGATCCACAGCAGCGCGGCGGCGATCAGGTCGAGCACGGCCAGGCTGACGAAGAACGGCGTGTAGCCGACGCTGGCCATCATGCCGCCGATCAGCAGCGAGAAGATCAGCAGGCCCAGGTTGCCGAACGTGCCGCACATGCCTGCCACCGTGGCGACCTCGTTGCGCTTGAACAGGTCCGACGACATCGTGATGACGGTGACCGACAGCGTCTGGTGCGCGAAGCCGGCAAGGCTGAGCAGGGCGATCGCCGCGTACGCGCTCTCCACGTAGCCGACGAAGGCCACGCCCATCATCATGCAGGCGCCCACGGTGAAGGCGCCGCGGCGCGCATTGATCAGGCGTACGCCGCGCTTCTGCAGCCACAGCACGACGATCGGGCCGAACATGCAGCCCAGGTCCGCCGCCAGGAACGGCAGCCACGCGAACATGGCGATCTGCGCCAGGTCGAAGCCGCGCACCGTGGTGAGATAGAGCGGCACCCAGAACGCCAGCGTGCCCCAGGCCGGGTCGGCCAGGAAGCGCGGCAGCGCGATGCCCCAGAAATTGCGCAGCTTCAGGATGCTGAGCACCGATGGGCGCGTGCCGTCGCCCTTCAGGTGCTGTTCCTGGCCGGCGGCGATGTGTTCGGCCTCGGCGGCCGCCAGGCGGCGGTGGCGCGCCGGCGCATCGTACAGCAGCAGCCAGGCCGCCACCCAGACCAGGCCCAGCGCGCCGGTGATCACGAAGGCCGATTGCCAGTTGTAGTGCAGGATGGCCCACACCACCAGCGGCGGCGCCAGCATCGAGCCGAACGAAGCGCCGATATTGAAGATGCCGCCGGCCAGCCCGCGCTCCTTGGCCGGGAACCACTCCGACACCGCCTTCATGCCGGCCGGGTTGGCCGAGCCTTCGGCCAGCCCCAGCAAACCGCGCAGGAACGCCAGCGTCTGCCAGTTGGTGGCCATGCCGTGCGCCATGCAGATCAGCGACCAGGCGGTGGCGAACATCGCGAAGCCGTACTTCAGGCCGATCACGTCGAGCACGTAGCCGCACAGCGGCTGCAGCATGATGGCGCCCTGGAAGGCTGCCGTGATGTATGAATATTCCTGGGTGGTGATGTTCAGGTCGGTGAGCAGCGTGGGCGCCGCCACGGCCAGCGTGCTGCGGGTCAGGTAATTGATGACGGCCCCCAGCATGACGAGCCCGATCATCCACCAGCGCAGTCCCCGTATTTTTTTAGCGATCATGTTTGCGCAATCATTTCGGATGGACTGCCACAATAGCATAGCGAAAGGGATAATTGTGAACCCGGCTGGTAGCGCAATCGATGATGCATGGCACCATTTTTCGTGATGTTTGCTACCATTCGGCCGGGCAGGCGCGAGTGGAGGAATGCGGCGGCATGTGTGTAAATTATGTGACGGTGAAAAGAGATAGCCTGGCACGCTTCGCGGCCCTGGACCAGCGGGTGCCGTTCGCCCCGCGCGGCGAGTGGGAGCATGAGGTGTGGCAGGACTACGCGGCGCCGATCGTCGTGGCGGAACCGGCGGGCCGGGGGCGCCGCTGCCTCGTGGCCAGCTACGGCATGGTGCCGCAGCACCGCCTGGCACCCGGCAGCCGCGCCTATTCGACGATGAACGCGCGCAGCGAGACCGTCGCGGAACTGGCCAGCTACCGCGATGCGTGGGCGCGGTTCCGCTTCTGCCTGGTACCGATGGAACGCTGGTTCGAACCGAACTACGAGAGCGGCCGGCACCAGCGCTGGTCGATCGGCCGCGCCGACGGCGCGCCGCTGGCCGTGGCCGGATTGTGGCGTGCCTGGGAAGAGCCGGACGGGCGCCGCGTCTGCTCGTTCACGCAACTGACCGTCAACGCCGACGCGCATCCGCTGCTGTCGCGCTTCCACCGGCCCGGCGACGAGAAGCGCGCGCTGGTGCCGCTGGCGCCGGAGCACTGGGACGCCTGGCTGCATTGCCGCGACCCGGAAGCGGCGCGGCGGATGCTGGTGCTGCCGGAGGAGGGGCTGCTGACGGCCGGGCCGGAACCGCTGGCGGGTGCGGTCGATCCGCAGACGGCGCTGTTCTAGAACGCCTGGCAAAATCCCGGGCTGGACCCTGGAGGAACAGCATCGACTGAGCCATATTGTTCGGCTGCTTTCGGCGGGCACTGGGCCGGGATATTGAAAGGATTTAAATGAAGAAACGGTTGCTCGCTTCTGGTTTATTTGTTTTTGCCTTTCAGGCAGCAGCAAACGGAATCGACTGTCAAAAGGTCGGTACTCATTTGAATGCGCTAGCCAGTGTGGATCAGCAAATCAGGCAGGAGTCGAACCTGCTTGATCAGAACCCAAAAGCCGCCGCCGCCGAAAAAGACGCCCTGCAACAGCGCTGGCGCACTATCGACAGCGAAAATTTAAAACAGTTCAAGGCAATCGTCGCAGAATGCGGTTGGCCAACGACAAAGAAAGATAGTCATCGTGCCTGGTTGCTGGCCCAGCATGCGGACAGTGACATTGCCTTCCAGCGCCTTGCGAAAGGGTTCCTGGAAGCTTCGGTAGAGGCCGGCATCGCGGCACCGCGTGATCTTGCCTATCTTGCCGACCGTATCGCAGCCAACGAAGGCCGTCCGCAGGAGTATGGGACGCAATGGTCACAACCGGATCGCTGTCATTTGGTACTCGACGGAGTCGATAACCGGGAACTGGTCAACCGTCGCAGGTTGGCTATCGGACTGCCAAGCCTTGAGGAATATGAGGCCGAGGGACGCAGACGATTTATTCCGCCTGATTGTCCAGGCAAGATGAGCGAGAAGAAGCGCTAGCGTTCGCAACGGAGCGGTTGCGGACGTGACGTAGCGCGAAAAAACCGGCCGATGGTGTCAGCCAGTCGAGGGCACGGCAAGCGCTATCGTTCGAGGAATCAGGCCACCGTCCGTTCCAGCCGGTCCCGGGCGAAAATCGCCAGGCAATCCTCCGCCGGCAGCGGTTCGCCGTACAGGTAACCCTGGATCTCGTCGCAGCCGTTGGCGCGCAGCGATGCCAGCTGGGCCGCATCCTCGACGCCTTCGGCGATCACCCGCAAACCCAGGCTGTGCGCCAGCGCGATCACGGCACGCGTGATCGCCAGGTCTTCGCTGTCGGCCGGCAGGTCGCGCACGAAGGCGCGGTCGATCTTCAGCGCATCGAGCGGGAAGCGCTTCAGGTACGACAGGCTGGAATAGCCGGTGCCGAAATCGTCGATCGACAGGCCGATGCCGGCCGCCTTCAGCCGCAGCAGGATGCCTTCGGCCGCGGCCGGGTCGCTCATCAGCATCGATTCGGTCAGCTCGAACTCGAGCGCGGAAGGCGAAATGCCGGCATCGTGCGTGGCCGCCAGGATCACGTCCACCAGGTCGTCCTGCTGGAACTGGCGGGCCGACAGGTTCACCGCCACCGGCACCGGCGGCATGCCGGCATCGCGCCAGGCCCGCACCTGGGCGCAGACCGCATGGATCACCCAGGTGCCGACCGGCAGGATCAGCCCGGTATCTTCCAGCACCGGCACGAACTCGGTGGGCTGGACCGGGCCGACCGCGCCGTTCCAGCGCAGCAGCGCCTCGAAGCCCGTCAGGCGGCCCGAGGCCACGTCCTGCTTGGGCTGGTATGCCAGCGTGAATTCACCGCCATCAAGCGCGCCGCGCAGGCCGGATTCAAGCGCCACGCGGCGCGCCACGCGCGCATTCATCTCGCCCTGGAAACGGCAGCCGCGCGCGCGGCCGTGCTGCTTGGCGGCGTACATCGCGGTATCGGCATTGCGCACCAGATCGTCGGCGGCGCGGCCGTCGCGCGGCGAGCAGGCGATGCCGATGCTGGCGCCGATGAATACCTGCTGGCCGTCCAGCGCGAAGGGCCGGCGCAGGCTGTCCACCAGCGCTTCGGCGCACGCGTCGGCCGCGTCGTCAGGGAAACCCGGCGGGCAGATCACGGCGAATTCGTCGCCGCCCAGGCGCGCCACGAACGCGCGCGGCGGCAGCGCGGCCAGCAGCCGGTGCGCCGCCTCGACCAGCAGGGCGTCGCCGGCGGCGTGGCCGAGCGTGTCGTTGACATTCTTGAAGTGATCCAGGTCGATGATCAGCAACTGCACCGTGCTGCCGCCGGCGACCGTGCGCTCGAGCCGGTCGCCGAAGGCGGTGCGGTTCGGCAGCGACGTCAGCGGATCGTGCGTCGCCAGGTAGCGCAGCCGCAGGCTGCTGTCGTGGCGCTCGACGGCATTCGCGAACGTGCCTGCGAGGTTGTCGAGGAAATAGCGGTCCTGGTCGGTGAAGGCATCCTCGGCGCCGCCCTGCACGGCCAGCACGCCATGTGCCTCGCCCCAGCGCAGCGCCACCTCGGCGCGATGGCCGCCGCTGTCCGCGCCATCGTCGGCGCGTCCGGCGTGCAGCGGCGGCCATGCCGCCACGCAGGCGGTGCCGCTGTCCGCATGCTGCAGCAGTACCGCGCTGTCGGCCTGCAGGCCCACCGCGGCGGCACGCACCAGCAGGCGGCACAGCGTATCGTGGTCGGATTCCACCAGCGCGCAGCGGGCGAACGCGGCGGCCTGCTCGTGCTTGCGGGCATGGGCCAGCGCCAGCTGTTCGCTGCGGCGGCGGTCGGTGATGTCGATCTCGATGCAGATGTATTTCTCGACGTTGCGCATGGCGTCGAAGATCGGCACCACGGTGCGCCGGTGCCAGTGCGGGCGCCCGGCGCGGTCCGGCAGCCGTACCTCGCAGGTCAGCGTGGAGGCGCCGTGCCGGCCATGGCGGCGCGGCTCCAGCAATTCGCCGATCTGGTCGATCGGCATCATCAGCAGCTCGTCGCGGCTGTAGCCGGAAGCGGCCACGTAACGGTCGTTGGCGGCGACGATGCGGCCGGATGGATCGAGCTCGCACACGCTGCACGCCTCGTCGAGCGCGCTCTTGTGCTGGATCAGCGAGTCGATCAGCGTATCGATGCGCTGGTCGAAACGGGTGCGGATGCTGCGCGTGATGCGGTCCACCGCGCGCATCGCCTGCTCGATTTCCAGCGGCGCATCGCCGGAGCGGGCGGCGGCATCGGCCACGCCGGCCGACAGGTCTTCCTCGTAGCGCTGCAGCCGCGTGAGCTGGCCCAGCCAGCGGCGCAGCAGCCGGTGCATGGCGAACAGCGACAGCAGCACGCAGCAGGCGGCCAGCAGGGCGGCATCGCGGATCATGTACCACAGGCGCTGGGCGATCGCGGCATCGTCGAAGGTCAGCCGCATCACGCCGTAGTCGCGCCCGCCCACGGTGATCGGCCGGTTCACGTCGTACAGCTGGTCCGCCACCATGGCGACGACGAAGGCGGGCGGCATGGCGCCGTCGCGGAGCGGGGCGGCGATGCGCAGCGTATGGCCGCCCACGTCGATGAACGCGGCGGCGCTGAATGGCGAATAGTGCAGCGTCTTGGCCAGCGTGCGCTGCACGGTGTCGTAGTCGCCGACGACGACGCTGTCCTCGACGGCCAGCGACGCCACCTCGGCCAGCATGCCGGCGGTGTCCTGCACGTCCTCGATCTCGCGCACGAACTGCAGGTGGTAATAGGTGCCCAGGCCCAGCACGAGGAAGCACAGCAGCGTGGCGCTGTACAGCGCAAGCATGCGGCCCCACAGCGTGCGCGGAGTCAGGCGGCGCAGCGGAGCCATCGTCAGCGCAGTCCGGCCGGAGCCTGGCCGTAGAACTCGCGGTAGCTGGCGTAGTCCGCCTCGCTTGCCGGCACGAAGGCGAATGGCGTGGTCTTGACCAGCGCGGCGGCGTCGGCCAGCACGCGGCGGCCGTGCGGGTCATCCACCATGCCGATGAACGCGCGCGCCACCGCGTCCGCCGTGGCGGCCGGCACGCGCGGCGACACCATCAGCGCCAAATCGTTGAACAGTGGCGATTGCCACAGCACGCGCAGCGGCTTGCCGGTGCGGGCGATGAACGACGCGGTCAGTTGCGAGTTGGCGCCGACGGCGCGCGCCTTGCCGCTGACCAGCTGGGCGAAAGCGCCATCCATGTTGCCGCCGAATACCACATTGACGGGGATGTCGCGCCGCTGCAGTTCCGCATGGCTGACCTGGTAGGCAACCGTTGCTTCCGGGCCGGGGAAGGCGACGTCGGCGCCGGCCAGCTCCTTCAGGTCGCGCACCGGCGACTCGGCCAGCGTGACGATCTGCGAACGCACCGCCGTGCCGGTGCGGCGGGCCAGCACGCGCCAGCCCATCCGTGCGCGTTCCGGCGCGAACAGGTGGTTGGTAAAGGCAAAATCCACTTCCTGGGCCAGCACGAAGCTGGTGGTGTCGGCGGACGTGCGCCCCAGTTTCAGGCGCACCGGCACGCCGCTGGCCTGCGACACGTATTCCATGATGGGATTCCAGTAGCCTGCCGTGATCTGCACATTGTGCTGGTTGACCGGCGAAAACTGGTAGACGGCCCCGTTTTCCGGCGCGGACGCGGCATGCGCGGAGACGGTGGCAAGCAGGCAGGCAAACAGGCGGGCAGCAAGCGAGCGGGCCGCAAACTGGCCGGCGGTTCGGATCGGGTACATCCAGGCTCCATCGAGGGCGCGTCAGGCAACGCGGTGCGGTCCGCCAGGTCGGCGGCGGTCGGCATTTTATCGCAAAACGATAGCGGCTGAACAATAACCGAAAATTAATAAATGTTAGGAGCGGAGACCTTGCCCTGCTGCCTGTTATGTTTTTATAACGTTTAAACCTTTTATATCGTTACTACAAAACCCCTGATTTTTCGACATCGCCCTGTTGATTTGCGTTGCTTCGCCTGCATATCCAACAAGTAGCGATTGACAAGGAGAAAATGATGGAACCCCTGCTCAACAATAGTGGAGCCGATCAGGACATCGGTCAATACAATCCCGGGCGCCTGCTCGACACGCTGGCCGAGCGGCTCGGCGCGAAAAACGATGCGGCGCTGTCGCGCGCGCTGGAAGTGGCGCCGCCGGTGCTCAGCAAGATTCGCCATGGCCGGCTGCCGGTCGGGGCGACGATCCTGCTGCGCATGCACGAAGCCAGTGGCATTCCGATCCGCGAACTGCGCGACCTGATGGGCGACCGGCGCGGCCGCATGCGCATGAGCCCCCAGGAATTCCGGCCGAAATCGGCGCAGGAGTCCGGCGAGCAGCAGCTTGGTCGCTGAGCCGCCGCGCGCCGGCGTGCGAACGCTGCTGCATCGCATGGCGGGGTGGCGGCGCAGTTCGGCGCAGGAGGGCTGAGCGGCGCTGCCCGGCGCCGCAGGGCTGAGCGGCGCTGCCCGGCGCCGCAGGGCTGAGTAGCACTGTCCGGCGCCGCCCGGCGGGGCAGGCGGCCGTTCTCTCCGATGGAGGGCCGCACCGCGGGTGCATTGCCCCGCGCGCCGGTGCGCGTCTACAATCGGCCCATGAGAACCGGTGAGCTGCGGCAGTACCATTATTTCCTGACCCTGGCGCAGGAACTGCATTTCGGCCGTGCGGCCGAGCTGTGCTTCATCACGCAACCGGCGCTCAGCCAGCAGATTGCCAAACTCGAGGAATCGGTGGGCGTGCGGCTGTTCGTGCGCGGCCAGCGCGCGGTTGCGCTGACGCCGGCCGGGGAGATCTTCCGCGACGGCGTGCAGGGCGTGTTCCGGCTGATCGAGGACACCACCCGCAGTGCCCGCGCGGCGGGCGGCCTGCAGGACACGCGCCTGTCGATCGGCCTGGTCGAGTATGCGAGCGTGCCGATGCTGGCCGCCGCCCTGAAACGCTTGCGTGCGCTGTATGCCGACATCAAGGTGACGCGCCATGAAATGGATGCCGCGGCCCAGGTCGAGGCCCTGCAGCGCGGCCGCATCGACCTGGGCATCGCCGTCATCCTCGACGATCCGGCGCTGTGGCTGCCGGCCGATGGCGCCGTGCGGGCCGAGCCGCTGCTGGCGGCCGGCTGGAAGCTGCTGGTGCGGGACGATCACCCGCTGGCGCGGGCGCCGGGCGGGCAGGTCGGCCTGGAGCGATTGGCCCGGGAGCGCGTGGTGATGTTCGCGCGTGCCGTCAACCCTTCCGTCTACGACCGTGTGCTGGCCACCTGCCGCGCGGCCGGCGCCGCGCCCGACATCGTGTATGAAACCAGCCAGGTGCAGACCGGCGTACAGCTGGCGCGCGAAGGGCTGGGCTGCATGCTGGCGACGTCGTTCGCCTTGCCCGAGCCGCTGCCCGGCATGGTCGCGCTGGCGGTGCCGGGGCTGGCGCCGCTGGCCATGCACGCTTTCTGGCGCAGCGCCGAAGCGCAGCCGGCCGTGCTGGATTTCCTCGCCATCACTGTGGAGGAAGCGCGCCGGTGCGAGGTGATGGCGGAAAAGTAGCGTGCCGGAAAACGTCGAGGGTGGTCGATTCAGCGCCGCCGCGCGCTGGCCATTTCCAGCAGCAACGCGGCGCCGAACGCCAGCGCGGAGGCAACGAACACCACGTGATGCCGGCCGCCGCTGTGCGCGAACAGGAACGAGAACGCGTAGCCGGCCAGCGCCTGGAACAGCGCGAACATCGTCGTCGAGTGGCCCCACGCGGCGTGCTGGGCGTGGCTGTCGCCCGGCAGCAGTTCGTGCAGGCGGCCGATCATCAGCGTCACCACGCCGGGCGTGAAGGCGCCCAGCAGGACGCTGGCCACCGCCAGCGCAGCCGGATGGACCGCGAACGCCAGCGACAGCGCCGCCGCGCCGGACAGCACGAGCCCGGTCCGCAATGCCCGTGCGAAGCCGATCCGGTCCGCCAGCAGCCCGTACAGCACGGGGCCGGACAGCGCGCCCACCCCGTACACGATCCAGTATGCCGCACCCGCCGCCGTGCCGCGGCCCAGGCCGCGCGCCACGTAATCGACCAGGAATACCGCAGCGCCCAGCAGGCCGACGGCCACGGCCGCATAGGCGGCATACAGCAGCCGCACGGAGGCCGGCATGGGCTGCCTGTCGTTTTCGGCGGGCGCCACGTGCGCATGCGCCGGCCAGGCGCGCCACGTCAGCACCGTCAGCAGTGCCGACAGCGCCGCCAGGCCGAGCCAGGTGGCGGCCAGGCCAAGATCGAGCAGCAGCGGCACCAGCGTGCCGGAGGCGACGATGCCGGCACCGATGCCCATGAAGATGGCACCGCTGGCGAGGCCGCGGCGGGCCGGCGCCACTGTCGGCAGGATGGTCTGCGCCACCAGCACCATGACCACGGCGCCGGCAAAGCCGGATACCAGCCGCCAGGCGAAATACCAGGCCAGCGAGACGGGAAACGCGCAGGCGGCGAACGACAGCGCGGCGAGCGCCATCATCCACCGCAGCATCGCGCGGTTGGAAAAGCGGGTGCCGAGGCGGCGGCCCGACAGCGCGCCGGCGAAGTAACCAGCGAAATTGGCGGCGCCCAGGTAGACGACGTCGCTGGCGCCGAACCAGCGGGCCTCGATCAGCGGCGGGATCAGCGGGGTATAGGCAAAGCGGGCAAGGCCGATCGCTACCAGGCTGGCGGCCAGGCCGGCAAAGATCGCCACCGGCGCCGGCAGCGTTCGCTCGCCGTCCTGCACGGCGGGTGGGGTGGGGGAAACCGGTGAAGCGGATGAGCGGGTGGTCATGGCGACTCCTTTCGTTGTCACCATGGTAGGGATGCGGTGGCGGGAATACCAATCGGAACGGCTGGGGCGACCGATAAGCTCCAGCTTATCGGCAGGCTCCCGCTGATGGGCCAGCTCCCGCCGACGGGCGCCCGGCGCCGTGCCGGCTCAGGGCGCCCGGTAGAACTCGATCTCGACGATCGACAGCACGCCCTTCGGCGTCTGGTTCGCGCCGGTATCGGTGATGGCCTGGTTCGCCACTTCGGTCAGCCGGATGGCGTTCGATTCGTCGGCCACGCCGTTCAGTTCGACGCGCACCGTGCTGCCCTGGCGCGGCTGCAGCGGCAAGGTCACGTAGCCCAGGCTCTTCGGCGTCATGCCTTCATAGACCAGAGCATCGTCGACGAACACGCGCAAGGGATAGCTGCGTTCGCGCCAGCCGGAGAGTTTCAGCGAGATCTCGCTCAGCGTGGCCGGCTGCGCCAGGCGGTAGGTGATGGCGCCGTGGCCCGGCGTACTGGACCATCTGGTCGTTTCGTCGTCGTCGTGGGTGAACGCGGCATCGCCTGCGTTGCTGGCCGCGTCGGCCGCGGCGACCGGCACCGCCACCCTTGAAACCTTGAACGACGGCGTGGCCGGCGTCGGCCCTCGCTCCAGGTGCAGCGGCAGCCCGTCGGCCGGGAAACGCGTGGCGAGGCCGCCGTCGACCTCGAACGGCTGCGTGTCCAGTGCCAGCGTGGCCTCGGCCAGCCCGGTGGCACTGGCGCGCAGCACCACGCGGCCGGCCTCGGTGGTGCTGCGCACCAGCACGCGGTTGACGCCGCCCTCTACCGGCAGTTCGCGCGCCAGCACGTGGTTGCCCGGCCCCTGGGCGATGCCGCCGCGCCACTCCGCCGGGCCGCGCAGGTCGAAGCGCACCGTGTCCAGCGCCACCGGGTTGCGGCGGCCCTGCGCATCCACCACCTCGACCTGGACCAGCGCCAGGTCGGCGCCGTCGGCGCGCAGGCCGCCGGGCGCCGTCAGCGCGGTCAGCTTCAGCGCGGCGGGCGCACCGGCCGTGGCCAGCACCGTTTCGCAGATCGTCTTGCCGGCGGCGTCGAGGCCGACCGCCTTCAGCTCGCCCGGCTGCCATGCCACCCCGGCGAACGTAAACAGGAAGCGCTCGCTCTGCACGGGATCGGGCAGCCGCCTGCCGTTCAGGTACAGCGCGACCTGGTCGGCGCTCGAGATCACCGTCACCGGTTTCACGGTGCCGGGGGCGTAGTTCCAGTGCCCGACGATGTGGGCGCGCGGGTTCTCGACGTCGACCCAGCCGTCCCACATGACCTGGTGGGCGTAGAAGCCATCCTTGGGAATGCGCATCGCGTCGACTTCGCCGCTGCGCCGGTAGTTCTCGGCGCCCCGGTGGTGCGTGTTCGAATCGGAAAACACGATATTCACGCCGCCGGACGACACGCGGGTGCCGGTGCCCGGCCGCTCGCGCCAGTAGTCATGCCAGCGCTTGACGTTCTCGATCGCGTGCGAATCCATGTTGCGGTTGTAGGTGGGCGCGGGCTGGCCCTTGTGCGGCGGGCCGTCGCCATCCTTGTGGAACGGCGGCGTGAACTCGTCCCAGAACTTGCGGGCGCCTTCGTCGCGCGAGTATTCCATCGCCCACATCGGGATGCGCGCGCTCTTGTTGATGTAGAGCATCTCGCCGCCATACTCGGCGATGCCCTGCAGTTCCGTCGACAGCATTTCGCGGCTGCCCGAGGCACGGCCGCCGTGGGGATCGAATTTGTCGCGCAGCGCCTTCATTTCGCGCATGTGTTCGGCGCTGACGCCGCGGTTGCCGCTTTCGTAGAAGACGATACTGGGGCTGTTGCGGTTATAGACGATCGCATCCCGCATGACCTCGATGCGCTGCTCCCAGCGGCGACCCGTCACGTCCTTCTCGGCATCGCCCGCCGGCATCGCGTGCATCAGGCCCAGGCGGTCGAGCGACTCGGTATCCTGGCGCCACGGCGTGATGTGCATCCAGCGGATCAGGTTGGCATTGCTGGCCAGCGCCAGCCCGTTGCCGTAGTCGCTGAGCCAGGCCGGCACCGACATGCCGACGGCCGGCCATTCGTTCGACGTGCGCTGCGCATAGCCCTTCATCTGGATCACGCGGTCGTTCAGCTTCACCATGCCGTCCCTGAACTCGGTCTTGCGGAAACCCGTGCGCGTGACAACCGTGTCGACCGCCTCGCCGTCCACCTTCAGCGTCGTCGCCACGTCGTACAGGTAGCCGTAGCCCCAGCTCCAGAAATGCAGGCCGGTCACCGGCGCATGCGCGCTGGCGACCGCCGTGGCGCCCGGTGCGACGGTCTGCGGGGGCGCCGCGAAGCGCGCCACTTCCTTGCCGTCGCGGTCGCGCAGCCGCACTTCGTACGTGAAAGTGCGCGGCCGGTCGTCGTCGTTCTTCACCTCCGATTCGGCCCATACGGTGGCGCGGCGGCCGGGAATGTCGAAGTCGCGCGCGTACACGTAGACGCCGGTCGTGCCCAGCGACGAGTACAGGGGCAGGGTCTGGTACAGGCGGTCCGTCACGTGCAGTCTAACGTTCTTCGGCAGGCCGCCGTAGTTGGCGTTGAAGTTGCGGTCGGCCCACTGGTAGCGCTGGCCGGTGGCCGCCTCCCGGTAGTCCCAGCTGTTGTCGGTGCGCACGGCGACCACGTTCCGGCCCGGCACCAGCACGCCGGTGATGTCGAAGCCGAAAGCCGTGATGCCGTTTTCGTGCAGGCCGACGCGCTTGCCGTTGACGTAGACCTCGGCGGCCTGCCGCGCCCCTTCGAATTCGAGGAAGACCTTGCGGCCCTTCGCCGCGGCCGGCAGCGTGAAGTGCTTGCGGTACCAGGCGATGCCGGTCGAATGGTCGACGATGTCCTTGCCGAATGCGTCATCCTCGTTCCAGGCGCGCGGCAGGGTCACGGGTTTCCACGCGGCGTCGTCGAACGCCGGCCTGGCCGCACCGGGCGCATCGGCCACGGCCAGCCGCCAGCCGGGATTGAAGTTGTAGACATTGCGCGCGGCATGGGCCGGCAGCGCGTGCCCGGCCAGGACGGCGCAGGCCAGCAGTGCGGCGCCCAGCCGGCGCTCGAATTGCAATCTGTTCATCGCGTTTTCCATCGTTTCAGTGGGAAATCCGTGCTTAAATACTAATATATGACCTCGTTGGGCCCTGCCTCTGACCTGCGCAACATTACTCGGCCTTGCCCAACATTATTCGGCCCTGCGCCACATTGCCGGCGCGGTGGCCGGCAGCGGTTCGCCGGTATGGAAGGGAATGGCCGGCAATCCCGCACCGTTTACCAGGTTCGGTTGCGCCGCTTCGTCCCAGGCGAAGCGCACAGCGACCGGCCGGGGCACCCGCGCGCTGCCGACCGCCACGCGGCTGCCCTCGATGTCGGCCTTCGCGGCATGCCAGCGGCCATCGGCGCCGGCGACCTGGAACCACGACAGCGGCTTGCGGTCGCTGGCGAACAACCCTTCGGCATGGTCGAACGACAGCAGCGCGCGTCCATTCTCCACCTGCATGGCGCGCAGGCGCGGGCCATGCGCTTCGATATCGGCGCGGCCATAGGTATCGGCCAGCGCCAGGTTGGCCAGGCGCAGGCCGACGGTGCGCTTGTCGCGCGGGTGGATGTCGGCCAGGTCGTCGGCCAGGTCGGTCGTCACGACCATGCCGGTGCCGGGGATGGCCAGCGCCGCCGCCTGCGCCTGGCGCAGACGCGCCGCCGCTTCCGGGTCGGCCACCTTTGCCTGCCGCACCACGTGGTACAGGTGCGGCGCGATCTGCACGAAGTAGAAGGGCAGAAGGCGCGGCTGGGAGGCTCGCGCATTGCCGCCGCCGAACGCGCCGCGCCAGCGCTCGATCAGCGTGGCCATCTTGGCGGTATAGGCGGCGCCGTCGCCGTCGTCGATCAGGTTCGATTCGCCCTGGTACCACAGCATGCCCTTCAGGCCGAACGGCGCCAGGCCGGCGATCATGCCGTTGTACAGCACCGGATGGTCCGGCCCGGCTTGCGCGCCGGCCGGCGCCGTTTTGGCCGGTACATTGGCCGGTACATTGGCCGGTAAATTGGCCGGTAAATTGGGCGGTAAATTGGGCGGTAGATTGGCCGGTAGATTGGCCGGTGCGGCGGCCGGTGCATCGGCCGGCGTCCACAGTTCGATGCGTGTGCCGCCGTAGCTGGAATCGATCAGGCCGACCGGCACGCCGAGCTCGCGGTGCAGGCGGCGGCCGAAGAAATAGGCGGCGGCGGAGAACGCGGTGCGCTCCACCGATTCCGGGCTGCAGCGCACCCATTCGCCGGCCACGTCGTCCATCGGTACTGGTGCGCGCCTGCGTGCCACCTTGAACAGGCGGACATCCGGCGCATCGGCCGCTTCGATCTCGGCGCGGTAGTCGAAGGTGGGCCGCTCGCCCTTGCGTTCGCCGAGCGGCTTCTGCATGTTCGACTGGCCGGAGGCGAGCCACACGTCGCCGAGCAGCACGTCGCGCACCACGATGTCGCTGGCCGCGCCGCGCACCCGCAGCTCGCCGGCGCGCGGTGCTGCGCCCAGGTCGAGCTCGACGCGCCAGCGGCCGTCGGCGCCGGCGCGCGTGGCCGCGGCCGCTTCACCGAAGCGCACCGACACCGTTTCGCCGGCGTCGGCCCAGCCCCACACCGGCGTGGCGGCCGACCGTTGCAGCACCATGCGATCCGAGAGAATGGCCGGCAGGCGCACCACGGCGCCGGCGGCACCGCAAGCGGCGCCCAGCAGCAGGGCGGCGATCAACCGTGGAGCGAACGGCAGGGCGCCGCGGAGCGACGGGCCGGGCATGTGCGGTGGGGATGGCTCGGGTGGCAGGGGCATGCGGGAAACTTCCTGGACGTGATCCCGGCGATTATCCGGGGCCGGGGCGCGCTGTCCAGCGATCGGCCGCGGCGGCCGGCAATCGCTCATGAAGTTGATTTGCGGCCAGGAACGTCCATGACCCAGCCCGCGCCCGGTACAATCGCGGCGGGGCACATAACGATGACAACATGAGCGAACATACTTTACCTGGCACCTTCCGGCTCGACCGGTCCCGCAGCGCGGCCTTGCAGGTCTATGAGCACCTGCGCGAACTGATCGTCACGCTGGCCCTGCCGCCCGGCGCCGTGCTGTCGCGCACCGACCTGGCAGGTTACTTCGACGTGTCGGTGACGCCGGTGCGCGATGCGCTGGCGCGGCTGGACGACGAAAAGCTGGTCGAAGTCTTCCCGCAGCATGCCACGCGGGTGCGCGCGGTCGACCTGTCGTCGGCCCGCGAAGCGCATTTCCTGCGGCTGTCGGTGGAGCTCGAGCTGGTGCACGGCCTGGCCCTGCGGCGCGACCCGCAACTGGCGGCGCGGCTGGCCGGGCTGGTCGACCGGCAGCGCGCGTGCCTGGAGTGCGACGACCTGGCCAGCTTCACGGCCGCGGACATGGAATTCCACCGCACCATGTACGACGCCGCGCTGCTGACCGGCCTGTGGCACCGGCTGCGCGACGGCAGCGGCAACCTGGACCGCCTGCGCCGGCTGCACCTGCCGCTGAACGGCAAGGCCCAGTCGATCCTCGAACAGCACGCCGAGATCGCCCGCGCGATCGGCGACGGCGACCCGGCGCGGGCGCAGTCATGGGTGCGCGAACACCTGTCCGGCACGCTGTCCGAACTCGATGCGTTGCGCGAGCGGTACCCGGATTTCGTGCTGCCGGTGCATTGAGGTCACACGCGGCTACCGCCGCGCCTGAAGTCACGCGCGGCGGTAGCCGCGCAGTACTTCCACCAGTTCCTCCTCGTCGATCGGCTTGGCGATGAAGCCGTCCATGCCCGCCATGCTGCACGCATCGCGCTCTTCCTGCGTGACACCGGCCGTCATCGCCACCACCGGCAGCGCGAGGCGCAGCGTGCCGCGGATCGCCCGCGTCGCGGCCAGTCCGTCCAGCACGGGCATCTGCACGTCCATCAGCACCGCGTCAAAGCCGGCCGGGTCGCGTTCCAGCAGGGCGAGCGCCTCGCCGCCGTCGCCGGCCACGGTGACGGCGGCGCCGGCATGGTCGAGCAGGGCCACGGCCACGGTCTGGTTGATCAGGTTGTCCTCGGCCAGCAGCACGCGCAAGCCCGCCAGTGGCGCGCGATCGTTGTCGTCGTCGTCGTCGTCGTTGTCCTTGTCGCCGTCGTCGTCCCGGGCCGGGGACGGCAGCGGCTCGGCCGGGGTGCGGACTTCCAGCAGCGCGGCATGCAGCGCGGCGCGGGTGGCCGGCGCATGCACGACGGCGGCGGGGAAGGGCGCCGCGGCATCACCGTGCGGCACGTCGAAGCCGGCCGCGATGCGGATCAGCGCGAAACCGGACGGCAACTGCGCGCGCCGCGCGGCCAGTGCGGCAATCGCCTGGCTGCCGTCGATGCCGGGGCCGACGATCGCCAGGTCCCAGGGCAGCGCGCCTGGCACCGCCAGCAGCAGCCCGACGCGCGCCGCATCGTGGACGATGTGCAGGTGCCAGCCCCAGCGCGCGGTGGCATTGGCCAGTGCCGAGACCACCCGCGCCTCCGGCTCGCACAGCAGCACGGACAGGTGCATGTGCGCGGGAGGCAGCCGGTAGCGGTCCGGCGCGCCGGCATCGCGCAGGGGGACCGTCAGCGTAAAAGTGCTGCCGACGCCGGGCGTGCTGTCCACGTCCAGCGTGCCGTCCATCAGGCTGGCCAGGCTGCTGGCGATCGTCAGGCCGAGGCCGGTGCCGCCGAAGCGCCGGGTGGTCGAGCCGTCGGCCTGGGCAAACGCGGAGAACAGCCGCTGGCGCTGTTCCGGGGCGATGCCGATGCCGGTATCGGCGACGGTCACCCGCAGCGCCGGCGCGCCGTCCAGCCTCGCCGCGACGAAGCGGCAGTCGACGGCGCCCTGCTCGGTGAATTTCAGCGCGTTGCCGATCAGGTTCGTCAGGATCTGCTCCAGCCGCAGTGCATCGGCCACGATGGTAGCGGGCAGCGCCGGGGCCACGTCCACCAGCACGCGCAGGCGGCCGCCGCCGTTCACGGCCATCAGCCGCGCGCAGGCCAGCGCTACGTCGTCCAGCGCCACCTGCTCCGGGTGCAGTTCGACCTTGCCGGCCTCGATCTTGGAAAAATCGAGAATATCGTTCAGCACCGCCAGCAGCGTCTCGCCGGAACTGCGGATCATCCGCACCAGCTCGCGCTGTTCCTTGTCGAGAGCGCCGCGTTCCAGCAGCGCGGCGATGCCCAGCACGCCGTTCATCGGCGTGCGCAGTTCATGGCTCATGTTGGCCACGAAGGCACTCTTGGCGCGGCTCGCACCCTGTGCGATCGCGACCGCCTGCCGCAGCTGTTCCTCCGCCTGGCGCGCCGCCGTCACGTCGCGCACGATGCAGGCAAAGCCGGTCGGCACGCCGTCGCGCCGCACCGCCGTCAGCTGCAGCTCGCCGGTGAACCGCGCACCATCCTTGCGCACCAGTTCCGTGACGGCGGTCGCGCTGTCGCCGGCCATCGCTTCGTCGAGCAGCGCGCGGCCGCGTTCCGGATCGGCCCACAGGTCGAGCGCGCGGCCGATCGCTTCGCCGTCGGCGTGGCCGAACAGGTTGGCGGCGCCATCGTTCCAGGCTTCCACGCGGCCGGCCGCGTCGAGGAAGATGATGGCGTGGCTGCGCACGCTGGCCGTAAACAGGCGGAAGCGTTCCTCGCTCTGGCGCGCCGCACGCTGCTGCGTCTGCAGTTCGCGGGTGATCTGCTGCGCGATCCGCAGCGCGCGCGCCCGCGTCGAGGCCAGCCCGCGCACGATGCTGAACAACAGGAAGCTGATCAGCGCACCCAGGCCCAGCGTCAGCAGCGGCCCTTGCCGGTCGATGCCGGATTCGAAACTGGCGCTGGCGCGAAATTCCAGCCGCCAGCGGTGCCCGGCCTCGTCGATCGCCAGCGTGCGCACCGCCGCCAGCGGCTTCACATAGCGCGGCCCACGCGTGTCTCCGGCGGCGTCGCGGTAGATCTCGCGGCCGTTCGACGCCGGGTGCAGGTCGACGATCCGCAGCGCAAACGCATCGTGACTGCCGGACAGGCTGCCGACCATGTCGCGCACGCGGAACGGGCTGTAGACGAAGCCGCGCAGCGCCGCCTCGCGAGCGGCCGGGGTGGCGACCGGCGCAGCGCGGCGATAGAGCGGCATGAACATCAGGAAGCCGGGTTCGGCGGACCGATCCATATCGTGCACCAGGCCAATGGTGCCGGTGCTGCCGATGCCGCCGCTGGCCACCGCCGCCGCCAGCGCCGCGCGCCGGTTGGCCTCGGCCGTCATGTTGTAGCCGATGGGGCGCCGGTTCGACCCGTCGGGCGGTGCCAGATACGTCACGGCGGCCACGGGCCAGGCGACAGGCTCCGGCCAGAGGCGGTAGTCCGGCTGCCGCACGCGCATGCGCTGCACGAATGCTTCGGCTTCCGCCGGCGAGCGCAGCCACGTGGCGAAACCCACCCCCAGCGTGCCGGGGAAGGACCGCGCCACGTCGAAGCTGCCCACATAGGCGTTCCACTCGGCGGCGCTGACATCGTCGGAACCGTCGAAGAACGCCCGGCCGGCCATCAGGATGCGGCGGTAATTGGCCATCCGGTAGTCCATCTGCTGCCACGCCAGGCCGACCAGGGCGTCGAAGCGCTCGCGGGTGCGGTGTTCGGCCTGCCTGCCGACCGCATGCCATGCCAGGGACGTGATGGCGAGACAGAGCGCCAGCGTTCCCACCGGCCAGCGGCCCGGCCGCGGGCCAGTCGAGGGCCGGTGGTGTCCGGCGGCCGTGTTGGTCACGAGCATGGCCGCGACTGCCATCAGGGCAAGGTAGAGGTCCAGTCCGAGCAGGGAGTGGAACTGGTCGCGGGTGGCGAACGGACCGGCGCCCGCCAGCGTGGCGGCGACCGTGCCGGTCGCCACGATCGCGCCGGCGGCGGTGCCGCCCGGGGCGCCGAACAGGTAGGCGGCGGCGATGACGGGACCAAGCAGAAGAAGCGGTGCCCAGGACTGCACCGATGCCGCCGCCGACCGCAGCAGGCAGAACGCGGCGAGTGCCGTCAGTCCCAGCAGGAGAGCAAGCATGGCTGCCGTACGCGGCGGCCGCAGCGGGCGCAGGGCGTGGCGCGACGTCCATGCCCACAGCAGCGGCGTCACGAGCAGCAGGGCCATCACATTGCCCAGCCACCACAGCGTGATCACCGGGCCCACGCGGCTCCACGGCACCTGCCCGGCGACGGCAAGCGCGCACCCGCCCGGCGCCGCGCCGATCATCGCGGCGAGCGCCACGACCAGCACGTAGCCATACACGACCAGTCCGCTGTCGCGCCGCAGGGCGCGGTTGCCGCGGCGCACCAGCCAGGCGCCGGCCGCCGCCGCCAGCGTATTGCCGGCGGCGATGACCGCCGCCGCGACGACCGCCATGACCCCGATGCCGGGCGAATCCGCCAGCAGGGTCAGGTTGACGGCAAAGGCGCCGGCCGCCACCCCGGCCAGCATCGGCCGCCCATGGCGCAGTACCGCCGCGAGGGCGATCCCGGTCGGAATCCAGACCGGGCTGTTATTCCCGGTCGGTACGGAAACAGCGATGCACACGGCGGCGGCCAGGCAGTAGGCGAGTGCGCACAGCACGGCTCTGCCGGCATTGGCGAAGAACGGGCCGGAACGCGTCGTCATGCGGATGGGGTCTCCTCCCGGTGGTTGTCCAGATGATGCCCGAGTTGCTTCGACCATGCATGTTCCGGTGCACTGCGTGGTGCAGCAAGGACCTGCCTTCGCATTCACTAGCGTTGTAGCAGGGCAACATTTCCGCCATTTCGGGCTGCCATGCGCGATGCCACCGTTATAATGAAGCCCTTGCACGTCCGCCCCCATGCCACGCGCGGATTGCTCTCCTGGCCCAACTCCCTGCCGGATCATCGATCGATGCGTCACCGCGCGCAGGGAGTCGTCGTGTTTTCGACCACCTCACACTTCACCAGCTTCAAGTTCAAGGTCTCCGCCCTGGTGGCCTCGATGGTGCTCATCGCCGCCATCGGCGTGTGCGGCATTTCGCTGCTGATCGCGGAGTCGCAGATCCAGCGCATGATCGCGCGCCAGGAAATCTCGGCACTGTCCGGCGCCGCCGCCTACCTCGACAACGATGTGCGCGCCAGGCAGCAGGTGCTGCGCAGCATCGCCGAGGAGGCGCTGTCACGCAACGTGGGCGCCGGCGACGTGCAGGCCTTGCTGGAATCCCATCCGGGCCTGCACGCCGGCGACGTGCAGGCCTTGCTGGAATCCCATCCGGGCCTGCGCGATGAATTCCTCAACGTTGCCGCCTTCGATGCGCGCGGCGATCGCGTTGCCAGCCTGAAGAACCGCAACGACAAGTTCATCAATGTCAGCGCGCGCCCCTATTTCCAGGAAGCGCTGCGCACGCACGACAGCGTGATCTCCGCGCCGTTCCGCAGCGCGCTGTCGGGCCGGCCGGTGGTGTCGGTGGCGCAGCCCCTGAGCGACGCCCGCGGCAATATCTATGCCGTGCTGGTGGGCGGACTCGATCTGCTGCGGCCGGCCTTCGCGGCCCAGGTCGAAGCGCTGCGCACCCGCGAGCAGGGCTACCTGTTCATCGTCGCCAACGACGGCACGGTGATCCATCATCCGCGCAAGGAACTGATCCTGACGCGGCCGTCGGCCGACGAGATGCCGGCGATCAGCGCCGCGCTGGTCGGCGACGAAGGCTGGCGCGCCGACATCCTCGACGGCAAGGAACCGGCGCTGGTGGCGTGGAAGCGCCTGCGCCACGTCGACTGGACGGTGGCCGTGTCGTACCCGCTGCGCGATGCGTTCGCGCCGATGGCGTCGGTGTGGTTCAACGCGCTGGGCGCGGCCGGCCTGTTCACGGCGATGGCGGGCATCTTCGGCTGGGGTCTCGTCAAGGTGCTGCTGGAACCGCTGGACGAACTGCAGCGCATCGTCGAATCGATCGATGCCGGCGCCACCGACATCAGCGCGTTCGACGTCGACCATGCCGACGAATTCGGCGTGCTTTCCCGTGCGCTGTACCGGCTGTCGCGCAGCCGCAAGCAGGCGGCCGACGACCTGCACCGGCTGGCGACGACCGACGTGCTGACCGGCACCCACAACCGCCGCATGTTCGACCAGTTCTTGCCGGCGGCACTGGCGCGCGCGCGGCGCTCGAACGAATCGGTGGCCGTGGCCTTCCTCGATATCGACCGTTTCAAGAGCATCAACGACAGCCATGGCCACGCCACGGGCGACGCCGTGCTGGTCGAGTTTGCGCGCCGCCTGCAGGGAGCCGTGCGCTGTACCGATACCGTGGCGCGCCTGGCCGGCGACGAATTCGTGGTTGTCTTCGAACAGGTGCGCGGCCCCGGCGAGGCGCACCAGCTGGGCGACAAGATCCTGGCGGCGATGCGGGCCCCGTTCCTGGCCGGCGACACGGCGCTGGACGTGACGGCCAGCGTCGGCATCGCCATCACCGGCGTTCACACGACTGCCGACGCGATCATGCAGTCGGCCGACCATGCGCTGTACGGCGTCAAGGCCGCCGGCCGCAACGGCTACGCGGTCAACGTGGTCGGCGCGGAAAAACTCGCCAGCGTGCGCGGCACGGCGCGGCAGGAAAATGCGCTGATCGGCGTGGGCTGAAGCACCGCCCGGCGCGCATCGTCCGCCCCGTGCATGGAGGTACCGGGCGGATTTTTTACACTCAGGATCGTGCAATATCGTGCAGTATCATGTAATATCGTGCTTTCCTTAACGATATGGAAAATCCATGATGAAACCGATGACCATCCTGATCGCCGGCCCCTACCGCAGCGGCACCGAAGGCGACCTGCAGCGCATTGCGCGCAATCTCCACGTACTCGAGGAGGCTGCCTGGCAGGTCTATGCAAAGGGGCATGTGCCGCTGATCGGCGAATGGCTTGCGCTGCCGCTGGCCCAGCATGCCGGGCACGGCCGGGTGGCGGAGTATGTGCCGTCCGATTTCCTGTACGGCGTGGCGCGCCGCGTGATCGCCCAGTGCGCCGCCGTGTACCGGATTCCCGGCGCCTCGCGCGGTGCCGATGGCGACGTGCGCCAGGCGCGCGAACTGGGCCTGCCGGTGTATTTCAGCCTGGACGAGGTGCCGGTCGCTTGACGGATGCCTGGCGGCGCGGGCGACATAGTCTGCGGCAGCACGGCCCGGCGGGCAAGGGTCGTAAAATCGCCCGGCGTTTGGGTGTTTTCGCTATTGCGGTGAGTCTTGCCGGTCGGCAGAATGCGGGGATATCCGGCAATTCACCATCAGACCGTCCAGGAGACCCATGTACTTCCCAGCCACCCGCGACACCCGCCATCCCTCGGCATCCCGCTCCTCGCCCGTTCCGTCATTCACCCGCCCGGCCGCGCTGGCCACCATTCCTCTCGCGCTGGCCCTGGCCTTCGTGCCCGCCATCGCAGTGGCGGACAGCGCGCCCGCGTACCGCGATACCGCCCTGTCGCCCGAGGCGCGTGCCAGGGACCTGCTTGCGCGCATGACGCTGAAGGAAAAGGCCGAACAGATGCAGAACGGCGCGCCGGCCATCGAGCGTTTCGGGCTGAAGCGCTACGACTGGTGGAACGAAGTGCTGCACGGCGTGGCGCGGGCGGGGCACGCCACCGTGTTCCCGCAGGCGATCGGCCTGGCGGCGGCCTGGGATACCGCGCTCACGGAACGCCTGGCCGATGCGATCGCGCTGGAAGGCCGGGCCAATTTCAATGCCGCGCTGCGGCGCGATGGCGGCGGCACGGCGCGCTACTTCGGCGTCAACTACTGGACGCCGAACATCAACATCTACCGCGACCCCCGCTGGGGCCGCGGCCAGGAAACCTACGGCGAGGACCCGCACCTGACCGGCCAGCTGGGCATGGCATTCATCCGCGGCATCCAGGGCACCGACTCGAAACTGTACAAGGGCGTGGCCACGCCGAAGCACTTCGTGGTGCATTCCGGCCCCGAGCCGGAGCGGCACAGCTTCAACGTCGACGTCTCGCCGTTCGACCTGGAAGACACCTACCTGCCGGCGTTCCGCAATGCCATCGTCGACGCGAAAGCGTACTCGCTGATGTGCGCCTACAACGCGGTGGACGGCATCCCGATGTGCGCGCACCCGCTGCAGAACGGCCTGGTACGCAAGGACTGGGGCTTCAAGGGCTTCATCGTGTCGGACTGCGATTCGGTGCGCGACCTCGTCACCGGCCACAAGACGTCGCCCGACATCGCCCATGCGGCGGCCACCTCGGTGAAGGCCGGCACGGACCTGGTGTGCGGCCAGAGCTACCTGGGCCTGCCGGACGCGGTGGCGCGCGGCCTGATCACGGAGGCGGAGATCGACACCTCGCTGGAGCGCCTGCTGGCCGCGCGCATCCGCATGGGCCTGCTCGACGGCAGCGCCTGGGACAAGGTCCCGTACGGCGCCATCAACTCGGCTGCGCATCGCGCGCTGGCGCAGCAGGCTGCCGAGGAAGCGATCGTGCTGCTGAAGAACGAAGGCAAGTTACTGCCGCTGGCCGCTGGCGCGCGCATCGCCGTGATCGGGCCGAACGCGGCGCTGCTGCAAAGCCTGGAAGGCAACTACAACGGCACCATCGTCCAGCCGAGCCTGCCGGTCGACGCACTGCGCAAGGCCTTCGGAACCGCGCGCGTCAGCTATGCGCCCGGCGCGCCGCTGATCGACGGCAAGCGCATGCCGATCCCCGAAACGTACCTGAAAGTGGCGGCGGACAGCAGCCAGCATGGCCTGAAGGGCGAGTACTTCGACAACCTCACGTTCTCCGGAACGCCCAGGCTGACGCGTGTCGACCCGGTCATCAATTTCAACTTCGAGCACAGCGCGCCGCAGGGCTTCGCGCCGAAGGGGTTCTCGATCCGCTGGACCGGCGTGGTGGTACCGCCAAAGCCGGGCAAGTACGAGCTGGGCTTCCGCATGATCGTGCCGCGCGACCGGCCGCTGCCGAACATCAAGGTATGGATCGACGATGAACTGGTGGTCTCGCCCGAGAAGGCCGGTATCGGCGCCGGCAACACGGCCGAATGCGTGGCCGGCAACTGCCAGCAGCAGATGAACAAGATCCACTTCACCTTCGACGACACGGCACCGCGCCGCGTGCGCATCGATTACGCGCGCACCGAGAACGATCGCCACAGCGCGCTGGAATGGGTGACACCGCAGGATGCGCTGGTGGACGATGCCGTCGCCGCGGCCCGCGCCAGCGATGTCGCCGTCGCGCTGGTCGGCCTGTCGCCCGATCTGGAAGGCGAGGAGATGAAGGTGGACTTCCCGGGCTTCCGCGGCGGCGACCGCCTGACGCTGGCGCTGCCCGACGCGCAGCGCCGCATGCTCGAAGCGGTGAAAGCCACCGGCAAGCCGCTGGTCGTGGTGCTCCTGACGGGCGGCCCGATCTCCGACCCGTGGCTGGAAGCGAATGCCGACGCCATCGTGCATGCCTGGTATCCGGGCGAAGGCGGCGGCGCGGCGATCGCGCGCGTGCTGTCCGGCGCGGTCAGCCCCGCCGGCCGCCTGCCATACACGATCGTGCGTTCGGAGGCGGACCTGCCGCCGTTCGCCGATTACTCGATGCAGAACCGCACTTACCGCTACTTCAACGGGCCGGTGCTGCACCCGTTCGGCCATGGCCTGTCCTACACCAGCTTCAGCTACGCTGCGCCGGCACTGTCGGCCATGCGGATCAAGGCGGGGCAGGCGGTGACGGCCACGGTCACGGTACGCAATACCGGCAAGCGCGACAGCGACGAAGTCGTGCAGCTGTACCTGGCCAAGCCGGGCGACCGTTCGAACCCGGTGCTGGCCGGCTTCCGCCGCGTCCACGTGAAAGCGGGCGGCAGCAAGACCGTGACGATGGACATCGACGCGCGCGCGCAGTCGCAGGTCGACGCAAAGGGAGCACGCGCGGTACGCGCCGGCGAGTACACGGTGTATGCCGGCGGCGGCCAGCCGAAGCATGTGAAGGCCGCGCAGGCCAGGCTGCGGGTCGACGGGGAGTTCGCGTTGCCGAAATGACGGCTGCAAGTGATTTTAGCAGTGGGGCCGGCCGGCCCCGCGATGATCGTGTCCGCCGCCGGCCGCTGCCGGCCGCAGCCCGCAGCCCCCAGCCCCCAAGCCGCGGATCAGCGCTTGCCGCCCCCCGGCCGCGCCGGCCGCCGGTCATCCATCCCCGCTTCGTCGACATCGGACGACGTCGACCGTGAACGCTGGTACTGCAGCTCGCCTTCCTCGTCCGGCAGCGCCGGGCCGGTGTACGACACGGCCACGTCGGCCAGCGCGCTGGCGCGGTCGGCGCCGAAGCCGGACAGCGCGGTCAGCTTCAGCCAGCGCGCGCTGAGTTTGTCGAAGCGGATCGCCTGCGGGTCGAACGTGGAGCCCAGCGTGGCGCGCGTGACATCGCGCCATTGGCGGCCGTCATCGCTGACCTGCACCAGCCATTCGCGCACATCGCCTTCGTGGTCGCGGTGGTTCTGGCGCGGCATCAGCACCAGGCCGTCGAACGGCACGGCGGCCGGGAAGGCGATCGTCAGGGCCGGTTGCGGGCGCGCGCCATCTCCCTTTCCGGCTTCCAGCGCGTAGGTGTTCGGATCGCCGTCGATGGTCTTGTCGGCATCGCGCCAGCCGCTGGCGGTGGCGCCCAGCTTCTTCATTACGCGCGTATCGAACAGGGAGCCGCGCACGTCGCCGGGCGCGATCGCGGTCTTCGGGGCGAAGGCGGCGCTGGCCATGTAGTCGAGCACGGACTTGCGCAACTGCCGCGCCACCACGCGTGCGTCGGGCCCGTTGTCGATATCGCTGTCCAGGTCCGCCGTGGACACCACCAGCCGGCCGCTGCCCACGCGTGCCTCGAACAGCAGTCCCAGCTTGTAGTTGCGGTTCCAGTCGTCGATCGGCTGCACGATCGGCTGCAGCCCGCGCGGCAGCCGGGCCAGGTTCATGCCACGCGCCTGCGCCGCCACCTCGGCCCACTGCCAGTCGTAGTGATCGTCGGTGGGGAAGCCGGCCAGGGCAGGGTGGTCCTTGTCGATCCACAGCCCGAGCATGCGGCTCCAGCCCGGGTTCATCAGGCGGTTCCAGAACACCGGCACGTCCGCCAGCGGCGGCGAGGTCCAGTCGAGGTCCGCCTTGCGCGGCAGGTACAGTACCTTGCCGCCGGCGGCCAGCCGCGCCTCGGCTTCCGGCCAGGTGCGTGTCACCAGCACGTCGGCCGGGGCCGCGGTGTCCAGGGTTTTCGGATACACCCAGAAATTCCAGTCGTTCTCGATGCCCGTATCGGCCAGGCCGACCACCAGCCGGTACTTCGCCGGCGCCTTCAGGCCCGCCAGCGGCAGGGCGATGCGGCCCAGTTGGGCATTGCGGCCGACGGGCAGGTCCGCCGCGGCAAAGCTGCCGCCGGCCACTTCCTTGCCGGCGGTGTCGACGACCTTCCACCACGGCCGCGCACCGCGCAGCACGTCCTTGCCGTAATGGGCGATCTCCACCGGCACGTCCAGCGTGTCGGCGCTGGTCAGCACCAGGCGCGTCACCCGCGCCAGCGGCACGGTCTCGCCGTTGAAGCGGCGGAATCCCTCGGCGGAGGCGTAGCCTTTCGATTCCCAGAAGGTGTCGAGCAGGCCGACCAGCGCGGTTCCCTGGCCCAGGTAGTCATGCAGGTCGAGCAGCTGGTAGCCGCTCATGCCGGGCGTGCGCAGGATCGCTTCGATCTCTTCCTTGTAGCAGGCCAGTTGCCAGCGGCCGGAAGCCAGCGCGAATTCGCGGTTCTTTTCCAGCACGCCGCGGGCCCGCGCCGAATCGCGGAAGATCTCGTAATTGCCCGGTCGCAGGTAGCCGGTGAACTTGCCGATCACCGAATAGTCGGGGTAGGCCACCCACTGGCCGTTCTCATGCGACAGCACCGGCACGCCGATGCCTTCCAGCGAAGCGGAATAATCGCGGCCGAACCAGCCGGTCTTGTTGCGCAGCGGTTTCGGGCCGATGCGCTGGATCGCCAGGTAGTCGGTGCCCTTGTCGACGTCCGGCACCGCCGATTCGGTGTGGCCAGTGCCGTTGGTGTACAGCCGGCGCGGGTCCGCCAGCCGGTAGTGGGCGATCCACTTGTCGAACGCTTCCTTCCACTTGCCTTTCGGCTCGTTGCTGGGGCTGAACAGCAGGAACGACGGGTGGTTGCCGTAGGCGCGGATCATGCGCTCCGTTTCCTCGTACAGCATGGCTTCCATCGGCGTGCCGGGCGACACGGTATTCCACATGCCCGGTTCGGGCTGCAGGTAGATGCCCACCTCGTCGGCCGCCTGGAATGCCGCTTCCGGCGGATTGAACGAGTGGAAGCGCACGTGGTTGATGCCCCACTGCTTGTTGATCGTGAAGATCTTCTTCCAGTAGGCCACGTCGGTCGGCGGGTAGCCGGTCAACGGGAAATCGCCGCCGTGGTGCGTGCCGCGCATGAACGTGGGCCGGCCGTTCACCAGCATCTGCTTGCCCTCGGCACGTATCTGCACGAAGCCGAATGTCACGTCGCGGGCGTCGCTTGCCTGCGCGCCGTCCAGTTGCAGTTTCAATGTGTGCAATACGGGGTTCCATTCGTCCCACAGCGCGGCGTCGCGCGGGTAGCGCACCGTGAATTCGGCGCTGCCGCCGGCTGCGGTCCACGTGACGGGAATGCGCTCGCCATTGGCCTGCACGATGCCGCCGCCGGCCTTGCCGCCGGCGTTGCCGATCTTGAGCCGCACGCGCGCGGTGCGCGCCGCCACGTCCGGGAACACCTGGGCATCGTCGATCCATACCGGCGACGTCGCGCGCAGTTCCACCTTGCCGACGATGCCGTTCCAGCTCATGCCCAGCGAATCGGACACGCTGTGCGAATCGGGCCGGTAGTTCATCAGCATGCGGCTGTCCACCCGCACCGTGATGCGGTGCCGCCCCGGCGCCAGCAGGCCCAGGTCGTAGGCATGCTCGGCCACCAGGCTGCGGTTGCTGCCGATCTCCCGCTCGTCCAGCCACAGGGTCGAGCCCCAGCGGGGGCGTTCCAGGTGCAGCACCACGCGCTTGCCGCGCCAGGCGGCCGGCACGTCGATGTCGCGCTGGTACCAGGCCGCGCCCAGGTAGTGGCGCGGCGGCTGCGACAGGAACGGTACCTTGACGTTGCCGGGCTTTGTATAGGCCTTGTAGTCCTCGCGCTGGTGCCATTCCTTGTCGTACAGCGACAGCACCCACGGCGTGCGTGTGGAAATCTCGTCGCCGAATCCCTGCGCGTTCAGGATCCCCGGCAGCGCGATCCGGTCGGTGAACCTGTCCCGCATCGCGCTGCCGTACCAGCGCGCGGCGATGCCTTCGTCGTTGCGGTCGAGGGCGAAGCGCCAGGTGCCGGAGAGGTCGCGCGCAGGCGCGGTAGCGGTGGCGGCCTGGGCGGTGCCGAGCGCCAGCAGCGCGGCGGCGGACAGGGAAATGGCGTGGCGGACAGGGAAGAGGGCAAAATGTGTCATCGGCGGCAGGGCAGGTAACAGGACTGTGCATTATCGCGTGCTCTCCGGCATCGGCAGCCGCGCGCAGGAAAGCAGTCAAGAAGATGAGCAAGGCGGCAACGAATGGCCCGGCCGTTGTTGCGTATGCGCAAAAAACGTTAAACATAAAGAATCAAACGTCACATTCGTAGCCGAACGCCTGTAACATCTTGCCTTATGTAAATACTTTGTTGAACAGCGGAACATCGACATAGCGTGTCCCCACGTTCCACGCCCAGCCCGCCGCCATGCCCCGTCCCTTCGTGCGCCATCAACTCATCCTGGTGCTGGCCCTGCAAGCCGCGTTTGCCCATGCCGATCCGCAGGAACCGTCCGGCGACCTGGCGGCCATGCCGCTGGAAAGCCTGATGGACGTTACCGTCGTCACCTCCGCCTCGCGCTTTGCGCAGCGGATCAGCGATGCGCCGTCCGCCGTGTCGGTGCTGACGTCGCAGGATGTGCGTGAACATGGCTGGCGCACGCTGGGCGAGGCACTGGCCAGCCTGCCGGGGCTGTACATCTCGGACGACCGCAACTACGCCTACCTCGGGGCACGCGGCTTCCAGCGGCCGGGCGACTACAACAGCCGCTTCCTGCTGCTGATCGACGGCGTGCGCGTCAACGACAGCGTGTACGACCAGGCATCGATCGGCACCGAGGGCCTGCTGGACATGGACCTCGTCGAGCGCATCGAATACGTGCCGGGGCCCGGTGCGGCGGTGTATGGCTCGAACACGCTGTTCGGCGTGATCAGCATCGTCACCAAGTCGGGCAGCGCGCTCTCCGGGCCGCGCGCCGCGCTGGCGGCCGGCAGCAAGGGCGAGCGCCGCGGCCGCGCCAGCTGGGGCTACCACGCGCAGGACGGCACCGACGTGCTGCTGTCCGTCAGCGGTTTCACGCGCGACGGCGGCAACGTCTACGCCGCCGAATTCGATACGCCCGCCCAGAACCACGGCCTTGCCACGGGCCTGGACCACGACCGGTCGCGCAGCGCGTTCGTGAAAGCCACGCGCGGCCCGCTGTCGTTCAGCGCCGGCCACGTGACGCGTGTGAAGGGCATACCCACGGCATCGTTCGGCGCGGTGTTCAACACGCCGAACGCGACGCGCGATGCGCAGAGCTTCGCCGGGGTGGGCTACAGCGCGCCGCTGTCGGACGCGCTGTCGCTGTCCGCCCGGCTGGAGTGGGGCCGGGCGGACTACCTCGGCGCCGGCCTGTACCCCGACGAGGACGACAGGCCGCGCATCAACGTGGATGGCACACACGCCGCGTGGTACGGACTGAACGCAACCGCCACGTATACCGGCCTGGCCGGCCACAAGCTGCTGGCCGGGGTCGACGTGCAGCGCAATGCCCGCCGCGACCAGTTCAACTTCGACCTCGACCCATACGAGGCGGCGATGGACGACCGCCGGTCCGACAGCCGCGCCGGCGTCTTCATCGAGGACGAAGCGCGGCTCGCGCCCGACCTGATCCTCAACGCCGGCGTGCGCTACGACCGCGACAGCACCACGGGCAGCCGCGTCAACCCCCGCGCGGCATTGATCTGGCACCCGGGGCCGAAAGATACGCTGAAGCTGATCTACGGCACCGCCTACCGCTCGCCGAACGCCTACGAACTGTATTACGACGTCGACGCCTATGCCGACGCCAATCCGGCCCTGCGCGCCGAGGAGATCGCCACGAGCGAGCTGGTCTGGGAACGCCAGCCCGACGCCTACAGCAAGCTGGCGGTGTCGGCATTCCATTACCGCATCGACGGCCTGATCACGGAGACGTTGCGGCCGGACGGCATTCTCATGTTCGACAACACCGAGCGGGCCTCGGCCGACGGCTTCGAACTGTCCGCCGAACGCCTGTTCGCGGGCGGCACCCGGGTGCGCGGCAGTTACACGTACCAGCACGCGGCGGACGACACGGGCGAGTGGATCGTCAATTCGCCGCGCCACCTGCTGAAGCTGAACGCCACCTGGGCACTGCCCGGCGATGCACTGCGGCTGGGCACGGAAGGCCAGTGCACGTCGCGGCGCCTGACCGAGAATGCCGAAACGGGCGGCTTCTGCACCTGGAACGTCACGCTCGGTCCGGCCAGCCACACCGGCAAACTGGACTGGTCGATCAGCCTGTACAACGCGACCGCGCGCCGCTACGCGGATCCGGCCGGTCCGGCCTTCGTGCAGGAAGCTATCGCGCGCGAGGGCCGCGCGGTGCTCGTCAAGATAGGCCATGCGTTCTGAATGCCTGGCTGCCGCCGTTCTGGCGCTGCTCGTCGCGGCGCCGCACGGCCGCGCCCAGAGCGACGATGCGGTGCTGAAGGCGGCCTATATCTATAACATCGCGCAGTTCACCACATGGCCCGCCCGGGCGCTCGCGCGGCCGCTCAATGTCTGCGTGAGCAGCGGCCACGTGCTGTGGCAGGGCTTGCGAGGCTTGCAAGGCAAGCCGGTGGGCGGGCGCACGGTGGCCGTCGTCGAACCGGGCGCGGATACCGCGTGCGACATGGCCGTGCTGCACGCCGGCGCGGCGCGCCCGGCCGCCGACGGTACCGGCACGCTGGTCATCGTCGACGAGCCGGCCAATGGCTACGCCGGCGCCGTGGCGCTGGTGGAGGAGGACCAGCGCCTGCGCTTCGACATCGATACGAGGGAAGCCGCGCGTGCCGGCCTGCGCCTCAGCGCGCGCCTGCTGCGGCTGGCCAGGAACGTCCGATGAAGCTCTTTTCGACCCCGGCCGCGGCGCGCGACCGCACGCCGATCGCGGCGACGCTGCGCAGCGGCCAGTTGCTGGCGATGGCGGCGGCGCTGGTGATCGCCGGCGTGGTACTGGTCGCCTACCAGCTGCTCGAGATCCGCCAGGCGCTGATGGAAGGCGCCCGCGTGCAGGCCGCCATCGTGGCCGACAGCGTGACCGCGCCGCTGATGTTCGGCGACCGCGAAGTGGCGCAGGAGACGCTGCGGGCGTTCCGCTACGCGCAGGGCCTGAAGGCGGTCGGCATCTACGACAGGGGCGGGCGCCGCTTTGCCGAATTCTCCTATCCGGACAGCCGGCTGCCGACGACGCTGGAGGCCGCGCGACGCGAACGCGACGACGGCATTGTCGTCACCGACACGGTGCGCTATCGCGGCGCCGTCGTGGGGCACACGGTGCTGCACGTGGGAACCGAACGGCTGCGCGCGGCGATGCTGCGCTACATTGCGCTGCTGGCCGTGGCGTCGCTGGGCGCGATGCTGGTCGTGGCCACGCTGGGCCGCGCCGCGCGTGCCAGGGCGGCGGCCGCCGAGCGCGATCTCGACTACATGGCCCATACCGACCACGTGACGCAGTTGCCGAACCGGCACGCGACCTACGAGCGGCTGGAACGGGCGCTCGAACAGGCCGGCGCGGCCGGCAGCCAGGTCGCATTGCTGCTGGTGGATCTGGATCATTTCAAGGCCGTCAACGACACCGCCGGCCATGCCGCCGGCGACGCGCTGCTGAAGAAGGTGGCTGCCGCACTGTCCGGCGCGGTGCGCGCGTCGGACCTGGTGGGCCGCATCGGCGGCGACGAATTCGCCATCATCGTGGCGCCCGTGCCGGGGCGCGCCATGGCGCTGGCGATCGCCGGCAACGTCACGCAGGCGCTGCGCCAGCCGATTTCGGTGGCGGGCGGGGAGTTCTTTGCCACCGCCAGCGTGGGCGTCTGCCTGTTTCCGGACGATGCGGAGACGCTGAGCGACCTGGTCAGCAGTGCCGATACCGCGCTGTACCACGCCAAGCAGGCCGGACGCAACCGGCTGGCCGAGTTCGTGCCGGCGATGACGGCGGCCACGCTGCGCCGCGCCGCGCTGGAGCGCGAGCTGCGCCGCGCCATCGATGCCGGCCAGTTGGCCGTGCATTACCAGCCGCAGTTCGCCTGCGCCAGCGGCGAGCTGGTCGGCGTCGAGGCGCTGCTGCGCTGGCGGCATCCGGAGCACGGGCCGGTGTCGCCGGCCGAGTTCATTCCGATCGCCGAGGAAAGCGGTTTGATCGTGCAACTGGGCAGCTGGGTGCTGCAGCGGGCCTGCGCCGACGTGGCGGGCTGGCAGCGTGCCGGTGCGCCGGCGCTGACGCTGGCCGTCAACATGTCGGCACGGCAGCTGCGCGAACCGGGCTTCATCGGCGACGTGAAACGCGCGCTGGCCGACAGCGGCCTGGCGCCTGGCCGGCTGGAGCTGGAGCTGACCGAAAGCCTGCTGATGGATGATGTCACGTGCGCCATCGCCTTCATGCAGGCCGTACGGCAGCTCGGCGTGCGGCTGGCGATCGACGACTTCGGCACCGGCTACTCGTCCCTGGCCTACCTGCAGACCTTCCCGATCAACCAGCTGAAGGTGGACCGCAGTTTCGTGCAGATGCTGCCGCAGCGCGGCGAGACGATCATCCTCGCGGTGCTGGCCCTGGCGCGCGGCTTCGGGCTGACCGTGGTGGCCGAGGGCGTGGAAGAGCAGCGCCAGCTCGACTGGCTGCGCCACGCCGGCTGCGACGTGGTGCAGGGCTACCTGCTGGGCGCGCCGATGAGCGCCGATGCGCTCGCGGCGCGCTACCTGAGGTTCGACACCGCCTGATATCAAGGCCGAGGAAGATTAGGACTCCTTGACATAAGCGGGTGACGGGCGTACCCTGCGCGAATGGATATCTCGCCCGAAACCCCGTGGGATGCGACGCCGGACCTGTCGGCCCGCATCGTCACCGCGATGGCGCGGCTGGCCAGCGTGCTGCGGTCCGGCATGTGGGCTGCATCCACCGCCGAACAGCTCAATCCCGCGCAGGCCGACATCGTGCAGCTGCTGCATCGCCGCGTGCGTGGCATGCGCCTGTCCTGGCTGGCCCAGCAGCTTTCGATTTCCACCGCCAGCGCCAGCGATTCCGTGGCGGCCCTGGTGGCGAAGGGCTATGTGCGCAAGACCCGGGCGGCGGACGACGGCCGCGCCACCGCGCTGCTGCTGACGCCCGAAGGCGAGCAACTGGCCGGGCGGCTGGAAGGTGCGCTGGGTTTCGCCGACGAAGCGGTGTCGGCGCTGCCGCAGCCGCTGCAGGTGGCATTGCTGACGGGCTTGTTCAAGACCATCGCCGAACTGCAGAAAACCGAGCGCTTCCCGGAACTGCGCGCCTGCCTGTCGTGCCGACATTTCGAGCCCAACAAGTTTCCCGGCGCCGCCGCGCCGCACCACTGCGCCCTGGTCGGCGCGCCGTTGCCGATCGCCTTCCTGCGCATCGACTGCGCCGAGCACGAACCAGCCGACGCCGCCGCCGCGCAGCGCAACTGGCAGACGTTCGCCTGAGCCGGCACGACGGGTAATGGCCAGCCCGATGACCTGCAGCCCGATGCTCCGCTAGCCGAGCCGTAAAGGCGCCGTGTGCCGCGCTGCCTGCGCATCGTCGCCGATCCTGAACACCGCCACCGCCTGCGCCAGCCGCGCCGCCTCCTCCTTCATCGATTCCGATGCCGCGGCGGCCTGTTCGACCAGCGCCGCATTCTGCTGGGTCACGGCATCCATTTCCACCACGGCGCGGTTGATCTGCTCGATGCCGGCCGACTGCTCGACAGTGGCCGACGAGATCTCGCCCATGATGTCGGTGACCCGCTGGACGCTGTCGACGATGTCGCGCATCGTCGCACCCGCTTCGCCGACCAGTTGGCTGCCGGCCGCCACCTTGTCGGTGGAAGCGCCGATCAGCTCCTTGATTTCCCTGGCCGCGGCCGCCGAGCGCTGCGCCAGTGTCCGCACTTCCGAGGCGACGACGGCGAAGCCGCGGCCCTGTTCGCCGGCGCGGGCCGCTTCCACCGCGGCGTTCAGCGCCAGGATATTGGTCTGGAAAGCGATGCTGTCGATGACGCCGATGATGTCGCCGATCTGGCCGGCCGACGCGCGGATCTCGTCCATCGTGCCGACCACGCGGGCGATCACGTCGCCGCCGCGCGCGGCGACGGCCGACGCGGCGCCGGCCAGCGTGTTGGCCTGCCGCGCATTGTCGGCATTCTGCTTCACGGTGGATGCCAGCTGTTCCATCGACGATGCGGTCTGCTCCAGCGCGCTGGCCTGCTGTTCGGTGCGGGCGGAAAGGTCCTGGCTGCCGTTCGCCACCTCGGCCGCGGCGGTGGCAATGATGTCGGTGCCGCGCCGCACCGTCGTGACGGTGGCGGCCAGGCTTTCGTTCATCCTGCGCAGTGCGCGCAGCAGGTCCCCCAGTTCATCCCGCGTGGCAGCCTCGATGCGGCTGGTGAGATCGCCGTCCGCCACGGTATTGGCGACGCCGAGCGCCTGGCTGACCGGTGCCGTGATCGAGCGGGTGATCCACCAGGCCACCAGCGCCGCCAGCGCGACGGCGGCGAAGCCCAGGCCCCACATCAGGTTGCGCGTGCTGATGTAGGTGGCGGTTGCCGCGTCGGCGGCTGCCGCGCTGATTTCCCTTTGCACCGCCGCCTGCTCGGAGATGGCCTGTTTCAGGCGTGCCAGCACCGGCCTGACCTCTGTGCCAAGGAAGGCGCGCGCATCGTCGATGGCGCCGCTGCCGAGGTGGCCGAATATCGTCTCCTGGCCTGTTGTGTAGCGCTCGTTCTCGGCGCGCATCTGGCGCAGCAGTTCGCGCGCCTTCGGGTTTTCCAGTGTTTTATCGAGGTCGCGCAGGACCGTCTCGATGGCTTGCCTGGACGCGAGAATGGCCTCGCGCTGGCGCTGCTGGTCCGCCGGATCCACATACAGCAGCATGTTGCGCAGCGCGATGGCGATGTCGTTGATCTCGCTCTGCACACGGACCGTGGCGTCGATCTTCGGCATCCGGTTGTTGACGATTTCATGGGTGCCATCGTTCACCCGCGACAGCATGGAGTTCGATAGCTGCACCATGGCGATCAACATGATGCAAAGGGTGCCAAAGGCGAAAGCCAGGCGTTTGCCGATACCGAGATTCGCTACGTTCATCGTTGGTCTCCTTGGCGTAGGGAGGCATCGGCGGCCGGTGCCGGTCCCGTCGCCGTACGTTATACCCGACCATGTGTGCGGACGGCGCACGGCCGCGTGCCGCGCCGCAGCAAAAGCGCTATGCACGAGGCCCGGAAGGTGATAGCGTTACCGCCAATTTTTATTTCTTGTTAACGCTTCCGCTGAAAATCATGAGCACACACGATAACGCCGGCGCCGCGCGCCGCTTCGACCTGGTCGGCCTGGGCGAATGCATGGTCGAGTTCAACGCCAGCGAGCCGCTGGCCAGCGCCGAACGGTTCGCCAGGGCCTATGGTGGCGATGTCCTGAATGCGCTGGTGGCCGCGGCCCGGCAGGGCGCGCGCACGGCGTTCGCCACCCGCGTCGGCGACGACCCGTTCGGCCCCGGCCTGATCGCCGCCTGGCAGGCGGAAGGCATCGACGTCGGCCAGGCGCCACTGGTGCCGGGCGAGAACGGCGTGTACTTCATCTCGCTCGACGCGCACGGCGAGCGCTCGTTTACGTACCGGCGCGCGGGCAGTGCTGCCTCGCGGATGGTGGCGGCCGATATCGACGAAGGGTTCATCGCTTCCGCCCGCTGCATCCTGCTGTCGGGCATTACGCAGGCGATTTCGCCGGGTGCGCGCGCCGCCACGCTGGCGGCGGCCCGCTGCGCCCGCGAGCATGGCGTGCTGGTTGCGTACGACCCGAACTACCGCCCGCGGCTGTGGGGGGACGAACAGGCCGCCCGCGAGGCGTGCGCCGAGCTGCTGCCCTTCGTCGACATCCTGGTTCCGAGCCTGCCGGCCGATGCCGCCATCCTGCCGGGTGCGCCCCATGAACTGGTGGAGCACGCGGTGGTCAAGCACGGCGAAGAGGGATGCGAGGTGTGGCTGCGCGGCCAGTGCACCGCGGTGCCCGCCGTTGCCGCCACGGTGGTCGACACCACCGGCGCCGGCGACGCCTGGAACGGCGCCTACCTGGCCGCCGTGCTGCGCGGCGAGGCGCCCGCTGGCGCCGCCGCGCTGGCCAACCGGGTCGCCGCCGCGAAGCTGGCGCACCGCGGCGCGATTCCGCCGCGGTAAGCGCCAGGCGGTACTCAGGCCGTCGACCGCATCCGGTCAGCCGTCACCAACACCCCGCGCACGCAGTTGCGCCCGCCGCGCTTGGCGGCATACAGCTGCGCATCGGCCATCTCGACCAGCTCCGCCGGCGACTCCGGCGTATCGGGGTCGAGCGCCGCCATCGAGGCGATGCCGAAACTGGCGGTGGCGGTCACGAAATGCCCGAACTCGACCGCGCTGCCGGTGCTGCCGAACGCATGGCGAATCCGTTCGGCCAGCGCGCGGGCGCCCTCGAGATCCGTTTCGGGCAGCACCAGCAGGAATTCCTCGCCGCCGTAGCGCACCACGCTGTCGACGGTTTCGCGCGTCATCTCCAGCAGCAGCGCGCCGAACTCGTGCAGCACGTGGTCGCCGGCCGCGTGGCCATGCGTATCGTTGATGCGCTTGAAGTGATCGATGTCGCACAGGATCACGGACAGCGCGGTGCCGTAGCGGCGTGCGCGCGCCAGTTCCGCATCCAGCAGGCCTTTCTGCAGCACGCGGCGGTTGTAGCAGCCGGTCAGCGGGTCGCGGTCGGCCAGTTGCTGCAGCAGGAGGGCGGAGCGGAATTCCTCGCGCTGGGCCAGGTGGAAGCGGCGCGCGCCGATGTAGCCGAGCGTATTGCCGAGCATGAGCAGCAATACCAGCGCTACCTGGTCGTCCATCTTCAGGAACCCCTGGACCAGCAGCATGGCGCAGAACACGATGCTCGAGCCGATGGCGATCCAGGCGGCGTAGACGAAGCGGTTCGGAATATTGATGTAGATGGCCATCAGGATCAGCGCCTGCGACATCACGTTCCAGGTCGTTGCGGAGGGCTGGTACCAGCACAGCACCATGAACACGGCCAGGCCGACCACCTCGACCGCGCAGGCGGCCAGCACCGCCACGCGCACCGACTCGGGCCGGCGCGTGATCGCCAGCCAGCTGCAGCCGGCGGCCACCGCCACCATCAGGCGCAGTGCGATCATCGCCCACGCCGTCGCCGTCGGGCCCAGCGTGGCCACGTCCGTCGCGCCGAACGCCACGTAGAACGCCGCGCAGAACAGCAGGCTGACCTTCAGTTGGGAAGTCCGCTCCGGCAGGTGATGGCGATTGAAACGGTCCTCGACGGCAGCGTCGGCGAACTCCGCGCGGTTGCGGTCGATCTCGAGGCGGGGATAGGGCAGGTCGTGGTGCGGCACAGGGTCTTTCCGGCATTGACGGTGCCCACAGAGCGCAGGCCATGCCGCGGCATTCTACCTTAAATTTCTGATAAGTATCAGTTTGACATTCACTTTCTTCACGGCTTTGCAACGAAAAACGGGCCGTCCGAAGACGGCCCGCCTGGTGCGAAGTGCCGGCCCGGCCACTTCGCGGATGCCGCCCTTGACTACATCAGAACTTGTAGCGCGCGCCGAGCATGTAGCGCGGTCCGCCCTGCGTGGCCGACAGCACCATGTTCTTGTTGCGGCCATGCACGCGCTGCGTTTCGTCGTTCAGGTTGATGCCTTCGAACTGCAGCGTCAGGTTCTTGGTCAGGTTGTAGCCGATCGACAGGTCGACCTGGCCATACGGCTCGACGTACTGCGGGTTCGGGCCCGCCTGGTCGGTGACCGAGGACAGGAACTCGTCGCGCCAGTTGTACGCGGCACGGATCGACCAGCGGTCGTTCTCGAAGATACCGATCACGTTGGCCGAATCCGACAGGCCGACCAGCGCGAACTGGTTGCCCGAGCCGGCGTTGTCGAAGGCCAGGTTCGACTTCACGTACGTGTAGTTGGCCTGGACGCCGAAGCCGCTTGTGCCGAACATGTGCTGCCAGTTGACTTCCGCGCCTTTCACGTTGGCCGACTTCTCGTTGACGAACGACGTGATCTGGTACTGCACGGCCGGATTGCCGGGGATGCCCGAGATCGTGCCGGTGGCGTTGCCGGCCGCGTTGTCCGCGCCCTGCACCACGCCCGGCTGGCCGTTGAAGTTGCGGAAGATGTAGTTGCGGATGCAGGTGGTGTCGGTGTTGATGCAGCCCGACGCCAGCGCCGCGTTCCAGTAGGCGCCGCCCACCGGCGTCGTCACGGTCGGCGACGCTTCCATGTTCACGCTCTGGCCGGCGTAGTTCGACAGGGACTTGTGGAACAGGCCCAGCGAAATCGTGCTTTGCGGCGAGTAGTACCACTCCGCCGACAGGTCCAGGTTCTTCGACTTGACCGGTTCCAGCGCCGGGTTGCCGCGCGTGCCGGTGCCGTAGTTGATGTTGCCGGTCGGGTTGATGTTGGTGCCGCCCTGGATCTGGTCGTAGCGCGGACGGCCGATCGTGTGGCCATAGCTGGCACGGACCTTGAAGTCGTCACGCACGTTCATGTCCCAGTCCAGGCTCGGCAGGATGTGGTGGTACTTGCCGGTCAGGCTGGTGAAGTCCTTGCCCGAGAAGACGAACGGCAGTTCGTTCTGCGCCACCCAGTTCACGCCCGACACGGTCTGCGACAGCGCGGTCGATTGCACGTCGGTCTTCTCGTAGCGGAAGCCGATACCGGTGTGCATCGGCATCGCCGTATCCCACTCGGTGTTCAGCTGGAAGTACAGCGCGCGGCTCTTCTCCGTGGTGCGGCGGTCGTAGTCCGGATTGGCCAGGCTCGGCAGATACAGCGCCGGCTTGCCGGTGGCGTCCGACACCCGCTGGCGCATCGCCGCGAAGTCGAACAGGTGGATCTGCTGGAACATGGCCGGGTTGTCGTGGCCGCCCAGCTTGTCGAAGTACTGCGACAGCGTGTCGGGACGGAACATCGATTGCGGATAGTCCGCCGGCGAAGTGGCGCCGCCCCACGAATCGCTCTGCACCTGCTGGAATGCCGAGCGGTTCTTCACGTTGGTCAGCGACAGGCCGAAGTTCAGTTCCGAGGTTTCCCACAGTTTCAGGCGGCCGCCGGCCTGGGCCTGGTCGATTTCCATCTTCTGGTAGCCGTCCTGGAACCAGGAGCCGGAAACCTGCATCGGCGCGCGGTTGAAGTCGGCGCCCTCGATCGACAGCACCGGCATTTCGTTATCGAACAGCACGCGCGTGTTGCCGCGGCTGAAGCTGACAGTGGCAAGGTCGTTGTTGGAGCCGAACGGGCTGTCCTTCTGCGACACGGCGGTGGAGTGGTGCGCGTCGAACGTCAGGCGCAGGTCCGGCGTCGCGCGCCATTGCGTGTTGAAGCCGATCGACTTGTTCTCGGACTTGGTGGCGAAGTCGCCGCCGTTCATCGCGATATCCTGGTTGGCCACGTTCTCCTGGTAGAAGATCGGCGCCGCCACCGGACCGTCGGTCCAGCTGGAAACCGATGGGCCGTGGTTGAACCAGGCCGACAGCTCGTGGTACTTGGTCTGCACCTTGTTCAGCGAGTAGGTGTAGTCCAGCGTCGAGGTCAGGTCCTTGTTCGGGCGGAACTGGAACGTCAGCTGGCCGTTGGTGCGCTGGCGCTGCGAACCGCGCATGAAGTACGAGATGTTCTGCGGTACGGAATAGACGTCGCTGCCGTCCGGGCGGTTGGTGATGTTCTCCGAGCCGGGCTGGCCGGGCAGGGGGATCACGCCGGTGACGCCGGTCTGCGTGGCGGTGTACGGACCCTTCCAGCCGTTGGTGATCTGCGCCTGGTTCACGCCCAGGTTGCGTTCCTGGTAGCTGGCGCTGACCGAGACGCCGAACTTGCCGTCGCCCCAGGTGGTGCTGTAGATGCCCGAGACTTCCGGCGTGTAGGAACGCTTCGCCGCGTCTTCCTGCGGCAGGTTGTCGTTCGAGGTGTCATAGACCACCTTGCCGCCGATGCTGGCCATGTTGCCCAGTTCCAGCGGGCGCGCCGTCATGATGTTCAGCGTCGCGCCGATGCCGCCCGGCGGCGTGTCGGCGCGCGAGCTCTTGTAGACCTGGATCTGCGACACGGCTTCCGAGGCCAGGTTCGAGAAGTCGAACGCACGGCCGGCCAGGTCGCCCAGGTTGGAGGTCGGCATCTGGCGGCCGTTCAGCAGCACCATGTTCAGGTCCGGACCGACGCCGCGCACGGTAACCTGCGCGCCTTCGCCGCGGTTGCGGTCGATCGACACGCCGGAAATGCGCTGCAGCGATTCGGCCAGGTTGGTATCGGGGAATTTGCCGATATCGTCGGCGACGATGCCGTCGACGATACCGTCGGAGTTGCGCTTCAGGTTCAGCGTCGACTGCATCGAGGCGCGGATGCCCTTGACGACGACGGTGGCTGGTGCGCTCGGGTCGGCGACGTTGCCGGCCACATTGCTGGCGGCTTCCTGGGCCGACGGTCCCGTGGCGGCCTGGGCTACTGCCGGGGCTGCCTGGGTGGCGTCCTGTGCGAATGCCGGCGCCATCAGCGTGGCGCAAGCCCCGGCGACGGCGATGGCGATCAGGCGGTGCGTGGTATTGGGGAAAGCATTGAGTTCCATGGAACCCTTGGATCTGTACAGCACGGTGTCTCCTCTCTGATGTGGAACGACGCGCCCGGGGCAAGGGTGCGACGTCATTGGTCCTGCCAAATTCACATGTCCCTGCGTTCCGATCACCGCGGGACTTCAGCGCGCCGCATGCTGTCTTTGCAGCATTGCCGGCTGGCGGAATTTACACAAGAGTAAGAAAATTGACGTAATTGGTCAATCGGGCGAACAAATAAAATTGTGTCCGGAATGCGAAAAAAACCCTGTCGGAGCAGGGATTTACGTCATCATTCGGTCATACGTACCTTACGTAATACGATGGAAAACGGTTTCCAAGAAATCGTTTTCACAGCAAAATCAACGACTTCTGGAAACGTGTCCATCAGCAACAAAAAAACGCGGCCAGCTGTGCTGACGCGCTCATCGAACTTTTGCCGCCGCCGAATCCGTTGCAAAATCTTCACAGCCTGAGGCAAAAAACCAACGTTCGATGGAAACGTCTCCACCAACGGCTTGCGCGGCACCGAACGCGCAGCGGATTGAGCGGGCATTTTTTGGCATCGGCGCCGCCGGTGCTGCATAATCCGCCCACTGCAATCGACCCAGATCCGCCATGCCCGTTACCGGTGACCAGCAACTCCTGAAACAACTGAACCGGATGGCGCTGGTGCGCCAGGTGAGCGTGCAACCCGGCCTGTCGCGCGCGGCGCTGTCGGACGAACTGCGGCTGACCAAGTCCACCGTCAGCCAGCTGGTGCGCGAGCTGATGGACGAGGGCTGGCTCACCGAGAGCGCGCTGCTGGTGACGGGCGAAGTGGGGCGCCGCGCCACCCCGCTGCACCTGGACCCTGGCCGGCTGGCGCTGATCGGCGCGGAAGTGGGTGTCGACGAAGCCCGCGTGCTGGCCACCAACCTGCTGGGCGAAGTGCTCGACGCGCGCGTCATCGATTACGACGATGCGCACGACGCGGCTTCGTGCATCCGGCTGGCGGCACAGGCGATGGTGCGGCAGGCGCGCCGCCTCGCGCGCCCGTCCACCGCTGGCGGCGCGCGGCAGGTGCTGGGCGTGGGCATCGGCCTGCATGGCGCCGTCGACGAGAACACCGGCATGCTGCGCCACGCGCCCCACCTGGGCTGGCGCAACGTGGACGTGCGCGCCCAGGTCGAGGCGCACTTCGCGGGTACCGTGCTGCAAGGGCGGCCGCTGTACATGCAGAACGAGGCCAACGTGGCCGCGCTGGCCGAGCTCGAGTTTTCCCGCGAGACGGCCGGCGATCCGCTGATCTACCTGTCGATCAGCTACGGCGTCGGTGCCGGCATCATCGTCAGCGACCGGCTGCTGACCGGCATGCACGGTTTCGGCGGCGAAGTCGGCCATGCGATCCTGCAGGCCGACGGCCCACCGTGCACCTGCGGGCGCCGCGGCTGCGCCGATGCCCTGATCGGCCTGGCGGCGCTGCTGGGCGACGAGCGGCCCAGCTACGCGGCGCTGGAACGGCTGTACAAGCGGGTGGCCGACAATGTCCCGTCGACCTGTGCCACCGTCGCGGCGGCCGGGCGCCAGCTGGGTATCCTGCTGAACAACCTGTGGGCCGGTTTCGATCCGATGGCGATCGTCATCGGCGGCCCCGCGCTGCGCCTCGGCGACGCGCTGACCGGGCCGGCGCGGCAGGTCCTCGCCGGCTATGCGGAAGCGGCGATGCTGACACCGCCCGAGATCCGCACTTCGCACTTTGGCGCCGACGCCGTCGCCGTCGGCGCCGCGGCACTGGCGCGCTACCGGCTCACGCGTCCGCTCGACCTGCAGACGCTGGAGCGCAGCGCCGGGCGGGCCGCGTAGAGCAAGCGCGCAGGCCGGGCGGCGCCGGATGCGGGCCCGCCGTACGCATTTTTCGCAACCATGCCAAACTAGCGGTCCCTGCGCCGCGCGGCCGCCCTCGGCCGGCGCGGCCATGACCCGTACAGGAGATACAACGCATGAGTGACAACCCGAAATACGTGCCCCCGGCCGTGTGGACGCCGCCCGCGGCATCCGGCGGCACCTTTGCCAGCATCAACCGGCCGGTGGCCGGCGCCACCCACGACCGCGAGCTGCCGGTCGGCAAACACCCGCTGCAACTGTATTCGCTGGGCACGCCGAACGGCCAGAAAGTCACGATCCTGCTCGAAGAACTGCTGGCGCTGGGCCACGCGGGCGCCGAGTACGACGCGTGGCTGGTGCGCATCGGCGACGGCGAGCAGTTCGGCAGCGGCTTCGTCGACATCAATCCCAATTCGAAGATCCCGGCGCTGCTTGACCGCAGCGGAGAAACGCCGCTGCGCGTGTTCGAATCCGGCTCGATCCTGGTCTACCTGGCCGAGAAATTCGGCGCCTTCCTGCCGACCGAAATCCGGGCGCGCACGGAAACGCTGAACTGGCTGTTCTGGCAGATGGGCTCGGCTCCCTTCGTCGGCGGCGGCTTCGGCCATTTCTTCGCGTATGCGCCGGAGAAGCTGCAATACCCGATCGACCGCTACGCGATGGAAGCGAAGCGCCAGCTCGATGTGCTGGACCGCCAGCTGGCCGGCCACCGCTTCGTGTCCGGCGACGAGTACACGATCGCCGACATGGCGATCTGGCCGTGGTACGGTTTGCTGGTGCTGGGCGATCTGTATGGCGCCGGCGAGTTCCTGTCGGTGCACGAATACACCAATGTGCGGCGCTGGGCGGACGAGGTGGCGGCGCGCCCGGCGGTGGCACGCGGTCGGCGCGTGAACCGGCTGCAGGGCCCGCCGGAACAGCAGGTGCCGGAACGGCACGACGCGGCCGACCTGGATTGAGGCTGGCGATGCAATGAACAACGGGCGCCGCGGCGCCCGTTGTGTTTTCCGCCCGCGGCGGGGCGGGCAGCGATCAGCGCTTCGAGCGGCGGCGCGCGGTGAAGCCGACCAGGGCCAGGCCCAGGCCCAGCATGGCGTAGGTCGACGGTTCCGGTACCGGCGTGGCCACCACGATGGTTTGCGAACCCGTCATCGTGTACTGCGTGAAGCTGTACGCCTGCTCGACCGGATTGGTGGCAACGCTCGACCACGAGATCATTTCCGCAGCCGTGTTCAGGATGCCCTGGAATTCCGGCTTGTTCTGGGACCAGCTGGAGGTCGTGTCATTCCATTTGAATGCCAGCGTACCATCCTTGAGGTTGCCGTTGTCGTTGTTCAGTTCCCACAGCGCCAGCTGGAAGCTCAGGCTGTCCTGCTTTGCATCCAGCGTGGTGCCGGTGATGTCGCCGTAATAGTGGGAGTACAGGCGCGCGATGGCTGACTGGCGCACGACGGCGTCGTCCTTGCCGGCCGCGAACGTGAAGGCGCCAGTGGCCTTGTAGTCGGCGGTTTTAAAAGCCAGCGGCGTGCCCGGCTCGACGCACAGCGCCAGGAAGACCTTGCCGTTCGCGTCGGCCACGTCCCAGCTCTGAACCGACATGCCGCTGGCGGGAGCGGTATAGCTGGACGTCGCGCGCAGCGTTGCGATGTGGTGGGTATCGACCTGGCCAGCGGCGAGGCCGGCAGCGCCGGCGGTGGAGAAGAGGGCGGCGCCCAGGGCGATTGCGGACAGTTTCAGGGTGATGTTATTCATGGTGTTCTCGTTGTTGTTCAATGGTGCCGGCTGCATGCCGGCACATGTGGTATGTGCTGCGCGCGGCGTGTGGCTTAAGCGATGGTGGCGGTCGCGGTCTGGCCGATCAGCTGGGCCATGTTGGCCGCATCGATGCCGGCAGCCGCGGCGTCGGCCGCGTCGACGCTGAAGTACACGTCGGTCATCGACACTTCCCGGCCATTCACGACGGCGCTGCTGCGTTCCAGGTGCAGGTTGCCGTTGGCATCGACGAACGGCAGTTCCTCGAACGACACCGCCAGCGAGGTGACGCCGGCCTGCGCCAGCGAGACCAGCTCGCCCGCATCGGTGACGCCGTTGCCGTTGGCGTCCCGCCACAGCGTCAGCGCGCCGAACTGCGCATCGTCCGCCGTCACGAAACCGTCGCCGTTGCTGTCGAACGATGCCAGTTTCGCGAAGCCGCTGCCCTTGCTGGCGCCGCCGAACAGTTCGGCGATGCTGTCGATCCGGCCGTTGCCGTTCGCATCGATCGCCAGGAAGGCGTCGCCGGACGACAGCCAGCCCGACTTGACCGCGCTGCCGGTGCCCAGCAGGTCGAAGCTGCCGGCGAAGTCGCCGCGGGCGATCGTCTGGATGCCGTTGCCGTCCAGGTCGATGGCGATCGGCGTGATCGCCGCATCCCAGCTGCGGTCGTTCTCGCCGGACGACAGGAACGTGGCATCGGTCTGGGTCAGGTTGGTCTTGCTGACGCCGTCGCCCTTGACATCGCTGTCGACCTGGTCGTTCTTGCCGGTATTCTGCGCACCCCATTTCCAGTCGTTCATCGCATAGGTCAGGCCCTTGGAATCGGTGAACTTCACGTTGGCCTTGTCGAACTTCAGGTAGTAGCTGCCCGGATCGAGGTTGCTGAACAGGTAGCTGCCGCTGCTGTCGGTGGTGGTGACGGCCAGCTGCTTGCTGGTCGCGGCATCGAACAGCATGACCTTGATCTTGCCGACGCCTTCCTCGCCCTTGTCCTGCACGCCGTTGTGGTTCGCGTCACGCCACACCTTGTCGCCGATGCTGGCCTTGCGGTACAGGCCAGCGTCCACGTCGGTCTTCATCTGGCCGGCGGCCAGCTTGAACACGCCGCTGCCCGCCACGTTCGACGAACCGGCCAGGTTGGCAAAGTCCGAATCGGCCGTGTCCGAACCCACGTTCGCCCTGGTCGTGTAGTAGCCGTTCGGACGCGTCACTTCGACGCTGTACGAACCGGCGGCCAGCTTGTCGAAGGCGTAGCTGCCGTCCGACGCCGTGACCGTGGTGGCCTTCAGCTTGTGGCTGGCGTCGTACAGCTTGACGGTCACGCCGCCGATGCCGCACTCGTTCTTGTCCTGCACGCCGTCGAAATCGCTGTCTTCCCAGACGGTGCTGCGGATGCTGGTCTGCGTCAGGCCCGCGTCGAGCGTCTTCACCGCTTCGCCGGCCTTCACCGTCACGGTGCCCAGGTTGCCCCTGGCGTCGGCGTTGCTGTCGTAGCTGCCATTCGTGGCGTACTGCTTGGTGATGCCATAGCCGTCCGGCGTCTTCATGCTGACGCTGTAGGTGCCGGCCGCCACGTTGAACTTGTAGTTGCCGTTGGCATCGGTCTTCGTGGTGGCGACCACGTCGCCGCTGGCATCGGTCAGCGTCAGGACCACGTTGGCCACGCCGCATTCGCCGCTGTCCTGGATGCCGTCGGCATCGCTGTCCAGCCAGACGCGGTCGCCGATGCTGCCCATCTGCGCCACGCCGGCGTCGATGCTGGTGTTGTTTTCGCCGGAAGCCAGCGTCACCTTCTGCGACATGCCCTTGGCGTCGACGTCGGAATCGCGCGCATCGTCCGAACCCGCGTTCTGTTTCGTTACCGTGTAGCCGGACGGCAGTGCCGAGGTGTCGAACTTCACGCTGTAGGTGCCGGGTTTCAGGCCCGTGAATGCGTAGTCGCCGCTGGCATTGGTCGTGGTGGAGGCGATCGACTTGCCGCTGGCGTCCAGCAGCGTGACCTTGGCGCCCTTGATGCCGCTTTCGCCGGCCTCCTGGATGCCGTCGCCATCGCAGTCGTACCATACCTTGCTGCCCAGCGAGGCGGAGCGGTAGACGCCCGCATCGGCCGGATCGACCGTGGTGTTGGCCTGCACGGTGAACGTGCCGGACTTGCCGCTGGCATTGACGTCGCTGTCGAGCGCATCGTTGCTGCCGGTATTCTGGCTGGTGAACGTGTAGCTGGCAGGCTTCGTCACTTCGACAGAGTAGTTGCCAACCGCCGTGGTGAAGGTGTAGTTGCCCTTGCTGTCGGTGGTCGTTGAGGCGACCTTGTTGCCCTTTGCGTCGATCAGCGAGACGGTGGCGCCGGCCACGCCGGTTTCGCCGCTGTCCTGCAGGCCGTTGGCATTGCGGTCTTCCCAGACGGTGCTGGCGATCTTGCCAAGCTGCATATTGGCCGGCGCCTCGAACACCGCGTTCTCGCCGGATGCCAGCGTTACCTGTTCGGTGCTGCCGCTGCCGGCGGCGAACTTCACGCCTTCGGGCAGCGTGGCGGCATCGAACTTCAGGCTGTAGGTGCCCGGTTTCAGGTCGCCGAACGTGTAGTGGCCATCGGCATCGGTGCGTGCGGTGGCGACGACGTTGCCGTTCGCGTCGAGCAGCGACACGGCGACATTGCCGATGCCGCTTTCGCCCGCGTCGAGCGTGCCGTCGCTGTCGGCGTCGTTCCAGACGGTGCTCGAGATGCTGGCGTAGCGGTACAGGCCGGCGTCGGCGCTGTCGTAAACGTCGCCCTTGGCCACGGTGATGCCGCCGGTCAGGCCGCTGGCATCGATGTCGCTGTCCACGGCGCTGTCGGAACCCACGTTCTTGCCGGTCGCGATGTAGCCCTTTGGCGCGGTGATCGCCACGGTGTAGGTGCCGGTGCCGATCGAGAAGCTGTACTGGCCGTCGGCGTCGGTGGTGGTCGTCAGTACCACATTGCCACTGGCGTCGCGCAGGTCCACGCTGACATTGGCGATGCCCGCTTCGCCGGCATCCTGGATGCCGTTGCCGTTGTTGTCTTCCCAGACCGTGTCGCCGATCTTGGCCAGCGTCGGTGCGCCGCTGCCCGGATTGCCCGGTTCTTCGGGTTCCGTAATCTCCGGCATCGGCACCTTGAACGACAGGTAGTTCGTGTTCACGCTGGTGTCCTGCGCGCCGGTTCCGGTCATGCCGCCGTTGTCGCGCACGTGGAAGCCCATCTCGACGATACCGCCCGAGGTGCCGCCAGGCACGAACGACAGCTTGCCCGCGGCGATGTCGGCGGCGGAAATCTCGGTGCCTTTCGTAACGGCTTTGCCATCAAGCAGGATCTTGCCGTCGGCCGGCAGGGACTCGACGAGGATGGACTGGAACGCATCGCCTTCGACTGCGTCCTTGAAGCCGAAATCATCGGTGCCCAGCACCACCGGATCGTGGTTGGGCAGGTCGAAGTCGCGGTCAGCACCAGTCGGCGCGTCGTTGACCGGGTCGATCACCACGCGCAGTTCCAGAGACAGGTAGTTGCCGTCATTGTCTTCCACCATGAACTGGAAGGTGGTGAACTCGCCGTTGTAATGTTCTTTCCAGTCGCCCGGCCGCACGTAGATCTTGTCAGTGCCGACCAGCCCCAGCAGGGGCGTGTCGCCCCATACGGTTTCTCCGTCGGGCAGGTCGGTCGAGATGTCGATGACCGCGAGGGTGCTCGATGCCACATAGCCGGCATCCTTGAGGATGTCGTGCAGGGAGAGGTTGACGGACGTGTCTTCATCGACGTGAATGGTGCTGAAAAGTGCTAAATCGCTCATGCAGTGTGTGCTCCAATGCCAGCCTGCGCATCTGTTGGATGTCGTGGCGGACGGGGTTGTCCTGGGATGCGGTACAGGTGCTTGGTACAGCTTCTGCAGGGGAAGTGCGGGGCGGATATTTTGATGCCGCTCAGCTATTTATGTTGTTCATTGTATAGCAGTTTGATCAATTTAGTAACAACTGTCAATAAAAGTTTGTTAACTGCAATGACTTTCTGTTCCGCCAGTAGAAAACTGTTGCGTCCAGGACGAAAGAGCACTGCACGCGGCGGCGTTCCATGGGGGAGTAGACATGCCTTGACGAACTGTCATGCCGCCGTCATCATTCGCCCCTTTACCTGTCGAGCGAATCCATGGCCCTTCTGACCGTTACCGAAGCCGCGCGCCTGGCGCGGCGCAGCCGCGCTTCCATTTACCGCGACCTGGAAAAAGGCCGGCTGGACAAGGTATTCACGGCCGACGGCGCGCTGAAGATCGATTCGGCCGCACTGGCACGCGCTTACGGCGAAATCGGCCGGCGCGAAGAGCACGGTGCGCCGGGCGCGTCGCCGGCGGCAACCGACAAGGCGATCCAGGCCGTGCTGCGCCAGGTCGACGGCGCGGCAGGCGGGGAAGGGCAGGGCGGCGAGGCGATGGAAATGGCGGTCCTGCGCGAGCGGCTGGCCGCCTGCGAGCACCGCATCGCATTGCTGGAGCGGATCGCCCAGCTGGAAAAGGCCGCACGGCAGGCGGCCGACGTGACGTGGCGCGCACGCCTGCAGGGCAAGGAAGAGGTGATCAGTGCGCTGACGATGGCGCTGGCACGGCCGGAACCGCAGGTGCACGCACAGTCGCAGCTGCCGACTTTGCCGAACCTGCCGCGCGCCGACGACTGGCCGACCTGGCACCATACGCCGGGCGGCGAGAAGCGCGCGATCAACTAGCCGTCGCCGGCATCGGGCGGACGGCCGGTCGCGGCGCTGCCGCACCGTCGCGGTCGCGCTGGCCGCGATCCTGCCGCGGGATGAATCCTCAGTAAATTTCCGGCACGATGATCTCGGCCGGCACCGGCCGGCGCACGTAGTCCTCGTGGTATTCGCGCTCGGGCAGCGCGATCGCCGGCCGTTCCACTTCCTCGTAGGGGATCTGTGCCAGCAGGTGGGCGATGCAGTTCAGCCGCGCCTTTTTCTTGTCCACGCCCTGCACGACCCACCACGGTGCTTCCGGGATGTGGGTGCGCTCCAGCATGATTTCCTTCGCCTTCGTGTATTCCTCCCAGCGGCGGCGCGACTCCAGGTCCATCGGCGACAGCTTCCACTGCTTCAGCGGATCGTGGATGCGCGACAGGAAGCGGGCATTCTGTTCCTCGTCCGAGATCGAGAACCAGTACTTCATCAGCTGGATGCCGGAACGCGCCAGCATGCGCTCGAACTCCGGCACGGTCTGGAAGAACTCCTCGTACTCTTCATCGGTGCAGAAACCCATCACCCGTTCCACGCCGGCGCGGTTGTACCAGCTGCGGTCGAACAGCACGATCTCGCCCGCCGCGGGCAGGTGGCAGACATAGCGCTGGAAGTACCACTGCGTGCGTTCGCGGTCGTTCGGTGCCGGCAGGGCGGCCACGCGGCACACGCGCGGGTTCAGGCGCTGGGCGATGCGCTTGATGACGCCGCCCTTGCCGGCCGCGTCGCGGCCCTCGAACAGGATGACCACGCGGTGGCCCGTGTGCACCACCCAGTCCTGCAGTTTCACGAGTTCGGCCTGCAGCCGGAACAGCTCGCGGAAGTAGGCGCGGCGCGCCTCCCTTTCCTCGTCGCTGCGCCCGCCCTGCGGCAGCAGCGTGTCGGGATCGAGATCGCGGTCGTCCAGTTCCAGTTCCAGCTCCTCGTCGTAGCTGTCGGCGATGTCGCGCTGCACGCGATGAATGACGTCCTGCGGATTGTTCTGCAACATTCGGTACTCCGGCTACATGGTAATGGTGCCGCAGTCTACGGATCAAACGTGACAGGCCGATGACGCGCGGTGTTCGGCGACGACGTCGGCGGCGAAGATGCGCGCCGGGTCGAGCGTCGTCCTGTGACCCAGGTCGTGTCCGTGCTCGCGCAGCCATTGTTCGGCGGCCGCCACGCCGAGTCCATGCAGCTTTTCCAGGAAACCCGGCTCGGAATTGAATTTGCTTGAGAAGCCGTAGTCCATCAGCGTATCCAGTCCGCTGATCAGGTGCAGGCGGGTCGCTTCGGCGGCGATGCGCGCCGCCCGTTCCTCGTCGGCGAGGTGCTGTGTGTAATACAGCGAGCTGATTTCGCGCATGAACGCGATATTGAAGGCGATCTCGTTCGAGCGGTTGGCGATGTCGGCCTGGCTGCGCGGCAGTTCGCTCCGGGCAATCGGGTTGATCTGCACGACGATCACGTCGCGCGCCGGCCGTTCGAGCAGCGGAAACAGCGGCGGGTTGGCGACATAGCTGCCGTCCCAGTAGAGTTCGCCTTCGATTTCCACCCCGGCGAACACGGTGGGCAGGCAGGCGGAGGCGATCACCCTCTGCACGTCGAGCTCCCTGCGCGTGAAGATCTTGCCGGTACCGGTGCGCACATTCGTCGCGCCGATGAACAGTTCGAATTCCTCGCAGCCGCGCACCCGCTCGAAGTTGATCATCGTCGACAGGAACTGTTTCAACGGATTGATGGTGAGCGGCAGGTTCGTCACCGGGCCGATGATGGCCCCCATCATTTCCATCAGGTGATAGGCGGGTGTGTGCGCCATGTCCCAGCGGCCGGTCAGGCGATCGACGGGCGAACGCTGCAATGGGCTCATCAGCGATACCTGGCCCAGCGTGGTCCAGAAGCGGCGCAGCGCGGCCTGTGCGCCGCGCCGGCCGCCGCCGAAGGCAAAACCGTCGGCGGTGACCGCGGCATTGATGGCGCCGGCGCTGCTGCCGGTGAGTGCATCGAACTCCAGATGCTCTTCGTCGAGCAGCCGGTCAAGCACGCCCCAGGTAAAGGCGCCGTAGGTGCCGCCGCCCTGCAGGGCGAGGCTCACTGTTTTTTTCGTGGCGATCAACAATTGCATTCCCCTTCGATGTGGCTGGGCCAAGGAAGGCCCTTGCCGGTACTGTAGGGGGTTTCGCGAATCTCCGGCGCTACGGATCAGCCGGCGGCGCGCGCATTGCGCGCCGCCGGCATGGCCAGTGTCAGGCCGGCTTCGCGGTGCCTCGTGATCCGGCATGCACCAGCAGGATCGCCAGGCCGGCAATGGCCGCCGGAATGCCGAGGATCGCGATCACGGCCGAGAAGCCCCAGCCCATCGACAGCAGCACGCCGCCCAGGAACGAGCCGAGGATGCTGCCGAAGCGGCCGATGCCCAGCATCCAGCTGACACCGGTGGCGCGCACCGCCGTCGGGTAGCAGGCCGGTGCGAAGGCGGTCATGCCGGTCTGCGCGCCATTCATGCAGAAGCCGGCCAGCATCACAAAGGCGGTAAACATCGCCGAGTGGATGTCGCTGGCGGCCAGCGCCAGGATGAAGACGGCGCCGCCGCCATAGGCCAGCCCGATCACGCGGTTGGCGCGCCAGCGGTCCATGTAGAAGCCGACGACCAGCGCGCCCAGCGTGCCGCCCAGCTGGAACAGCGCGGTCAGGCTGGCGGCCCGCTCGATCGGCAGGCCGGCATCGCGGATCAGCGTCGGCAGCCAGCCGCCCAGCAGGTAGATCACCAGCAGGCCCATGAAATACGTGGTCCACAGCGACAGCGTCATCGATTTATAGGTGGGCGAGACCAGCGTGGCCACCGGATGGCCGGTCGCCACCGGCGGTTCGCTGACGTGGAAACGGGTCGTGTCGGAGAACTCGCCGCCGCACACGCGGCGCAGCGTCCGCGCGATCTTGTCCGACGCCACTTTGCGCACTACCATGAAGCGCGCCGATTCCGGCAGCAGCCAGATATAGAAAGGCAGGCACAGCAGCGGAATCGCGCCTCCCATCAGCAGCAGCGCGCGCCAGCCGTACGATGGCAGCAAGGCCGCGGCGGCAAAGCCGATCAGCGCCGAGCCCAGGTTGAAGCCGGTAAACATCACGGCCAGCAGCGTGCTGCGCGAGCGCTCCGGCACGTACTCGGACAGCAGCGTGGTGCAGCACGGCATCGCCGCGCCCAGGCCCAGCCCGGTCAGGAAGCGCAGCAGGCCGAGCACCACGATATTGTCCGCGGCCGCGCTCAGCAGGTTGAACAGGCCGAACAGCGCCACTGCGCCGAGCAGCATCCGCTTGCGGCCCCAGCGGTCCGACATGGGGCCGATGAACAGCGCGCCGATGGCCAGCCCGACCGGCGTGGCACTCATCGCCACGCCGAACGCGGTGCGTGAAATGCCCCATTCGCCGATGATGTCGGGGGCCAGGAAGCCCATGATCGCCACGTCCATGCCGTCGGTGGCGACGATGAGGAAGCAAAGGCCGAGCAGCAGCCACTGGTACCTGGACATGCTCCGGCCATTGATGTGGGCCCGGACGTCGAGCGCTTGATTTTCCATGCAGTCTCCTTGATGCGTACTGGTCGATCCCCGGGCGGCGCGGACGCTGCTTTGTTCGCTTCGATGCCCGCTTCGGGGCACGCAACGCTGTCGCCAGCCGGGTAAATACGGTCGCGGCTCCCGGCTTCCAGGATGAAAGTGACGGGAGGCGTCCGGCAACTATACTGAACGTTCGTTCGGTAGACAACCACTGGTGCGGTGACCGAACACATTTTGCACGGATGCCGAAGTTGCACCAGCATGCGGCGGTGGGCACAGCCGTGCCCGCCCTGGCGTCGGGCTCGCGCAGGCGCATCGTCGGGAAGGGTGATCCGGGGTGTGGCGGCGGATCAGCGCTTGGTTGCCGGCGGAGGGCTGGCCGCGGCGGCCAGCCGGGCCATCGCGTCGCGCGCGGTCATGCGGTCCTGGTGCCAGAACTGCTGCACCACGTCCCACATCGGCGCCACCGTGTGCGACGGATGGGCCATGCCGTGCGCGAGGCTGGGCAGCAGGGTGCCCCGTTTCGCGCTGTGCTGGAAATCCTGCCGGGCGCGGCGCGCGCAGGCATCGAAGCGGTCCAGCGGCACGTCGAGCCGGGCGGGAATGGAACCCTTGGCAAGGTTGAACGCCTGCTGGAACTCGCGGCCCATCACGGCGCGCGCCAGGTCGCGCTGCGCCGCCTTCTTGTCCGCGCTGACGTCGAACAGCACGATCGAATCGATGTCGAAGCTGAACGTATCGGCGGAGCCGGGCGTGGCGGTGCACAGGATGTCGATGCCGGGGCGCTTGCCGGCGGCCAGCATCTCCGCCTTGGCCCAGTCGCCCATGATCAGCATGCCGGCGGCGCCGCGGTTCAGCATGGCCGTCGCCGCCACCCAGTCGCGCCCCATGTTGCGCTGGTCCGTGTAGGACTTCAGCCGCTTGAAGGTTTCCAGGGTTTTCTCCATCGCCGGGCTGGCCAGGGCCGCGCGGTCCAGTTCCAGGAACGCCTTCTTGTAGAAATCCACGCCGCCCACGCCGATCGCCACGCTCTCGAACGTGCCCATGTCCAGCCAGGACTGGCCGCCGTAGGCCACCGGCGTGATGCCGATCCGGCGGATCGCCTCGGCGGCGGCAAAGAACTCGTCCCACGTGGCCGGCACTTTGGCGCCCGCCTTGCGCAGCACGTCGGCATTGATCCACAGCCAGTTTACGCGGTGCAGGTTGAGCGGCGCCGCCACGTAATGGCCGCGGTATTTCATCGTGTCGCTGATCAGCCGCGGCAGCAGCGCATCCCAGCGCTCGGCGCCGGCCACGTCGTCGAGGCCCGACAGCTTGCCCTTGCGGGCCCATTCCTGGATCGCCACGCCCTTGATCTGCGCGGCCGTCGGCGGGTTTCCCGAGCGTACGCGCGAATCGAGCATCAGCACGGCCAGTCCGCCGCCGCCGTCGGCGATGGCGAAGTCCTTCCATGTATGGCCGTTCGCGCGCAGCGTGGCTTTCAGCTGCGCCACGGCCTGCGCCTCGCCGCCGCTGGCCCAGAAATGCAGCACCTCCACTTCGCCGGCCTTCGCGCCGCAGGGCAGGGCGGCGTGCAGCAGGGCGAGCACTGCCGCCGCAAGGCGTGGCTTGCGTGGGGACAGGGCACTCATCGCGGCAGCGTGCTCATGGTTGCGGCTCGCGCGGCAGCCGGATCGTCACGCGCAGGCCGTGCGGTTCGGCGTCGCCCAGCGTCACGGTACCGTGGTGGCGCTCGATGATCTCGCGCACGATCGCCAGGCCCAGGCCGCAGCCGTCGCCGCCTTCGGTGGCACGCACGAAGCGTTCGAACACGCGCTCGCGGTCCGCGGCGGGAATGCCGGGTCCGTTGTCGTCGACGACGATCGCCACGGCGCCTTGCTCTTCCCTGATGCGCAGCGTCACTTCGGCGCCGCGGCCGCCATAGCGGATCGCATTGTCGACCAGGTTGGTCAGCGCTTCGCGCAGCAGCGCCGCGTTGGCATGGACCGGAATCTCGCCGGCAGGCGCATCCACGCCCAGGTCGACGCCGGCGCGCAGCGCGCGCGGCACCAGGTGCGCCGCCACTTCGCGCACGAAGCGGTGCAGGTCGAAGCGGGTCCGTTCCAGCGCCGCCGCGCCCGGCTCGGCGCGGGCCAGCGTCAGCAGCTGCGCCACCAGGTGGGCACTGCGCGTGGCGCTCTGGTGCACCATGTCCAGGCGGGTGCGCTGCACGTCGTCGCCGGCCGCTTCCAGGGCCAGCCTGGTCTGGCTTTTCAGGCCGGCCAGCGGCGTGCGCAGCTGGTGCGCCGCATCGGCGATGAAGCGCTGCTGCGCCCCCACGTGGTGGCGCACCGATGCCAGCAGATCGTTCAGCGCACCGGCCAGCGAGCGCAGTTCGATCGGCGCCAGGTCGAGTTTCAGGGGTGTCAGGTCGCCCGGGGCGCGGCTTTCCACCTCGCGGCGCAGCCGCGCCAGCGGCGCCAGCCCGGCGCGGATGCCGGCCCACACGATGACGCTCATCAGCAGGACCAGGCCGGACAGCGGCAGCAGCGTGTCGGCCAGGATGGCGCGCGCCAGCTCTTCGCGGTTGGCGCTGCTGCGCGCCACCTGCACCAGCATGGTTTGCTGCGGCGCGCTGATGTCGCCGAACGCCACGTACAGCGCGGCGATGCGCATCTGCTTCGGCGTGCCGCTGGGATCGGGCTGCGGCACCACTTCGCCGTCATAGAAATAAGGCGTGTCGAGCTTGCGTTCGATGCGCGCCGGCGGTGCCGGCAGGTTCTCGTTGCCCAGGATGAAGTGGCCGGGCGGCGTGCTCACCGTGTACATCAGCGGATCGTTCGGATCCGCTTCCAGCACATCCTGGGCAGCGCGCGGAAAATCGATCAGCAGGCCCTGTTCGATGGGTTTTACCTGCCGCAGCAGCGCCCGCGAAGCCTGCGCCAGGCTGGCGTCGATCGCGCGGTTCGCGTACGTGGCGGCCAGCCGGTAGGTGAGGAAGCCGCCCGCCACCCACAGCACCAGCTGCGGCAGCAGCAGCCAGAGCAGGAGTTTGCGGTGCAGCGAGACCATCTCAGGCGCGTGCCGCGCGGCTGTCCGCTTCGAGCAGGTAGCCCAGGCCGCGCACGGTGCGGATGTCCAGGCCGGAGCCTTCCAGCCGGCGCCGCAGGCGGTGGATGTACACCTCGATGGCGTTGCCGGCGCCGGTGCCGGTGCCGTCGCTGGCCCAGCTTTCGTTGATCTGTTCCTTCGTCACCACGTTGTCGCGGTTCACCAGCAGCAGTTCCAGCAGCGACCATTCGCGCGGGCTCAGTTCGACCGGTTCGCCGGCGATCGTGGCGCGCCGGGTGCGCAGGTCGAAAGCAAGCTTGCCGAAACCCAGTTCGGAATTGCCGCTGCCGGCGCTGACGCGGCGCAGCAGTGCCCGCACGCGGGCATCGAGCTCGGGGAAGTCGAACGGCTTGGTCATGTAGTCGTCGGCGCCGGCGTCGAGCCCGGCCACGCGGCTCTCCAGCGCATCCTGCGCCGTCAGCACGATGACCGGCATCTGCTGGTTGGTGGCGCGCACGTGGCGCAGCACGGTCAGGCCGTCGACCATCGGCAGGCCGAGATCGAGGATGGACAGGTCGAACGGCTGGCGCTGCAGCAGGTACTCGGCCACCGGGCCGTTCGGCGCGTGTTCGACGGTATAGCCCATGCCGCGCAGGTGGGCGCACAGCGCGTCGGCAAGGATCGGGTCGTCTTCGGCAAGCAGGATATGCATAAAAAGAGTTTAACAATAAATGAACGAAACGGCCACCTTGGCGTGGCACCGGGCTAAATGATCAATTTCTTGTAATGTTTCTTTAAGAGGTTTACGTAACATTAATGCGTGAGTATATTTGCTTACAAGACGTTAAGGTTCGCAAGAAAAACAGGCCGTCCACGGCCATAAAGGAGACTGCGATGGACCCGCGCTACCGCCACAAGCACCTGCTGCGCCTGCTCGCCGAGCATGGCGCGGCGCCCATTTCCCGGCTGGCCGAATGGCTCGGCGTGTCCGCCGCCACGGTGCGCCGCGACATCCGCCTGCTCGATACCGCGGGCCAGCTGTGCCGCACCCATGGCGGCGCGCGCCGCATCGACTCCGGCGCGGCCCAGGCTGCGGCGAGCCGGATGCCGGGGGCGGCCCGGGGCGACACTTTCCTCGATGCGGCACGCGCCAATGCCGGCAGCAAGCGGGCCATCGCGCGCCATGCCGCCGCACTGTGCGCCGACGGCGACACGTTGCTGATCGGCGGCGGCACCACCACGTTCCACCTGGCCGCCTATCTGGCGGAGCGGCGCATGCGCTTACTGACCAATTCGTTCGCCGTCGCCCGCGAACTGCTGGCTGCCGGCGAGAACGACGTAATCCTCACCGGCGGCAAGGTGTATCCCGCGCAGGGCATCATCCTCAGCCCGTTCGATACCGAGGCGGTGCAGTACTGCTACGCCGACCGGCTGTTCATGGGCGCGCACTGCCTGTCCGCGCTGGGCCTGATGGAAGCGGACGCGCTGCTGATCCAGGCCGGCCGCCGGCTGCTGCACCAGGCCCGCGACGTGGTCGTGCTGGCCGATTCCTCGAAGTTCGAGCGGCGCGGCGGCATGTTCCTGTGCGCGCTGGACCGCGTCGCCCGCGTCGTCACCGATACCGGTGCGCCGGACGCCGGCGTGCAGATGCTGGAGCGCGCCGGCGTGAAGGTCGACGTGGTTGCGCCGGATGCGCCGGCAGGCGGCGGCGAGGCGGCCTGCCGGCTCGCCGCCGCGCGTAACTGGACCAGCGCCAGCCCGCCGCACTGAGTACCCCAGGCGTCAGCACGATGCGCACGGCAGCCATGGCCGCGCGCGGGCACGGCTGCGCCCTGAAAACAGCAGTTCAACGCAGCACCCATACCAATTCAAGGAGACAGGCAATGCAACGACATTCCATTCACCGCGTTCCCGGCATGCGCATGACGCGGATCGCCCTGGCGACCTGCGGCCTCGCCGGAGCCATCGGCTCGGCCGCGGGCCAGCAGGCCGTGCAGCCCGAGAACGTGGTGACCGTGACCGGCACCAGCATCCGCGGCGTGGCCGCGGTAGGGTCGGACGTCACGACGATCCGCCGCGAGGATATCGCCGCCACCGGCGCCACGACCTCCACCGAACTGCTGCGCTCCGTGCCGGAGATGGGCAGTTTCAGCGCTTCCGGCATCAACAACGGCCAGAACCAGGCCAACTTCGTCGACCAGCCGGCCATCCATGGCATCGGCGTGGGCAACGGCGGCGGCGGCCTGACGCTGGTGCTGCTCGATGGCCACCGCCTGCCAGGCGCCGGCATCAACCAGACCGCGCCCGACGCCGGCGCGATTCCCACCTCGATCCTGGAGCGCGTGGAGGTGATGGCGGACGGCGGCTCGGCCATTTATGGCTCCGACGCCGTGGCCGGTGTCATCAACTTCGTGCCGCGCAAGAGTTTCGACGGCGCCGAGACAAAGCTGCGCTTCGGCAGTGCCGATGGCTACCGCACCAAGAACTTCAGCCACCTGATGGGACACAAGTGGGAGGGCGGCCATGCGCTGGCCGCCATCGAACGCTCGGAAAACACCGCGCTCGACGGCTTCGCCCGTCCGTACGCGGTCGCCGACCAGCGGCGCTGGGGCGGCGCCGACGCGCGCTCGACCAATTGCACGCCGGGTACGGCCACCGTCGGCGGCGTGAATTACCCGATCCTCGCCGGCGCTGCGCTGGTGCCGGGGGCGGCCACGCGCTGCGAGACCAACCGCGGCAACGACCTGTACCCCGCACAGCACCGCGACCAGGCCTATTTCAGCGTGCGCCAGGATGTCGGCGAGTCGGCCGAGCTGTATGCAAGCTTCCTGTACTCGGGGCGCCGGCTCGATTCGCGCGTCTCCGGCAGCGGCGTCACCAGCGGCGGCCTGTCGCTCGCCGTGCCGGCCGGCAGCCCCTTCCACCTGCCGCTGGCCGGTGCCGATGCGGGTGCTACGCAGTCGGTGACGTACAACCCGGCCGCGGACTTCGGTGCGGCGTTCACGAACCGCATCACCACCAACACGCGCAGCCTGGTGGCGGGCGCCAACGTGCAGTTGCCGAACGACTGGAGCGCCAAGGTCGAGTTCAACTACGGCATCGAGAAGGATGACGTCAACAACTTCGGCATCAACCAGGCGCTGGCGATCGCCGCGGCGGCCAACGGCACGTTCAACCCGACCGGCATCGGCGCGCAGACCAGCGCCGGCGTGCTGGGCCAGGTCGGCAATTTCGTCACGCGCTACAACGCGCGCCACACGCTGAAGGAAGCCCAGGTCAAGCTCGATGGCCCGCTGTTCCAGATGGGCGGCGGCAAGGCCAGGGCCGCGCTGGGCGCCGGCACGCGGCGCGAGGAAATGGAAGGCCTGACATCGGCCGGCCCCGTCGGCGGCGATTTCACCTCGGCGCCGTACACGTCGGTCGGTACCCGCGACGACGACTTCGTCTTCGGCGAGCTGTACTTCCCGGTGCTGGGCGAAGCGAATGCCGTCCCCGGTGTCAGGAAGCTCGACGTGTCGGTCGCCGCGCGCCATGACCGCTACAGCGACGTGGGCAGTACCACCAATCCCAAGGTGGGCGCCACCTGGACGGTCGCCGAAGGCGCCAAGGTGCGTTTCTCGGCCGGCCGCTCGTTCCATGCGCCGAGCCTGGCGGACGCGCCGAGCGCGATCGATACCCGCGCCATCCGCGCCGACTGCCTGCCCGGCCAGCACCTCGGCTGCGGCAGCGCCGGGCCGTCCGACTATGCCGTGTGGCTGGCCGGCGGCAACGACCTGAAGCCGGAGAAGGCCAATACCTACAGCATGGGCCTGGACCTCGGTCCCGAACTGCTGGGCGGCTTCAAGGTGGGCGTGACGTACTTCCGCATCGACTACAAGGATGTGATCACGTTCCCCACGTTCGGACCGCTGTTCAACCCGATCGGCGCGTATGACCGCTATCGCACGCTGCGTCCGGCCGGTGCCACCGACGCGCAATGGCGCTCCACCGTCGAACCGCTGCTGGCCGGCCTGCGCCACGATGGCCTGATCTACCCGGACGTGGGCCTGCCGCTGGCGATCTATGACCTGCGCCGCCAGAATTTCGCCGACGAGACGATCCAGGGCATCGACTACAACGTCGAATACCGCCTGCGCAACAGCGTCGGCCAGTGGAACTTCGGCATCGCCGGTACCCGCATGCTCAAGTTCGACCAGAACGTGCCGGGCGTGGCGGAAACCATCGAGCTGCTGAACACCAACTATTCGGTGCGCGACAAGGTGCGGCTCCAGGCCGGCCTGGTGCGCGGCGACTTCAGCGCCGCGCTGTTCGCCAACCATGTCGGCAGCTACCGCAACACCGGCATCACGCCGGTCCAGCGGGTGTCCAGCTTCAACACGGTGGACGGCCACTTCGCGTGGAAATTCCGGGATGGCGGCGTGCTCGGCAACACCACGCTGGCCATCGACGTGACGAACCTGTTCGACCGCAATCCGCCCGTGTATTACACCGGCGGGTCGATCCTCGGCTTCGATGCCGCCGCCGCCAACCCGCTGGGCCGCGTGATTTCCGCCAGCCTGAGCAAGCGCTGGTAACCCCGCTTTGCAACCACCGAGGAGACCAATGAAACCAAGTCCGGAACAGATTGCCCGCGCCAACGCGGCGGAAGAGGCACGCCGGGTCAACCTCCCGGCCGGCAAGCCGGTCGCGGCGTTCCTCGATACCGCGCAGGCCCTGGTGCCCGCCCTGGCCGAACGCGCGCTGCGGCCGGTCGCGCTGGTGCGGCCGGTGCCGCGCCCCGATCTGCCGCTGCGCCATGCGATGCAGCCGGTCGCGGACGGCGCGGCGCTCGACGGGCGCGACTGGCCGGAAGGAAGCAGCTTCATCGTCGACTTCGGCGAGCACATGACGGGCTACCTGTCGTTTCGCGCGGTGCCGGCCGGCAGCGTGGCGGACAGCCCGGTGCGCCTGCGCCTCACGTTCGGCGAAGTGCCGACCGACGTGGCCGAGCCGCTGTATCCGTACACGGGCTGGATCAGCGCGGCCTGGCTGCCGGAGGAAATCGTCACGGTCGACGACCTGCCGGCCGCGTTCCGGGTGGCGCGCCGGCACGCGTTCCGCTACGTGAAGGTCGAGGTGCTGGCCGCGTCGCGCCGCTTCGGCGTACGATTCGAGGCGATGACGGCGCACGCCGTCACGTCCGCCCGCACGGAACCGGCGCCGCTGCCGGCGGAGTATCCGGAATGGATCCGCCAGGTCGACCTCGTGGCGCAGCGTACACTGCGCGACTGCCTGCAGACGGCGTTCGAGGACGGCCCGCGGCGTGACCGGCGGCTGTGGGTGGGCGACCTGCGGCTGCAGGCGCTGGCCAGCTATGTGACGCTGCGCGCCGACGGCGTCGTCAAGCGCTGCCTGTACCTGTTCGCCGGCCTGCCGCGCTCCGACGGCCTGGTAAACGGCTGCGTGTACGAACGCCCCGAACCCACCTACGGGGATACCACCACGCTCGACTACGCCGCGCTGTTCTGCGTGACCTTGCAGGAATACGTGGAAGCGACCGGCGATGTGGCCTGCGGGCGCGAACTGTGGCCGGTGGCGCGCCGCCAGGTCGACTGCCTGCTGGCCCGGCTCGACGACACGCTGCTGTTCCACGACAGCGGCGAAACATGGTGCTTCATCGACTGGGCTTACGGGCTCGATAAAAGCGCGGCCACGCATGGCGTCATCGTCTTTGCGTTGCGGCGCATGCTGGCGCTGGCCGAACGGCTCGGATGCGCCGGGGAGGTTGCCCACTACGGCCCGCTGGTCGACGGCATGTCGGCCGCCGCCCGCGCGCAGTTGTTCGACGCCGGCCGCGGCGTCTACACCAGCGGGCCGGAACAGCAGGTGTCGTGCGCGGCGCAGGCGTGGCTCGTGCTGGCGGGGATTCCGGAATCGCGCGACGTTGCGCAGGCGGCATTGCGCAATGCGCTGGCTGATCCGGCAGCACTGCGGCCCATCACGCCGTATGCCTATCACTACATTGCCGAGGCGATGCTGGCCTGCGGCATGGACGGCGAAGCGCTCGACCTGGTGCGTGCCTACTGGGGCGCGATGCTCGATGCCGGCGCCGACACGTTCTGGGAAGCGTTCGACCCGGCCGATCCGCTGGCCTCTCCGTATGGCGACATCCACGCCAACAGCTATTGCCACGCGTGGAGCTGCTCGCCCGCGTGGCTGTTCCGGGCCCGCGGCCTGGGCCGGCCGGCGGCGGGGGAGGCGGCATGAAAGTCGAGACGATTCCCGTGCCGCGGCTGCGCGACCTGCCTCGCCCGGCATGGCGGGTGGCGATCCTGGCCGGCATGGCCTCCTACCTGGATGCCGCCGCGATCATCACGAGCGGCGCTGCGCTGGTGCTGTACAAGGACCGCTTCGGGCTGTCGCTGGCGAACATCGGACAGCTGTCGGCAGTGCTGACGGCGCTGTTCGCCATCGGCGCGCTGGTCGGCGGGCGGCTGGGCGACCGCTTCGGCCGGCGCCGCGTGTTCACCACCACGATGCTCGGGCTGGCGCTTGGCACGGCCATGCTGGCGTTCGCGCCGTCGCTGGCGGTGCTGTGCGCCGGCACGGTGATCGTGGGTTTCTGCATCGGCGCGGACCTGCCGGTGTCGATGGCGATGATCGCCGAGGAAGCGCCGCCCGGCTTCAAGGGCCGGCTGATCGCCTTTTCGCACGTACTGTGGATGGCGGCGATCGGCACTACCTACGTGCTGCAGATCTTCGTCGGCGGCCTCGGCGAACTGGGCGGGCGGATCATGTGGGCGCATGTGCTGGCGGTGGCGCTGCTGGTGCTGGCGCTGCGCGCCACGCTGCCGGAATCCGGCGAATGGTCGCGGGCGCGCGCCGATGCGGATGCACACCGGCTCGACGCCGGCAGCATCCGGGAGCTGTTCGGGCGCCGCTTCGCCGGCCCGTTCATGGCGCTGGCGCTGTTCTACGGCGTGTTCAACCTGGCCGCGAACACCGGCGGCCAGTTCGGCACGCTGCTGTATACCGAGGTGGCCGGAACTTCCGTTTCCACCGCGGGGCTGGTCAATACCGCACAGCTGGCGGTGTCGTTCGGCAGCGCGATCCTGTTCATGCGCATTGTCGACCTGCCGTCGCGGATGACGTGGTTCGTGCTCGGCGGCGTGCTGGCGGTGGCCGGGCAGCTGATGCCGGTCGTGTTCGGCGTCAACGTGTTCTCGCTGGCGGCCTGGCAGATCCTGCAGGGCGTCGGCGGCGCGTTTGCCGGCGAGTCGATGTGGAAGGTGTGGAGCCAGGAACTGTTTCCCACCCTGCTGCGTTCCACGGCCCAGGGTGCGACCACGTTCTTCACGCGCATGCTGGCCGCCGTGGCCGCGCTGGGCACGCCGCTGCTGATCGAGAGCGGCCCGGCCACGCTGTTCATGACGCTGACGGTGGCGGTGGGCTTTACCACGGCACTGGGCTGGTTTTATATTCGCAGGCTGCCGGCGGCGGCCCTGCATTGACTGTTTTCAACCACGACAACGACAAGAGAGACGAGATGATGAAGAAGAACCTGCTGCGCCGCGGCGTGGCCGTGCACGTGGGCCTGGCGATCGCGTTCCTGGCGCAGGGAGCCGAACCCGCGGCCGGATCGGGTACGCAAGCCTGGCGCGATGCCACGCAGGCGCCGGAAGTGCGCGCCGCCCAAGTGTTGAAAGCCATGACTTTCGAGCAGAAGGTGGCGCTGGTGAGCGGCGTCGATCCGGCCGAGTACGCGCCGCTGGCCCCGCTGGGCATCCAGCCGCTGACCCGCGTGGATGCCTCGGCGGGCCTGCGCGGCGACAAGGGGGTAACGGCCTTCCCGGTGCCGCTGGCGCTGGGCGCCACGTTCGACGCGGGGCTGGCGCGAGAATATGGCAAGGCGATCGCCGTGGAAGCGCGCGGCAAGGGCTGGAACGTGATCCTCGGTCCCACGGTCGACGTGGCGCGCGACGGCCTGTCGGGTCGGCTCACCGAATCGTTCGGCGAAGACCCACTGGTCAACGCCGTCATGGGTGCGCAGGTGGCATCGGGCATGCAGGGCGAGGGCGTGATCGCGATGGCCAAGCACTACACGGTCTATCACACGGAACGCGAACGGCTGACGATGAACGTGGAAGTAGGGCCGCGCGCGCTGCACGAGGTGTACGACCTGCCGTTCCACTACCTGGTGGAGAAAGCGGCGATCGGTTCGCTGATGGGCTCCTACCCGAAAGTGAACGGCACCTACATGCTGGAGAACGCCGCGCTGCTCGGCGCGATCAAGCGCCATGGCTTCCAGGGCTACATGGCCACCGACTTCATGGGCGGCGCCGACGGCATCGCGCAATTCAATGCCGGCATCGACTCCTGGTCGCTGCAGCCGTTCCTGCGCAAGGCCGAGGGCTTCAGGGATGGGCGCATTCCGGCCAGCCGGCTCGACGACGCGGCGCGCCGCATGCTGTGGGCGCTGTTCTCGACCGGTACTTTCGACCGGCCCGTCACCGATACGCCGGCTGCGGTCGTGACCACGCCGGAACACCAGGCACTGGCCGTCCGGGTGGCGGAAAGCGCTACCGTGCTGCTGAAGAACGAGGGCAATGTGCTGCCGCTGCGCCGAGGCGGCCGGATCGCCGTCATCGGCCCGGCCGGCAAGGACACCGTCACCGGCGTGATGTGGTCGACGTTCGTCGATCCGGGCCAGTTCGCCACGCCGCTCGATGCCATCGCCGCCAAAGCGGGCAGCGGGGCGAAAGTGGCGCACGCGCAAGGGTCGCTCGGCGACTTCGTGCTGCCGTCGATGTCCGCCGATGGCGGCATCTTCGCGCCGCCGGTGGCGCTGGTGGCGCCGGACGGCAAGCCGGGCTGGCAGGTGCGCTACTTCGGCGACGAGGATTTCGGCGGCGCGGCGCTGGGCAGCGATACGGTCAAGGAAATCGACATCAAGGGCAGGCCGTCGATGGCGATGCCGGCGAAATGGTCGGCGAAGTGGGTGGCGGACTTCACGCCGGACAAGGACGGCCCCGTGCGGCTGACCGCTTCCGTCAGCGGAGCGGTCAAGGTGAAGGTCGACGGCAAGGCCGTCATCGATGGCGCCCGCTCGACAGCCGACGGCTTCCCGGGTTCGGGCCCGTACACGTATCCGCTGCATGGCGTGGTGAGCCTGGAAAAGGGCCGCAAGGTGCGCATCGAGGTCGAGTATTCGTCGCGCGGGGCGTTCACCGGACCGCGCATCCAGCTGGGCTGGCAGGGGGCCTCGATGATCCCCGACGCGGTGGCGCTGGCGAAGAAGTCGGATGTCGCCGTAGTATTCGTCAACCAGGTGACCGGCGAGGAAATGGACCGCGACAGCTACGCGCTGCCGGCCGACCAGGATGCGCTCGTCGAAGCGGTCGCCGCCGCCAACCCGAACACGGTGGTGGTGCTGAATACCGGCGGCGCCGTGAAAATGCCATGGCTGGCGCGTGTAAAAGGCGTGGTGCAGATGTGGTATCCGGGCTCCGCTTCCGGTACCGCGATCGCCAACGTGCTGTTCGGCGACGCCGAACCGGGCGGGCGCCTGCCGGTCTCGTTCCCGGCGGACGAAAGCCAGGGCCCGCGGCCATACCAGGGCGGCGGCACGGTGCGCTACGACGAAGGCGTGTTCGTCGGCTATCGCTACCTCCAGAAGCACGGCCAGCAGCCGCTGTTCCCGTTCGGCTACGGCCTGTCGTATTCGACATTCCAGCTCGATCGCCTGCACGTGCGGGCAGGCGAGGGCGGGAAGGATGCGGAAGGGGGGCTGGCCGGCGTGGCGGCCACGGTATCGGTGCGCGTGAAGAATACCGGAACGCGCGCCGGATCGACCGTGGTGCAGGTGTACAGCGGCGCCTTGCCGGCGCCGGTCGACACGCCGGCGGTGAAACTGGTCGGCTACGCGCGGGTTCAGTTGCCGGCGGGCGGCGAGCAGGTGGTGACGATTCCCGTCGAGCGCAGGCTGCTGTCGTACTGGGACGAGAAGGGGAGCAAGTGGGTGGCGCCGCCCGGCAAGGTGTCGCTGGGCGTGGGCTTCAATGCCGCCGAGATCGTGCAGCGGCAGGAGGCCCCCTTGCCGCGATAGGGTTGGCGGGCCGGCCGCGCAGCCGGCCCGTCATGGGAAGGACAAGTCCAGCCCGACCCATCTCATCAGGGCGACGGTGAAGAGTCCCAGGAGCAGCAGCGACACTACGAAGACCACAGCGACCTTGGCGGCCGCGAGCAGTACCGCGCGCTTCTCCTGTTCCCAGTCCATTTTCTTTCCGTGCTCCTTGTCCTGCTTCTTCTTCCCTTGATCGTAATGCCACTTGACGGCGTAGTACATCCCCGTGCCCAGCACGAGAATCTTGAACGTCGCGAAGACTATCGGGGTCCATTCCATGTTTGCGTATTCCCAGGGTATTTCCTGACACTATCGAGGCGCACTGCCTTGTAATGCTGTTTCGGCAGCCTCGCCGTCGTTCAAACCCGTCACCGGGTCTGACCATAAGGCATACTACGCGAAAGCAATATCCATACATTGAGACATAATGTCCCAGGTGAAACCATACAAGATGACGGCGGCGCTGGCCACGCAGTGGATCCTCGACGGTTCGGCTGCCGGATTGATGGAAGGCGTACGCAGGGAGGCCGCCTGCGCCACGGGATGGCGCGGGATATCCTGGCCGGGTGGTACAGGGGCGCCGGGGACGGCGGCGAGGGTATCGCGGTCATGCCGGCGGAGGCATTCGCGACAGGCAGCGGATCCATGAATGCGCTGCGCATGTCGCCGGGTACCATCAAGGACCGTGGACGGTTGCAGGCGGGTCTCCAGCGGCTGTCGGATCTGCTTGCGCGGCGGCCCGCCGGCCTGGCGGAGGCTACCTGAACGCGTAAGCCAGCGCAGTGTAGAACTGGCGTCCGCGCGGATCGGTATAGCTGGGATCGTAGCCGACCGAAAAACTGAACAGCTGGTTCGACCGCGGTGGATTCTTGTCGAGCAAATTCCTGATACCGGCCCGCAGTCTCAGGCCGGTCGAGATCTGATACCCGCCGGTCAGGTCGAGCAGGGAATACGCATCGACACGATGGACCGACCCGTCGGCCAGCAGGTTCTGGTCGCGATAGCCACGCAGGTAGGTTTGCTGCAACGTCAGGTTGAGCGGGCCGCGTTCATAGTCCAGGCTCACCGTATGGCGCCAGCGCTGGACGATCTGGTCGTTGGTATACACGCCCAGCGCGCTGATGTCGGGGCCGTCGCTCGCCTCGCGCGTCTTGTAGTCGAACACATAGGTGCCGTTGAGCGAGACGGCAAACCTGCCCACGGCGGTCGCGGGCAGGCGCCAGTCGACGCCCAGGTCGACGCCCGAGGTCTCCAGTGCGCCGATATTGCGCAGCCGCGAATCGATCGACAGGATGGGTCCCGGGATACCCGGCAGGGCCGGGTCCGGCTCGCCGCGGATGATGAAGGCGGCATTGCGCACCGGGTCGGTGAAGTAGGAGCCTTCCGGCGAAACGATCACGTCGGTTTTCTTGATGCGCCAGTAGTCCAGCGTGGTCGTGAGGTCGCGATACGGTTCGACCACCAGGCCCAGCGAAAGCTGCTTCGATTCCTCCGGGCGCAGCGATGCCGAGCCGCCGCGGAGCTTATCGGGTTGCAGGCCGCAGTAGTCGGGATTGTCGGTATTGTCGATCGCGCCGACCTGGATGCAGCCGAGCGGGTCGTTGTAGATGCCGTTGGCCTGGCCCAGCCGCACAGGGCTGTAAAGGTCGGCAAGGGAGGGCGCACGGAAGCCGGTGCCATACGAACCACGCACCACCACCTGTTTCATCGGATTCCAGCGTATGCCGACCTTGGGGTTGGTCGTCGAGCCCACGTCGTTGTAGCGGTCATGGCGCAGCGCCAGTTGCGCTTCCAGGCTGGCCAGCAAAGGCAGGTTGACTTCGGCGTATGCCGCCTTGACATTGCGCCCGCCCGAAAACGGCGTGGCCTCGCCTTCGCCGCGGATTTCCCCGGCCTGAAGCAACGCCGATGGCCTGAAGCTCATCTTCTCGCGCCGGTATTCGGCGCCGAGCGCGATGGCGGCATTTCCGCCAGCCATCGCGAACAGGTCGCGTGTGGCCTTGATGTCGAATGAGTCGGTGGTGCCGCGCGAATGGCGCGCCAGGTCGTTGATCTTGGCCTCGGCCAGCAAGGCCGCGCCGTCCGCACCGGACGGTCCGAAAGGATTGATGTCACCGCGCGCGAAAGCCGCGTCGAACAGCGAGGTCCTGACATAGCCGTCGATATACTTGTCGTCCACCTCGTTGACGCTGTGATTGAGCGCCATGTCGTAGTCCCATCCCAGCGCGCCGCCCTTCAGGCCGACCACCATGCGCGTCGCCTTGGCATCGATTTCGTTGGTGCGCGGTCCGCCTTCGGTCAGGCGCATGTTGACGACGAGCGGAGTCTTGTTGCTCGTGATGAGCGCATGCGGGTAGTACTGGCCGGCCAGCGGATAGATCTCGCCCGAGATCGTCAGTGCGCTGATGCGGTAGGTGGTCGACGTTTCGTTGACGAGCAGTTCGCCGTACAGGGTGGTGTCCTTGTCGACTGCGAACTGGCCGCGGGTGAGCAGCGAGGCGCGCTTCGATTCCGGGAAGAGTTCGGTGTCCTGCATGTAATCGTACATGCAGGCGGCCGGACCGACGAAGCTTTCCGGCGCATAAACGGTTGCCGGCGGATTGCAGGCCGGTGCACCGGGATTCATCCGCGGGCCGGTGGCGGTGGTGCCATCGGCGCGCGTGCGGCGCACGTTGGCCGGGAAAGTATTCGAACTGCCCGAATCGAGATTGATGTCGGGCTGGTAGGCCGAACCGATCCAGCTGCGCTGCGACGAGCGCAGGCTGCTCGTGTCCTGGTAGTCGAGCACGGCCAGCAGGTTGTAGCGATCGGTTGCGAGATTGCCGATGCCGCCCGACAGGGTCGCCGTGGCCTTGCGCGCGCCGCCGTGCTCGGTGTCGGCATAGTAGGCGCTGGCGTCGGCACCTTCGTAATTGCGCCGCGTGATGAAGTTGATCACGCCGCCGATCGCATCGGTGCCATAAATGGCCGAGGCACCGTCCTTGAGCACTTCGACCCGCTCCAGCGCCGCCGACGGGATCGCGTTCAGGTCGACGCCCGCATTGCCGCCCGGCGAGGCAAAGTTGGCCAGGCGCCGGCCATTGAGCAGCACCAGCGTCGACGACACGCCAATGCCGCGCAGGTTGGCGCCGTTGAAACCGCGCTGTCCGGCAATGTCGCTGAAGCTGGCGCCGTCGGTCAGGGCGGCCGTGTTGGCGGACACTTTCGACAGCAGTTCAGCCACGGTGGTGACGCCGCTTTTCTCGATCTCGGCACGGGTGATCAGTTGCACCGGCAATGCGGTTTCGGCGTTGAGGCGCTTGATCGACGAACCGGTGATTTCGACCTTGGGCATCGCTGGTGTCTCCTGCGCGGCTGCCGGGAAAACCGGCGAAGCCAGCAGGCCGGCGGTGGCCGTGATGCCGAATATCCGCGATACATTGACGGCGATATGTGTTCGAACCGGCAGGTGCCCGTGCTGATATGTCATTCAATCCCTCCATGGTTCCAGCTTTTACACTAGCGCGTGTCGGCCGGCTGATCAATGAAATTGGCGCCAATGGCCGCATCGTCCCAGTAATGTGTAAAAAATAATACATTCCGGCCGGCGGCCCTCAATACCAGTCCGCGGGGAATAACACCCCGGAGTTGACGTCCAGGTGTTTGTACAGCGGCACGCCGGTCCAGTCGGTAAGATTGAAAACGCCATTCGAATCCGCCAGCTTTCTTACCTCGACGGTGGAGACTGTCAGGGGAAACCTGGGCCGGCACACAGAAGGCGGAACAGAGGGGCGAACAAAATAAACCGCGCTTTCCGTGGTTGTCGAAGGGTTGGTGATCCGTTTCGCGGTAACGGCTCTCCCATTGCCATTTCCCTGGACCAGCAATGCGGTCTCGACGCCGATACCGATACCGCGCGCGGTCATATTGCCGCTGGACGATGCGGGCAGTACACCACCCATGCAGCCTACGGTCCCGCTTGATGTCCGGTTCGGCGCCACGATCCTTGAAATGAAGGTGATGAAGCGGCCCATGCGATCGCGGCTGTCGAAATGCGAATCGAAGATCAGGCTTGCCAGCGCCGGTGGTGCGATGAAGCCGCCCTGCAGACTCAAAGGACTGGGGTCGAACGTAATATCCTTGTAGTATGGATTGAGCATCGACAGCTCGGAAGTGGCCGACTGGTAGAGTGCGGAGTAATCAAACTGGCCTAACACTGCCAGACCCGCACTGGTGCCGCCGACAGGGACGTTTTTCGCCATCAGTGTTTTCAGCGTCTGTTCAAGCGCCGTGCCTTTCCAGAAACGGATGTAATGGCTCTGGTCACCACCTGCGATGAAGACGACGTTGGCTTTCGCCACGATCGCATTGACGGCCTGGCTGTTGGCCGCTTTGACACTGGGAATCACCAGCGTTTCCACCGATGTCAGGCCCAGCGCGGCGCCGCCCACCCACATATCGGCGATCGTCGTGGAAGTCGACAACGCCTCGTCGCTGTAATAAATATACGGGTTATACGCCTCGGTCCCGGTGGCCCGAATGACGACGAATCGTCCCCCGGTGCCCGGTTTGATGCCGGCCCGCTGGATCAGCCATCGAAACGCCGGATCCACGTCGGGACCGCCACCCATCAACACGAATGATGGCGTCGGCAGCGACGATGGCGCCGTTACCGCGGCATTGACATCGCCTGTCGCGAAATAGGAATAAAGAGGAATCGGTTGAGCAGGTTCGAACGTGGCCTCCGCGGATGCCGGGGCAGCGGAAATAACACACGTTATCGCGAGCGTCATCGCGCCGCAAGCTGAGAGAATCCGCATCAGCGGCTGGTGGAAAAAGCGTGTCGGCATGGTTCGGGCTCCGGTGATGGCTGTTTTGGGATGAAACATCCGTCGGGGAAAACAGGTCCCGATCAGGGAAAACCGGCTGCTGCTAACGATGTCGCCTGAAAGCGGTCGACAGCAACAGCAGACCGCCCAGCACCATGGCAAAGGCGGGAGGCTCGGGCACTGGAGAAATACCGAAGACCAGCGTGCCCGAGTTCCATACTCCCTCAGGCTCGTCGAATGCGAGATCCTTGAAGCCGTCATGGAATTCCAGACGCAGAATGCCGTCGGCGCCCACTGCAAAAACCTGTCCAAGCTCGCCAAGATCCTGGAATCCGGCGTAGTTCGCTGTCCCGTCAAAATCATCGCCGCTGCCGGGCGTAAAAGTCACGCCGGTGCCCGTTGTATCGCTGAACGTGACCTTCATTTCGGACAGGTAGCTTCCGGCATAACTGGTCACATTGACGTCCCATTCGAGGCTTGTGATGGAGGCTCGTGATCCGACGTAAAAATCCAGGATGATATTACTTGCCGCGCCTCTCTCATCATTATTCAGGATGCCGGTGGTATTCACCTGCAGCTCGTGGATGGCAACGTCGCGTGCGCCGACGGCACTGGCGTGCGCGATGCCCGAACTTAATGCCACAGCCAACATCAAAATGCGCTGTACAGACCTTGTATTTGTCATGATATTTTTCCGAAAATAAATACCACTGCACGCAGGAAAACTATTCGATGGGATTGACAGCATCGAGAGTTTGGGAGGTCAGCCGTGATCGATTGCAGGAAGCAATGCAAGTGTATCGCCAAGTGCGGATGTGAAATCGTTGAATGCAAATAAAATCCGCAGACTACTTACTGATGAGAAATCAGAATTTCCAATGCCGATCGAATTAGCTTCAAGTGGGAAATAAAGCGTCGCGCATTGCACGCTTGTTGATATGTTGATGGGATCATTCGCGCAGGGGGCCGCCGCCCGGGCAGGGGACAGGTCATCGGCTCCTCGACCGCACCGTACGGAATGTCGCATGCTCGTGGCGATAGTTGGCAAAAACCGAAACAGTCAGTTCCCGCCATCCGGTCTTCTCGACGATCGGGCTCCTCCTTATAGTTCGCCTGTGTCCAGCTTGCCTTCGCGTCCTTCGACGCCAGCGTGAGCGGACCGGTCAATTACCCATTCCACGCCCCGTTGGCGGCGTATCAAAAGCAGGAGAAGAGTTATGGCACGTCATGTTCGTTTTCACAAAACCGGTGGTCCTGAAGTTCTGCAGATCGACGAAGTACCCACTCCCGAGCCGAAGGCTGGCGAAGTACGCATCAGCGTCCGCGCGCTGGGTCTGAACCGCGCCGAGAGCATGTACCGCTCCGGTCGCTACGTGATCGAGCCGATCTTCCCGGCCACGATGGGCTATGAGGCATCGGGCGTGATCGACGCCGTCGGACCGGGGGTAAGCGGCCTGGCGGTCGGCGATCAGGTCGCCGTCATCCCGGCCTTCATGTTCGACCAGTATGGCCTGTATGGCGATCTCGTGATCGCCCCGGCCCGCGCCGTGGTCAGGAATCCGGCTGGCGTAAGCTATGAAGCCGCAGCCGCCACCTGGATGCCGTTCACCACTGCCTGGGGCGCACTGATCGACCTGGCCAACCTGGGCAAAGGCGACTTCGTGGTTCTGCCGGCGGCGTCGAGCAGTGTGGGACTGGCCGCGATGCAGATCGCCGCGTCCGTCGGCGCCACCCCGATCGCCATCACCCGCAATGGCGAGAAAACGGATGCACTGCGGCAGGCAGGCTTTACCCACATTCTGCAGACCGGCCTGGACGACATCACTGCGGAGATCATGCGCATCAGCGGCGGCGCCGGTGCACGCGTGGTCTTCGATCCGGTAGGTGGCCCCGACTTCGAAAACATCGTCAAGGCGACGAGCAAGGATGCCATCGTATTCATCTACGGCGCACTGAGCCACGACACCACGCCAGTGCCGGTACTGCACGTGCTGGGCAAGCACACAACGATTCGCGGCTACGAATTTATCGAAGTGACTGCCGATGACGAGAAACTTGCCCGCGCCAAGACCTTCATCACCGAAGGTCTGAGCGCTGGAAAGTTCAGCCCGCAGATTGCCAAGGTATTCCCGTTCGATGAGATCGTCGAAGCAACCCGCTTCCTCGAGTCCAACGCGCAGTTCGGCAAGATCCTGGTGAAGCTGTAATAGTCACGCCGGCGCAGCCGGTGCGCGACTACGCAAGCCAGGTGCGGTCGATGGCGGCGAAGTGCTGCTGGAGCCATTCCGAAAATGCCCGCAGTGCTGGCGGAACATGCGACCGGCTTGGGTAGACCAGCGAGACAGGGCGCGGGGCGGGACGATATTGCGCCAGGACCTCCACCAGCGTCCCGTCGCGAAGATACCGGTCCACGAGGATTCCCGGTACTTGAATCAACCCGAAGCCGGACCGGGCGCACTGGACATAGGCGGATGCATCGTTCACCAGCATCGAGCTGTCAGGCAGCAGCGTCGTGCCCACGCCATGGTCGCGGAAGTGCCATGGCAGCGTGCGTTTGCTGATGCCGGACAGGAAATTGACGCATGTATGCCGGTCGAGACCGGCCGGGTTCTCGAGCGGCGGCGCTTTCTCGAGATAGGCCGGCGCCGCGCAGGTGATCATCACCAGTGCGCCCAGGCGGCAAGCCACCAGGCTGGAACTCGGCAGTTCGCCGATGCGCAGCACGCAATCGACCCCTTCGGCGATGAGGTCGACCGAACGATCGCTCACCCCCAGCGTGATCGATACCCTGGGATACGCTTTGCGGAATTGGCTGAGCGAAGCCATGAAGCCCTCCACGGCAAACGCCGAAGGAATATCGATCCGGAGGCGTCCGCTGACGGCGCCCCCCGGAGGCTGGAACATCGCCACCGCTTCGTCGACGCGGCCGAGAATCTCTTCAACCCTGGCCAGGAAGATCTCGCCCTCGGCAGTCAGGCTGACCTTGCGTGTCGTTCTCTGAAACAGCCGTACACCCAACGACGCTTCAAGCTGGTTGATGGCCAGCGTGACCTGCGGCCGGCCGATATGAAGGGACTCGGCGGCCTTGGTGAAGCTTTGAAGCTGTGCGACTTTGGCGAACAGGCGCATCGATTGAAAGAGCTCCATCGGCACCTCTACCCGAGCGCCTGCGTTGCCGCGATGGTTCGGCCAGCGCCGGCAGGGCGGTGATCAGCCCTTTTCATGGCAGGGTATTGCGTCGCCACGATCGGTCGCCGTCGACAGTCAGGCCGGGGAGGCAGCACGAAGGGCATCCCGGCGCAGCAGTGACCAGTCCACCAGGGACTCGATCGAAGGACCGAGCGCCAGGCCAATGTCGCTGAGTGCATATTCGACCCTGGGAGGTACCTGTGGATACACTTTTCGTGTGACGATCCCGTCCTTCTCCAGCTCCTTGAGTTGCTGGATCAGCATTTTCTGGTTGACGCCTTCGACCCGCCGCTGCAATTCCGAAAATCGCAGCGGCTGCTTGGCCGCGAAGAGCTGGACGATGATGACGATCTTCCACTTTCCTTCCAGTACGCGCAGCGCTTCGCCCGTCGCTGCGGCCCATACGAGCTGCTGCTTGGGATCGTCACATTGCCAGTCGCGGTTCATAGTACTTACCTTTTGGTGCGTTACCCACTTTTCGGTGAGTTCTTGTTGTCAAGGGAGTTTGTTCCTATTATGACAGCACAGAAATCATCAATGAGAGGAATGTATGAAGATCGGTATTTTGGGAACGGGACACATCGGCAAGACGCTGGTCATGCGCTTGAGCCAGGCCGGTCACGAAGTAAAAGTGGCCAATTCGCGTGGGCCCGAGACGATCGATGCGGAACTGCTGTCCGGCGGCGCGCGCGCGGTGACCGCTGAGGACGCGTTCATCGATGTCGATGCCGTCATCCTGTCGATCCCGCTCAACCGCATCCCCGGCATCGCGCCACTGGTCGCCCGCCTCCCGGCGCAGACCGTGGTCATCGACACCTCGAATTACTACCCCTTCCGCGACGAGAAGATCGACGCCATCGAGCAAGGCCAGGTCGAGAGCCTGTGGGTCGCCGGGCAGCTTGGCCGTCCCGTTGCCAAGGCATGGAATGCCATCGGCTCGGCTTCCCTGGCCAGGAAGGCAAGGCCCGCCGGCGCATCCGACCGCATCGCCATCCCGGTGGCCGCGGACCGGGGTCACGATCGCAAGGTCGCCATGTCGCTGGTCAACGATACCGGCCTGGATGCCTTCGACGCCGGCTCGCTCGCGGACTCGTGGCGCCAGCAGCCGGGTGCGCCCGTTTATTGCACGGATCTGACCTATGCCGAGATCGGCGCTGCGCTGAATGCCGCGGAGCGAAGCCGGCTACCGAAGCGGCGGGACCTGGGTGTTGCGGTAATGCAGGAGCGCCTTGGCGACGGCACGACCAATCCCGACGAGGAGTGGGGCGTGCGGCTGGTGCGCGCCATTAATATGTAAGCGCGCCGGAGTGCTGGAATCGATTGTTCCGCTCCAGCGACGACGCGCGGTGCGAACCGTTCCAGCGCCCGCAGCGTGACTTATGGCCGATTCGGCCAGGAGAGGTCGTGCACCTAACGTCAGCTTCGAGGTTTTCCCGGGTATCCGTGAGCCCGCAGGCTCGCGGTGCTAGGCGAGTTGCTATAGTTGGAGCCATACAAATGATATTGCGGAACGATATTGAAATCTTGAGGAAGCTGACTTTGGATCCTGCAGCTCAACCAAACTTCGAGTTGCTCAAATTCTGCTTGATCTGGCCCGATGAAAGACCTCTCGAACCTCTCAGCAATGCCGGACGAGAGTTCCTTTCTGATCTGTGGGTTGTGCGCGGTTTCATACATCGATCGGTGCCGCGAGATGAGTGGGGACTGGATCCGACCTATTTTAGTGAAGCATGGGACTTCGGATTGTCCAATGTCGCCAGTTGGCCCGGTTTTGAAAGGCTGAAAATTTCTGACGTTGACCGCGCCTACCTTATGTCCAGCATGACCCGATCCCTGAAGGATCTTTAGGGAGTGGAACATCTTGCAAAACGATATAGCCTTGAAACCGGTGGCAGCAGATCTTGACTATGTCGGATTGATGACCTTTTTTCGGACGACGGTCCGCTTCAGGGCGGGAGCTGCCTTTCACGAGAGCCTGCGACTTTCCGATTTTGCGGGCTGCTGCGCTCTGGCGAACGGCCGAGTTCAGCCAGAGGCGGACATAGAGTCTGCAAGCTCGCTTGTCCGGGTCCAGTCGAGCTATCTGCTGAACCCGATTAGCGTCAGGCGGATTCAAGCGGACTCAAGCGGATTCGATGGAAAAGACGCATGACGCAGTGCCCCCGTTTTCCCTCGCGATCTAATCCGGTCTAATTTGTAAGCGTCTGTTCAGCACCGTCTTGAGCCGTCAGATGGAAAGCGAGATGATGTTTGCCACACCGCTGGGAAGCGGAGTTCAGCCGGCCAGTTTGGCGGCACAGTTCCAGGGCAGGAAGTCGTCGACGCGGTTCACAGGATGATCGGCGATATGCGTCAGCACGTGGCGCAACCAGGCTTCGGGGTCGATGCCGTTCAGCCTGGCCGTTCCGATCAGCCCATACATGGCAGCGGCGCGTTCGCCACCGCTGTCGGCGCCGGCAAATAGGAAGTTGCGCCGGCCCAGCGCGACGCCGCGCAGCGCGCGTTCGGCGGCCGAGTTGTCGATTTCGATGCGGCCATCGTCGGCATAGCGGATCAGTGCCGGCCACAGCTTGAGGGCATACAGGATCGCTGCCGCCGTATCGGATTTACGCGACAGCGTAGCGAGCGTGGCGTGCAGCCAGCGCTCCAGGTCGTCGAGCAGCGGTTTCGCTTGCTGCTGGCGGGTGACACGACGTTCGTCGGGCGGCTTGCCGCGGATGGATTCTTCGATGGCATACAGCTCGCCGATCCGGCGCAGCGCTTCGGTGGTCAGCGGTGTCGGGCGCGCCGCATGCAGGTCGTAAAACTTACGTCGCGCGTGTGCCCAGCATGCTGCTTCGATCACGCGGCCAGTGTCGTAGACCGCATTGAAGCCGGCGTAAGCGTCGGCCTGCAGCACGCCGTTGAAGTTGGCCAGGTGCGCCTGCGGATGTTCGCCTTTGCGGTCGGGTGAGTATGCAAACCATACTGCCGGTGGCGTGTCGTCACCGCCGGCGCGGTCGTCGCGCACGTAAGTCCACAAGCGTGCCGTGCGCGTTTTGCCGTTGCCTGGCGCCAGTACCGGTAGTGGCGTATCGTCGGCATGCAGTTTAGTGCCGGCAAAAACATAGCGGCGCAGGGCATCGATCAGGGGACGCAGCAGCATGCTGGCGGCACCGATCCAGTTGGCCAGTAGACTGCGCTCAAGCTCCACGCCTTCACGGCCGTAGATCACGCTTTGGCGATACAGCGGCAGGTGGTCGGCATACTTCGCTACCAGCACATGGGCCAGCAGTCCAGGACCGGCGATGCCGCGCTCGATCGGCCGGCTTGCTGCCTGTGCTTGCACGATCGTATCGCAGCAGGCACAGGCCAGCTTGGGACGTACGTGGCGGATCACGCGGAAACTGGCCGGCACGTACTCCAGTTGCTCCGAGACGTCTTCACCCAGATACTTCAGGTGGCCGCCGCAGTCCGGGCAGGCATCATTGCCCGGTGAGTGCACATGCTCTTCGCGTGGCAGATGTGGTGGCAGCGGCTTGCGTTCGGCTTTCTTGCGAGGCGCTACCTCTGCAGGCGCCTGGGCCTCGGCGACCGCTTCTTCCGCTTCCAGGTCTTCCAGCTGCAGTTCCAGTTGCTCTATCTGCTGGTCCAGCTTTTCAGAGCTGCGGCCAAACTGCATGCGCTTGAGCTTGGCCAGGACCAGCTTCAGGTGCTCGATCTCGGCGTCCCGCCTCGACAGTTCAGCGGTCAAATGCGCCAAGCGCGCTTCGCTCTGTTCTGCGTATGTTTCAATCCGTGCAGCACGCGCTTCGCTGGCCAGCAGCATGGCCTTCAAGGCAGCGATATCGTCGGGCAGGTCAGCGGCGTTGAGCATGCGACCAAGTTTACGCTGACGATAGCAAGTTTACAAGGCCGACTCCGGTCGCCAAGTCCGTTCTGGCCGGCGCCAGTCGATCCCTTCAAGCAGCATCGAGAGTTGGGCCTGTGTCAGCGTGACGGTACCGCTCGTGGCCTGTGGCCAGATGAAGCGGCCCTTCTCGAGGCGCTTGCACAGCAGGCACAGGCCATCGCCAGTCCACCACAGCACTTTAATGAGATCGCCGCGCCGGCCGCGGAAAACAAACACATGGCCGCTGTACGGATCTTCCTCCAAGGCAGTCTGCACTTTTGAGGCCAAACCGTTGAAGCCGGAACGCATATCGGTCACGCCGGCCGCGAGCCAGATACGTGTTCCTGCGGGCAGGCCGATCATCGGCGTAGCCCTTCCAGGACCACTGCCAGCGTTGCTGGATCGGGCCGACCTTCGATCCGCATCGTCGCATTGCCCAGCCGGATTTCGATCACGCCTTCGCAGCGCTGATCGCTCACACCAAGCCGTGGCGGTATCACTGGCGCCAATGTCACCGCAACCAGCCCCGGTTGATCGAACAGGCCGGCGCGCAATTGGCGCCGCCATTTGAACACCATATTCGAATTCAACTGATGCTGCAGAGCCAGCTGTGCAACCGACACACCGGGTTCGCACGCCTGTTGCGCCAACTTCCGCTTGAACTCCAGTGGGTAGTTCGTACTGCGTCGGCGCCTGCCGGGTTTGACCTCACTCTCCAAGATAGTCTCCACCAAAATTTAGTGGGGACTATCTTGGCAACTGGTGCTATTCAGTGTCTAGACGGTGCAGGCTGTACGCTTACCATCGCCCTCCATACCCCGCAACATCAGCGCCTTCAGGCGCAGTTCAGTGGCTTGGAGAACTTCTCGAACAGGTGTTTGCCGCACGCTGGGTGTTGGCCACGGAAGGTTGGCCGAAGGGGATGAACTCCACGATCATATAGCAATTCTTGCAACATAAGGGGCAAGCCGTTTCGTGGCGGTCGCGTCAACTGCTCCACGACATTGATCGGTCGACAGCATCTTGCCGGCCGACGGGTCGGAATCAAGTGGGCAGTGCACAAAGCATGCGTTCAAATGCGAAAAACCCCGCCAGCACACGCTAGCGGGGTTTTTCTATGTAACAGCCTGACGATAACCTACTTTCACACTGGTTGCAGCACTATCATCGGCGCAAAGTCGTTTCACGGTCCTGTTCGGGATGGGAAGGGGTGGGACCGACTTGCTATGGTCATCAGGCATGACTTGTACGCAGTGCCGTTCCCTATGGGGCAACGTCACTGCTCAATCTGGAAGAAGTAAGTTGGGTAACTCTCATCAAAGAGTAAATGCACTGTAACCGTCAAGGTTATAGGGACAAGCCGTACGGGCAATTAGTATCAGTTAGCTTAATGCATTACTGCACTTCCACACCTGACCTATCA